>JAGYLH010000004.1 GCA_018400955.1 Bacteroidales bacterium
TATGGCATTTCTCACACAGCCATTCAACCATAAACCGGTAAACATCTTATTTATAAAATAGCCCGTCAAGTGCCAAAGGTCTTGGCGGGTTATTTTTAACTTAAAAAAAAGCTAACTTTGTAACTATGGAAACAGTATTAAGCGGTATCAGGCCAACAGGAAACCTACATCTGGGAAATTACTTTGGGGCTGTAAAAAACTTTCTGAAAATGCAGGAAACACATCGCTGTTTCTTTTTTATTGCTGATTATCATTCGCTTACAACACATCCCAACCCCAGCGACCTGCACGGAAACGTAAAACAGGTTCTGGCCGAATACCTGGCTGCTGGCCTCGACCCGGAAAAAGCCACCTTGTATGTGCAAAGCGACCTGCCCGAAATTGCTGAATTGTATCTTTTTCTGAATATGAATGCCTATGTGGGCGAATTGGAAAGGGTAACCACCTTCAAGGAAAAGGTTCGCAAACAACCCGATAATGTGAACGCTGGCCTGCTTACCTACCCAACACTGATGGCAGCCGACATTATCATTCACCGGGCTGATAAGGTGCCTGTTGGAAAAGACCAGGAACAGCACCTGGAGATGGCCCGCACCTTTGCGCGACGTTTCAACCGCATGTATAAGCAGGAATATTTTCCTATCCCCAATGCCTTTAATTTTGGTGAGGAACTTGTAAAAATACCAGGGCTGGATGGCAGCGGTAAAATGGGCAAATCCGAAGGCGAAGGCAATGCTGTTTTTCTGGTTGACGATGCCAAAACAATTCGCAAAAAAGTAATGCGGGCGGTTACTGATAGCGGCCCCACCGAACCCAATCAGCCAAAGCCTGAAGCCATCCAAAACTTGTTTACCTTGATGCAAGTGGTGTCAGAACCCGAAATAATTTCCCATTTTGACGAACAATACAACACTTGCGCTATTCGCTATGGCGATTTGAAAAAACAATTGGCCGAAGATATAAATACCTTCGTAACACCTTTGCGCGAGCGAATCCTCGATATTAAAGCCAATGATGCTTACCTAAGCAAAGTGGCACGTTTGGGTGCAGAAAAAGCCCGCGAAAGTGCCAGGCAAACCATCAGGGAAGTGCGCGAAATTATTGGATTCAGGCCTTTTTAAAACCAAATGCAAATGAGTGACAACACACAACAACGACTGATAAAAATGGTAACCATACTGATGCGTATAGGCGTAATTGCCTATTTGTTTACGGTACTGTTCCCTTATATTGAAGACCCCGGTTTTGCCAATACCTTTGGCAACTGGACGCTTCGATGGTTTCTGATCATTTTGCTGGCTTCGGCGGCATTGTTGCTGCTTGTTGTTGCAAGAAAGTATTTCATTGTTTATGGTTTTTTCATGGTTTTTCTTGCTTCCATGTTCCATATGTTCCTCATACTGCTTAAGCCATCGCCTATACCGGACATTTTTACCCATTTTTTTATTGCCAGCCTTGCCGTTTATTTCATGACAAGGGACACTCGCACCGCTCAGAGCTCTGGCCGCAAACACCGCAAAACCAAATCTTAATATGGGAAATGGCATCGAAACTGCAAAAACACTGGAACGTGTTGTACTGGTGGCCCTGGCCACACGTGAACAAAGCCGCGAAAAAGCAGAAGAATACCTCGACGAACTGGCATTTTTGGTTGAAACGGCTGGTGGTATCCCTGTAAAAAGCTTTATACAAGATATTGACAGGCCCAATGTGCGCACCTATGTAGGCAGTGGAAAATTAGATGAAATCAAGCAATATGTATTAGCCGAAGAGATTGATATCGTTATTATTGACGATGAATTGGGCGGATCGCAAATCAGAAACCTTGAAAAAGAACTGGGTTGCAAAATACTAGACCGCACAAACCTGATCCTCGATATTTTTGCCAAAAGGGCCCGCACGGCACACGCCAAAACACAGGTAGAACTGGCCCAGTACCAATATCTGCTGCCGCGCCTTACCCGCATGTGGACGCACCTTGAGCGGCAAAGGGGAGGCATAGGGCTCAGGGGGCCCGGTGAAACTGAAATCGAAACAGACAGGCGTATTATCCGCGACAAGATTAGCCTGCTGAAAAAACGGCTGGAGGATATTGATGTGCAGCAAACAACCCAACGAAAAAACCGTGGAAAAATGATCCGCGTAGCATTGGTGGGTTATACAAATGTGGGTAAATCCACCATTATGAACCTTTTGAGCAAATCGGAGGTTTTTGCCGAAAACAAGCTTTTCGCGACACTCGACACAACAGTGCGTAAGGTAGTGGTTGATAATTTACCTTTTTTGTTGTCGGATACAGTAGGCTTTATCCGCAAACTGCCCCACAGCCTGATCGAATCCTTCAAATCAACACTGGATGAGGTGCGCGAGTCGGATATTTTGCTGCATGTAGTTGATATTTCTCACCCCGAATTTGAGGCACAGATAGAAACTGTAAACCAAACACTGGACGAAATTGGAGCTGCCGACAAAAAAACCATCATGGTTTTCAATAAGGTGGATGCTTACACCTATGAGCAAAAAGATGAAGATGACCTAAGCCCGCTTACCCAAAAAAATTATTCCCTCGAGGAGCTGAAAAAAAGCTGGATGGCCAACAACAAATTACCTAGTATTTTTATTTCGGCCACCGAAAAACAAAACTACCAGGAGTTCAGGAGTTTGCTTTATGATGAAATCAGGGATATGCATGCCATTCGGTATCCTTATGATAATTTTCTGTATTAATACCTTTTTTTGCGGGGAAGTGATTTGTTTATCACGTTTTTAGTTGGCAGTTGGCAAAATGTTCGCTGCTGAACGATTGTATCGTGAGGCAATATTAGCAAGAATTAAAAATAAGCTTAATTTTCCAAAAGTGATTCGCGAAGGTTAAACGATGCAATCGCGCGACAGCGATTTTTTCTATCTGCCACCATGTTCAGGGCAAGCTCACCACAAACCTATGAATAGGCAATTTTCACCAACTTTTTGTACGTTTTTGAACATTCCCCTTTCTAAAACGAACAGTTTTGCTGTTGTTGGTGAAATTGAATGGGTTTATATAACTCTAAAACAAACAGTTATGTTGTTTGGCATAAATATCGCTCATAAAAGCCCAAACCAGGGCCCGAAATGGATATTTTTATGCGCGGGCACAACAAATTCATTATTATGGGCATATTAAAAAACTATTTGCTTACGGCCTATCGCAACCTGTTGAAATCAAAAGTTTATTCCGGCTTGAGCATACTCGAGCTTGCAGTGGGCTTTGCGGCAGCAATATTTATTTTACTCTATGTGCAAAATGAACTGAGCTACGACAAGCATTTTCAAAACCATGAGCACATTTACCGCATACAGTCTGTGTTCAACATCAAGGACCACGAAGACCGTTTTGCCCTGACTGCACTGCCTTTAGGACCTGCCTTTAAGCAGGAATTTCCCGAAGTAAATCAAATGGTGCGGTTGGCACAAATGCCGACAATTTTAATCCGTTTTGAAGGAAAAGAATTTTATGAAGAAGATTTCTATTATGTCGATTCAACCATGTTCGATATTTTCAGCCACGAATTTATCTATGGTAATCCGGCCAATACGCTTGATCATATTGGATCGGTAGTACTTACCGAAACCCTTGCCCGGAAATACTTTGGTGATGAAAACCCTGTTGGTCAAATAATGGAAACGGATGCCGGCTTTCCGATCAAAGTAACAGGCGTTATCCGGGATGTGCCCGAAAATTCACATCTGCGCTTTGATGGCCTTGTTTCGCTGATAAGTGCCTTACGCGACAATCCGCAATTGCTGCACAGCCTCGATCCCAATATGTTCTGGAACGTGAATGTAATGACCTATGTTAGTTTGCACGAAGGCAGTTCGCCTGAAGGTATTTATGCGCGTTTTCCGATGTTTTTTGAAAAGTATATGAAATCGCTTGGCGATCAGCTTAATGCCACTTTCCGACCTGTACTCACCCCTTTGGCAATGGTGCATATGCAAGGCGGATACCAATCGGATTTACCTATTGGCAACAAGTCCTACCTTTACATTTTCGCGCTTGTAGGCGTGTTTATTCTTATGCTTGCCATCATCAATTATATGAACATGGCCACGGCACGCTCGGTGAGCCGTTCGCGCGAAGTAGGTATTCGAAAAGTGGCCGGGGCACACAGGGGGCAGTTGATCATACAGTTTCTTACAGAATCGATGGTAATGGCTATCGTAGCCTTTGTGATAGCGCTGGCAGCCGCACAACTATTGCTGCCCAACTTCAACCAGTTGGTTGATAAAAACCTGAGCTTGAGCTTCGTTGAGAACCCGGGCTTGTTTTTGTTAATCGTTGGAATTGTTTTGCTTGTTGGTTTTGTTTCAGGAAGCTATCCTGCATTTTATCTTTCTTCTGTGAAACCAAGCAGTGTTATTAAAGGAGTTTTAACAAGCGGTAAGGGCCGAGGCAGTTTGGTTCGCAAGGTGCTTGTGGTTTACCAATTCTGGATTGCCATTGCCATGCTTATCAGTACGATTGTCATTTCGTCGCAAATGGACTATATCAGGCAGAAAGACCTCGGGTTTGAGAAAGAGAATCTGCTTTTTATACAAATGCAGGACAGCAGCTTTCGCAACAAGCACGAAGCATTTGGGCGCGAATTATTAACAAACACGGCCATAACGGGTGTTACCAATGCTTCTGGTTTGCCTGGCCTGAGCGGGGCCAAAATCATTATGCGTACCGAAACAGATGAAGGATGGGATGAAAAAGTGTTGATGTTGTTACAAACCGATTATGACTATGTTGATGTGATGGGAATGCGGCTTGTTGAAGGCAGGAACTTCGACCGCAGCATGGCTACCGACAGCGAACAGGCTGCCATTATCAATCAGGCAACGGCTCAAGCATTGGGTTGGGACGGACGAGCCCTGGGCAAGCGGATACATTTCAATTTTGAGCCCGACGGCAGTGGCGGCAGGATGTTAAAAGTGGTTGGTGTGGTAGCCGATTTTCATGGCACAAGCCTGCACAACCCCATTGAACCTTTTATCATAATGATTGGCCAGAGCCCAGGGTTTACCATGGCCGTCAGGTTTAATGCCAGCCAACAAAAGCAAGCGATTGAACACCTCCAGCATGTGTGGTTGGATTATGCCGGTGCTAAACCTTTCGATTACCGCTTGCTCAGCACGGAGCTGGAAAAGCAATACAGCAATGAGCGAAAGACAAGTGTTTTATTTGCCATTGCGTCAGCCATTTCCATTTTTATTGCTTTGCTGGGATTGCTTAGCTTATCGGCCTATACGGCTGAGCAACGTACAAAAGAGATAGGGATACGCAAAGTGTTGGGAGCCTCGCCCATGGATTTGGCTTTGTTGCTTTACAAAAGCTTTATCATGCTGATTGCTGTAGCTTTTGTGCTGGCTGTTGCACCCACTTGGTATGCCCTGAACTGGTGGCTCGAAAGCAATTTTGCCTTCCATATTGATGTAAAATGGACCACCTTTATAATTGCGGGTTTGCTGGCCTTCGCAGCCGGATTGATAGCAGTAAGTTATCAATTGTTTAGGGTAATCCGGAACAATCCGGTTGAAGCCATTCAGTACGAATAAACAGGCGGGCAGGCTATAAATACTTGGCCAATGCTGCCATCAAATCCTGTTTGCGGATTGGTTTGGTCAGGTAATCATCGCAGCCGGCATCGATGGCCTTGTGCTTGTCGGCACTCAGGGCATAAGCCGTTTGAGCAATAATAGGCAGATTGGGCCGCAGGGCCTTTATTTGTTTTGTAGCTTCAAAACCATTTAGTACAGGCATTTTCAAATCCATCAATACCAAATCAATCAACGGGTTAGATTTAATTATTTCGATAGCCTCCTGGCCGTTGTGGGCTACAATAGGTACAATTCCCATTTTGCTAAACATCAGTTCAAGGAAAAAATAATTGCTGTATTCGTCCTCAACAATCAGTATGGTTTTCTTGTCGTCCTTATCCAGTTCCTTCATGGTATTCATGGTTTTTTTCCCTTCTTTTTTATGCAGTGGTTTATAAGCAATTGTAAAATGAAAACGCGATCCCTGTCCGGTACTCGATTCCACCCATATTTCGCCACCCATTAGTTCGGCATAAGCCTTGGTAATGGCCAATCCCAAACCATTGCCTCCATAGAGTTTTGATGAATCTGGTTCAATTTGTCTGAAACGTTCAAAAATGTCGCGGTGAAATTCTTTTGGAATACCAATTCCTGTATCGTTTACACAGAAATGGAGCATATCACCTTTTAAGGAACACGTGATTCTTATGTTGCCTTTTTCAGTAAATTTAATGGCATTGCCAGCCAGGTTTCCCAACATTTGGGTAAGTTTTGTTTCATCGCAAAACACCTGTGCCTCTGTTTCGTCAAGTGTATTCTCAATTATAAACTCAAGTGCCTTGAGATTAGTAGCTTTAAGATACTGCTGGTGAACAACCTCTATAACTTCACTGACATTGGTTTCCATTTCTCTCAACACCTCCTGTCCGGCTTCGATGGTAGCCATGCTCACAATATCGTTGATAATACTGGCCAGTTGGAAGCCGTTTCTCTGAATAATGGCTACAAATTTTCTTTGCTCTTCCCTATCCAGGTCGGGGCCGCCCAAAAAATCGCCGAACCCTATGATGGCATTCAGGGGTGTGCGTATTTCGTGCGAAAGATTGTTCAAAAAAGCTGTTTTTAAGCGGTCGCTTTCCTGCGCTTTTTCTACTGCTGTCAGCAAGTTTTCGTTTGTGGTTTTCAACTCCTCGTTCACACTCATATACTCCTCGTTCAAGGCGCAGTATTCCTCATTCTGTGCCTCAATGGCCTGTTGCTTTTCAAGCAATTCTATTTCGGCCTGTTTATGTTCGGTAAAATCAGTGTGAATGCCAAATAATCGAATTACCTTGCCTTCATTATTAATTAATGAAGATGCTTTGTTGTGTATCCACCGATAAGTTCCATCTTTGTGGCGAAACCTGAAATCAAGCACAAAGTGTTCAACAGGCTGCTTGAGGTAGGAATAAACTGCATCCTGGCAAGATTCCCTTTCATCAGGATGAAGGTGTTCAACCCATGTATTGAAATCATTTTTCAATTCATGATCTTCATAGCCAATTTGTTTTTTCCATTGCTCAGAATAATAAACTTCGTTGGTATCAACATGCCAATCCCATATCCCTTGTTCTGAAGCCGCAATTACAAGTGCATACCTTTCTTCGCTTACTTCAAGTGCATGTTGCGCCTCTCTTTCAGCCGTTTGATCGCGAAAAACCAGCACCACACCCAATATTTCCCCTTCAGCTGAAATGATGGGAGCACCGCTGTCTGCAACAGGGATTTCATGGCCTTGCTTGCTGATAAGCAGTGTGTGATTTGCCAGTCCCACTATTTTGCCCTCAGCAAGCACACGCTCCACCGGGTTTTGCACTATTTGTCTGCTCTGCTCGGCCATTATATTAAACACTTTCCCTATCGCTTTTCCTGCCGCCTCTTTTTCATTCCATCCAGTAAGCCTTTCAGCAACGGGATTCATTTGCATAACAACACCTTTTGTATCGGTGGTAATAACGGCATCCCCAATGCTGTAAAGCGTTGTCCTGTTGCGCGTTTCGGAATTGGTTAATGCCAGCTCCTGGGCAAGCAGGTATTTGTAAAAACCTCGTTGCCTGAAACTATAAATTGACACCAGGCTTGCGGAAGTAATAAAAATAAGCAGCAGGCCTGTTAATAAAATAATACCTGTTCGAAAATTAAGCTCTTTATAAAGCTCTGATTTATCAATTTTTACAACCATATACCAAGGCATATCCTTTAGTTGATGCACATAGGAGAGTACGGCCTTACCCCTGTAGTCATCGCCTTCGACAAATCCGGTAAATCCCAAAATGGCTTTAACGGCAGGCACCAGGGTGTCCGTTAATGGAATTTTCTTCTGCAAGGGTTGTTGAGATGAGTGGCGGGGCGAGTTGACAAAGACCGCAAAATCACCTTCACGCTTGGCAATAAGGCTTTCGGCAGTAGGGCTTTCTGTGGGCCAGGAGTTGATTATAGGAAAAAGCAAATCTTCAGGATCAATTCGGACTATAACAACCATTAAGGGATAAGGCAGGTTGTTCCAAACAGGCACAATGATGTCGTAGTGGTATTTGTTATGTTGGGTGCAAAAATAGATGTCCGTAAAATAAATCTTATCTGATTTAATTGCCTGACTGATTTGTCGGGCTGTTGTATCATCCAATACACTGTCTGTTTCAATTACAGAAACCAGTAATTTGCCCGAAGTATCTGCCAATATCAAGTTGTCATAGCCATAATACTTATTAAACAATTGCAGTTGGGCATAAAAATCATGCTCTAAAATTGGGGTAATCCCTTGATTTTTCAATTGCTGAACAGCCCGCACAAAAAACGGGCTTTTTACCAAGACATTTGCGTCTGCATGGCGTTCCAAGTGCCATTGGTTCAACTGATCGGCTTTGAGGCTTGCTATTCCTTTTAAATCATCCTTTTTCTCCTGAATTATGGATTGTTTTTGGGTGATGTAATATGCATAGGTGCCAATTGCTATAATCAGGCTAATCGCAATTGTTAAAAGAATAAAGAGCCGTTTACTGGATTGGTTGGCTGCGTTCATAATGATTGATTTCAAACCAAAAGTAAGAATATTTGGTTCTGAAATCAATAAAGGCAGCTCAAATCACAGCCCCTGCTCACTATTAATATTAATTCTAAATAAGCTGTTTGCTTTTCGTTGCACTTGGATGCAATAAGAAGGTGGGCTTTCTAAAAGTTGAGTTCCTTTTTGAGGTCCTTAATACGGTGCTTACTCACACTCACCTGGTTGCCATTTTTGAGTATCAGCAGATAGCTTTCTTTGCCATATTGCTCCATGCGCTGTATTTGTTTCAGGCTGATAATATGTGATCGATGTACCCGCACAAACTGGTTGGAAGGCAGGTGCTCCTCAAAATAGTTCATGGTTTCCTTTTTCATAAAACGTCCGTCGGGGCAATGGATCATCACATAATCATCTTGTGCTTCAATCTGTTCGATTTGATCAACAGGGATGATGTGAATTTTTGTGCCTGATTTCACCACGATACGGTCGAGCGATTGCGGTTTGTCGTGGAGGTGAGCCGAAAGCTTTTTTACATTATCGCCGCCTGCATGTCTGGTTTTAAACCTGTCAATCACCTTATCAACGGCCTGCCGGAGCCTTTGTTTGGCAAAAGGTTTCATCAGGTAATCCACTGCATTGAGCTCAAAAGCCTGAATGGCATACTGGTCATAAGCTGTGGTAAAAATCACTTCAGGCAAATCGTCAAGCAGTTCAAGCATTTCGAAGCCGGTGAGTTTTGGCATTTGAATGTCGAGGAAGATAAGGTCGGGTTGGGTTTCGTTGATGGTTTTTAAGCCATTGAAGCCATCGCTGCATTCGCCAATCAAATCAATTTCGTCAAAATTACTCAAAAATGCACGCAAGAGGTCGCGGGCAGGTTGTTCGTCTTCAATGATCAGGGTACGTATTTTATTACTCATTGTGCGCTCTTTTAGGGATTTTCAAAACAGCCTCAAACTCAATTTTGCCCATATTGATCTTCAGTAAATCATCGCGTTTGTAGAGCAGTTGCATCCTTTCGCGGATGTTTCTCAAGCCGATGCCTTCGCCTTTCGGACGTATAGCTTCGGGGTCAAAATCGTTGATAAGGCGCAAGATATAAAAATTTTCATCTGGCTCGCAACGCAATTCGATGAGCACTTCTTCGGTGCTGTTATGCACCCCGTGTTTGATGGCGTTTTCAAACAAAGGCTGCAGAATCATATTGGGGATACTCGCATTCAGGCAATCCTCATTAATGTTCAGCTGATACTTCAAGCGATGGCCAAAGCGCACTTTCTCAATATCCAGATAACGCTCGGTGTTTTCCAGTTCACGCCTTAGCGTAGTGGTTTCCTTGCGGTCGTGGCTTAAGGAATAGCGCAGAAAATCGCTCAGCTTAATAACCATTTCCTGGGCCTTTTCGGGGTCGGTCATGGTAAGGGAGCTAATTGAATTTAAGCTGTTAAACAAAAAATGCGGATTTATTTGCGACTTCAACACATTGAGCTCGGCTTCGCGCACCAGATTGTTCAGTTCTGATTCAACAAGCATCTTTTGCTGCAAGTCTTCATAATACATAAACATATAGTAAACCAGTACAAAAACCAGGTAAAAGAACAAACCTATAATAGCTCGCCACGGCAAGGATTGCTGCAAAAATTGAAGGTAAAGCTCATTGTTGCTTTCCACGCTTTGGAGTATGAAGAAACCGGCCGTAAGCCAAAGAGCAACCGTAATTACCGCCGAAAGCACATGGTTTACTGCCAGGTCGAAGAAGCTCTGCTGTTCGCGCAGGTTAAAACGCAAAACATACCAAATATTGAAACCGATAAGGGCAAGCAGTGCATTAAAAATGGCAGCATCAGCAGCAGCAGCCGGTAGGTTGATATCCTGGAAGTAATTGATGATAGCCATTTGTAAAAGCGCAATCACAACAAATGCCCCCAGATAAATAATCAGGTATTTGCGTTTCTTTACAATCGGATTTAACATAATCGGAAAAAGTGTGTGGTTGAACAGTGTTGTTTTTATTGACGGGGCTTGCGCCCAATATGTTACAGTTGTCTCTGACATTTAATTGATATTGAAAAAGACATGATCAACTGTATGCAATACAAATGGAGCCTGATATGCAATGGCACCTATGGGTTAATAGCTTTTAATCTCGACTCCACCAAACAACACCACCCCTTTTACGATCATAAGTTTTTCAGGATTGCGGTCAGCTGTGTGGATGCGTTTGTCGCTGAAGCCTCCAAAAATGGCCACCACTTCCGACTTTATCTGCCAATCATTGCTCACGATAAGTTTGTTTCCGCCGAAAAGGGTAAACACATCAATAACGCAACCCTCTTTTGAAGGCAATGCTGTTTTCATATCAATATCACTTCCGCCGAAGATGGCCGTAATTTTACCGCCTTTAAAGTTTTCTGAAGTGATGCGTGTGTTACCACCACCAAAGATGGCCAATTCGTCAATCACATCTTCATCCGAAACCCCTTGCCTGTTCGAACCGCTGAAAATATGCTTTTTGGATTTCGATTCGCTGCTGCCACGACGGCTCAGCATAATCAAACCTATACCGATTAAAATGCTGGGCCAGAAAATAGTGCTCAGGCGCACGCGGTAATCAAGCAGTTCGGGGAGCCAAAAGAAAAGACCAAGACCAATGAGGATATACCCTGTGGTTCGGTTTTCGCGGTTGGAGAGGGTTATCAAACCAATACCGATTAATAAGGTTTTCCACGAAATAATGTAATAGCGCAGGCTAAAAGGCAACAGATCAGCCATATCGAGCATCAACAACGCTCCGGCTACAATAAGCAGTATCCCGGCAACTGCCCGTCTGTCGATTGAAGTTTGTTTAGTTTCCATTAGAATAAGTTATTAAAAGGTTTAAAATTCAATGATTTTTTAGCAAACATACAAGCTTATCAGGCCTTTGTAAATAAAAAATAGGTAAGTGGGGGAAACTAATCGGTGAATGGTGGTAAAACAGGGCCTAAAGCCATTTATTATTCAGTTTTGAAAGCTGGGATGAAAGCATATTTCAGCCAATTGTGAAAGCTTACAGAACAAAACACCCAAAGTTGTGTTTAGATTTGTTAAATATTGCAAAAATGCCGGAGGTAAGATTTAAGGGGGAAAATATCAAATGTGAAAAAGGTGCCAACCTGCGCAAAGTGCTGCTCGAAAATGGCCTCAGTCCGCACAATGGTAATTCGCGGGTGGTAAGTTGTTTTGGCATAGGCACTTGCGGCACTTGTGCCGTAAAGCTAACAGGCACAACAAATCCCATCAGTACAAAGGAAAAAATCAGGCTCAGTCTGGCACCCCATCAACTCAGCAACGGACTCCGGCTGGCCTGCCAGGTAAAAGTAACCCACGACTTGCTGGTGGAAAAAGGCGATGGCTTCTGGGGACAACACATTTAATCATCAAAACGACCATTTCAAACCAAGGTAACACGCCAATCCACCTTGAGCAAAAAGGCTGTTTTCGCGACCCTTAAACGCCTGTGCAACAAAACTCAAATCCAGGTTTGTAATTACTGACCAGCTGAAGCCGGGCATGGCAAACACTGCCCCCATATCAGGAAAATAGATCAAGGCCAGATTGCCAGAAAAAATGGGCGAGAATGGCATCATGGCACTGCCTGTTAAACTAAATTCGGAAAAACTGATGTTGTCGGGGCGCAAGGGCTGCAAAAACTGCAAAGCGTTGATCGGTTGTCGCTTGTTTCCCCCATTATAGAGGGCTTCGGCCACCACATACAACCCACCAACAAATAAATGATCAAAGGAAATGGCTGCCACAATATTGGATGATGGGATGCTGTCAACCAACTCAATATCACGAAAATAAGTGGCTTCCCCTTTGAATCCGGTTCCACCCAGGCTGCCTGCCCAACCACCCCCAATGGCCAATCGGTTTTTGAAATACCCGCTGATCAATTGCACATCATAGCCCTTAATATTCGTCCCAAAAAGCAAGGCGGCCACCGCATCGCTGATATGTTCGGCAGGCGAAACAGCCAGCTCAATACGCGACATACCTCCCAAATAGCGCTCGATGCGTAATGCATCAGCACCGGGACGTTCTTCATAATCAAAATCAAAAAAGGAATAGGTGTTGAACAGGTCGTTGGGATTGGATACCATATTGATGCCCCAGTTGATGCGTTGCCTTCCCAGTCGGATTTGCCAGTCCTGATTGCCCCATTGTACATACAGCCGGTCGCTCATGCTGTGCAAATAGCTGTGGTCAGCAAGCTTCCAGGTCTTGGAAAGATTCAAAAAACCGTTGTCCTGACCAATCATTTCACCAAAAAACGGATTGCCATTTGGGGTGTCGCCACTAAAAATACGGTTTCGCAACTCAAAAACCGCACGCCATTCCTGATTGATTTGCCACCTGAAATTTAAGCGGTTGTGCAACAAATTATCAACATAAGCCTGATCAAAGTCCCTGCTAAAGGAAACAGAAGGCATTTCTTTGACGTAGCCCTGCATATAGAAGTTTGATTGCCCTAAAATAAATGCAGGCAGAAAAAGCGACACAAAAAACGAAATCAACAGGCTATATACTTTCATTATTAAAACAGCTTTTTGGTTTAGCGCTCAAATTGCTCATCCGAATCAACAGCCCCGTCCACCAGGGTAATTACGCGACGGGCGCGGTCAATCACCCTTTGGTCGTGTGTTGAAAATATCAGGGTGATGTTTTCTTCCTTGTTAAGGCGCAACATAATGTCCAACAGATTAAAAGCAGATTGTGTATCGAGGTTGGCCGTGGGTTCATCAGCCAGTATAAAACGTGGTTTCGAAGCCAATGCCCTGGCCACTGCCACCCGTTGCTGCTGACCTCCCGAAAGCTTGGAGGGGCGCACATCCATTTTGTCTTCCAGGCCAACCTGCTTGAGCAATTCAACAGCACGCGCGTCCATTTCCTTTGGGTTTGTTTTTTGTAACAACATAATAAATGAAACATTTTCCTTGGCTGTGAGCACCGGTAACAGGTTATAGGATTGAAAAACAAAGCCGATGTTGTGCAGCCTGAAATCAATCAGTTTGGAATCAGAAAGGGAGGTAATTTCCGTATCCCCAATAAAAATTTGTCCCTCAGTTGGTTTATCCAGGCCGCCAATCATATTCAGGAATGTTGTTTTACCACTTCCTGAGGGGCCAACAATAGCTGTGAACTCGCCGGTTTCAAACTCAAGGTTTACCTGGTTGAGTGCCTTTACAGGCAAGGATTGATGGTTGTAAATTTTTGAGAGTTTTTCGGTTCTTATGATTTTCATGATGGTAAGTATTGTCTGTTATTTACTGAAATTATATTCTTAAGGTTGGCTATTATTCTTTCCTCACGGCCTCGGCAGGTTTTAGCCTCAGGGCTTTCAGGGCCGGATAAATGGAAGTGAGCACTGCTGTTACAATAACCAAAACCATGAGGAAAAAGAAAAATGAAAGCTCCAGCTGAGGGTAAACCACTGATGGGAAGCCAAAATCATTGAGCGAATCGCCTCCTACCGCAGCCATGTCAATTCCTGTTTTGCTGAACAACTGAATGGATACAAAGCCCAGCAGCATCCCCCCAAAAGCACCCATAAGTGTAAGGAAAATTGTTTCTATCATTATCATGGCAAACACTTTTTTCCTGTTCATGCCAACGGCCATGAGCATGCCCAGCTCCCGAGTGCGTTCAAAAACCGACATTAGCATGGTGTTGACAAGGCCAAATGAAAGGGCAAACAAGATAATGACAAGGACTATCATCAGCATCATACCAGCCATTTCCTGCAGATAAGCCAACTCAGGTGAAATATCGTCCCAGGTGCGGATGCTGTATTCAGGAAATTGCTTGACGAGGCGATCGCCCAATGCTTGAACCTGTTCTATATCAGTTGCTACAATAGCCACCTGGTTGATAGTGCTGCCTTCACCAACATAGGGTTCCAGATCGGATTGCCTCACATATACATGGCTTTCGTCGTATATTCCATTGGAAGTCTGGTAAATACCCGCAACCCGAAAGGAAGCAGAAACCAATTCGCCTTCAATATTTTGAAAAGTAAGAACCAATCGTGAACCCGGCTGAAGTTTGATCTTGTCGGCCAGTTTCTTTCCAATCAAGACCGGGTTGCGGCCTTCGTCCAAGATATAATTACCCTCCAAAATATTGTCGTCCAAACCTGTGGTTGAGGCTTCATTTGCTGCATCAATACCAATGATGCTGATGCCCACCGACATATTGGCGGTTGCCAGCATTCCGCCGGCCAGTGTGCGGCCCGAAAAACCTGCTATCACCGGATCGGCTTGCAGGGCTTTTTTCAAAGCATCCCAATCTGCAATGCCATATTTAATATGCCTGTCCTTAAGAAACTCAGGATTCTGCACCTGAATGTGCGAGATGTGCTGCTTAACCGAAAGGTCGAAGCGTTGCAACATCATACCTGAGCTAAGGGCCGACACAAAAATGCCGCCCCACAGTCCAATGGATACCGCAACAATCATCACCAGGCTGCGGCGTGTGTTACGCCATACGTTAAGCCATGAAATTTTGAGTAATACTTTCATTTGAACATTATTGTTTTGCGTGCATAATATTAAGCCTGAACATTTTATAAACCGGATACAGACCGATCAGCACAGAAATTATCAAAACGATACGGGCTTGTGAAACAAACACATAAGGATCGAATGCAAAAGGCATAATGGGCTCGAAACCATAATCCAACATGGCTTCGGCCATTTCACCCGTAAGGGGAATAGGGTTATAATAAAACCACAGCACCACTGGAATAGCCAGGGCTATGCCGGCCAAAGCCCCGGCAAAGCTGATGAAGAGGGTTTCGAAGAAACACATCAGCGCCAATTGACCCCGTTTCATGCCAAGAGAAAGCAACATCGCAAACTCCCGCTGTCTTTCGATAATCATGGTTAGAATGGTACCAAACAAACCAAAGGCAATCACGATGTATAGGATAAACAGCATAACCATGGTTCCGGCCATATCAAAACTCATCAGGGCCAGCAGGTCTTTTAGCATTTCTTCCCAACCAAGCACACGGTACCAATCTTGGTCAATGGAAGCATTGAGCTCTTCGATCAACAGGTCAGTTTCCTTGGGGTTTTCTGGCATAACAATCAGTGCCGTAAGACGGTCCTCGGCCATATAAAACCATTGAGCTGCTTGCAGCGACATATAGATCATATTGTTGTTCAGTTCCGGCAATTTCAGGTCAATAATACCTTTTATCCTGTATTTTCCGGCAGCTGTAGCACCTTGAAAGCCTTGCCCTATCAAAACCAGGGTATCACCTGTATGCACATTCAATATGCCGGCCAGGCCTTCGGCAACCAGTATGTCACTATCTTCATTTTTAATTAATTCGCCTTCTGTAAGGTTGTCAGACAAGTCGTTCAATTTTTGTTCCTTTTCGGGATCGATGCCCACCACCATGGACCCCCGTGTTTGGCCTTCGGTTGCCACCAGAGCAAAGTTTTGCAGGCGGGGTACCTGATAGGCAATTTTGTTGCCAAAGCCATCCAGCAGCCGGGCAAGTTCGTCATCGTACAGCAGACTGTTGTCAATGGAGGGTTCGTCCTCATAAAACACATCTTGAATCTGGATATAACCGGTGCTGTACTTCACCATGCTGTCGATCATCCGTCCGTAAGAGCCTTGCTCCATGGAATAAAACACGATGGCCAGCAATACGGCAAACAGGACAGAGCTGATGGTGATCAGCGACCGCCGCTTATTGCGCCACAAATTGCGCCAGGCCAGGGTTAAGATTATTTTCATTGTTTAAGTTTTATCGTAATAATTGCGTCCCTATTTTGGGCTTTTAAATAAAGCTGCTATTTGTTTTATCAGCATTTTCTTAATCAAAAGCAATCGCTAACATATCATTTTTACCACACAACTTACATCCCTTGCAAGGCATCAAAATTCTTCAGGTTTTGCGTGGAAAAGAAATCTTCCTCAATCGGAAAATCAAACCGTGCATTCTGATAAACAATGATGGTGCTTTGATTTTTGCTGTTGTGAGGGATCATTTCCATGCGTGTAGGCAGCTCCCGGTCATCCATCAGGCGCACATCGCTCATCAGCATGGTGGAAACCAGCTCGTCACCTTCATCATAATTTTCTGTTTTCATGTGCAGGTATTTGTCTTTTGATACCCATAGCAGCACCTTGCTAAAGACTACCGAAGATTCGGGATGGGGAATAAGTTCAATTTTCCAGCAAAGGTGACCGTCAATTACTTCCTCGCCAAGAATCTGGTGGTCGTAATCCTTAATAGTTGAACTTTCGCGCACCAGATCGTCGTTGGAAAAGTCGGAACCCATCCACGATTGCGACATCATAGAAGGAGGCATTTTAATGGTGCGGTCAATCGAAGGGATAAAATTCCAGATTTCCTTTTGCCTTTTCAAAAAACCCATGCCTTTATCACGGGCAGGTGCTGTGACAAATATCAGGCTGTATTCCTCGCCTTTTGACCAGGCCCGCAGGCTGATCTCACGGGTATAGCGCGGGCGCACTGTTGTCATGGTCATTTCCACATACGATGAGCTTCCCCGGGCATTGTCTTCCATTTTCTGAATGATTTCGCGCACATTTTGTGCCGATGATTCGGCGGCTATAACAATAAGAAGGCCAAGTAGTAAATATTTTACCTGTTTTTTCATTTCAATTATTTTTTGTTGTGACTTTATGCTTTATTTTTTGCTTCCCATTGATCAAGTAGTGTGGGGAATTCTTCACATATATATTTATAAAAATCAGCCCCGTTTTTGAGCCATTCAGCAGTTTTATCTGTCTTTTCTTCGCGCAATTCAATGGCTTTTTCAAAGTGATTTTGAAGTATTCCAGTCAATTTTAATTTGGACTTCATGATTTCGCTCCACGAAAAACCATGCGAAATCCGGTAATAAGTTTTGCGATCGCCAGGCAGGCTGATGGCTTTTACAAATCCAACCTGCACCAGGCTGCGGATATTGGTGCTTATAGAACTTTTGCTGGCTTTTAGGGCAGCGGTTAGTTCATCAAACGAAACCCGTTCTTTATCACAAACAAACAAATAGCCCAATATGCGTCCTGTCATCCGCGTAAGGCCCGCTTGTTCCATCAGCAAACCTGTTTCTTCAATATATGACTCTTTTGTGTTCATAATTTTCAGATTAATGAGTCATCAAAATTAATATTCTTTAAGTTCTGTAACAAAAGAACCAAAAAAACTTTAAGGGTTGCAAATCTGAAATTAAAGAGGGTAAAAAAATGAAAGGGTCAGAATTATAATGCCTTTGCAATAAACCTAAAACTCATCCTTGCCAAAGCCGGTTTTGTCCTTTGGCTTTTGTTTTCCATTAAAGTTCAGGCTATAGCTAATGCTGAGTTCGGCAATAGGTCCGAAATAGTAGTAATCGGTATCCTGGTAAAAAATTTGTACACCATCCTTATTGAACGCCCTTGTTGAAACGCCTCGTAAATTGGAATCGAAAATATTCAGTGCCCGCAGGTTGAACGTCCAGGCCTGTTGCTTGGGTGGGGAATAGGAGAGCGCTGCATTGGCCATATATCGCAGGGCATTTGAGCCTTGAGCAGTAACCTCTGCTGAGCGCACTTCAAAATCTGCCGAAAGCCTGAAGGCCTTGCTGATATTGTAATTGCCGCTGCCTTTCAGGTTCCAGTTGGTGGAACGATTGTCTTCGCTGTAACCAAAAATAGCTGCCTGCACCCTGAAGTGGTATAAAGAAGAACTGATAAAGAATTTTGCCTTGTTGCCCCATTCCAGATTGGCACTCAACTCAGCACCGGCAGCTACTGTTTCTCCGGCATTGGTAAAGCTTCTGATCAAAACTTGTTCGTCAGGGAATACTGTATTCACGCGGAAAACCGCATTGGTAACACCGCGATAAAAACCTGTTAGGTTAAATTGTTGGTTACCCAAATTCTTTTTGTATGAGAGTTCATAGGTTTGAATGTACTCTGGTTTGAGTGCCGGATCGCCCACCACATAAACTTCCAGGTGACGGCGATAAAGGAACGGGAACATATTTTTCACCGGCGCACGGCTTATCCTGCGGCTGGCTGCCAGACTGAGCACATCGCTGTTTGCAAAGGCATAGGCTGCGTGCAGGCTTGGAAACAAATCGGTTTGTTGCACCACATAATCATCTTGCACAGGGCGTTCAAACAGATTGAAATAATCAGGATTGTCAATCTTCAGGTGCTGATCAGTGTGTTCTACCCTGAGTCCCATTTTATACTGCAATTGTTCCCACTCGCCAGCGAGATCAACATAGGCTGCATAAATACCACGTTGAAGTTCCGAGGCGTTTTCAAGGCTTGTATAGCCCCCCCATTGATTGGTTGCCACATTGAGTGTGTCGTATTTAAAATTACCTGCAATATTCAGGTATTGAGGCTGGATTCCTGTGCTGAAAGTCAGGCCGTTTGCGAAATCTTTTGCGTAGTCAATTGACAAGCGGTATCCGTTCAAAGGGGTTTCATCGTTTTGTTTGTAATGTGCTATCATATTGAGCAATGATGACGTTCCCTGGTCATAGGCCTGGTTGGGATTGTCAATATCATGGCTTAGTAAAGTGTATTCGTAGAGTCCTGCAAAAAGCCATCGGCTGCTTTGGTTTGGCTTGTAAGTAAAATCGAGACTTAAGGTATTGAACGCACCTTTCCGGATACCGGTGTTCGGGTTGAAGGTAAAACTGCGGTTCCAAATGTTGCTGTTTTGGCTATTATCCAAATCATCAGTCATATAAATATCATACAGATAATTTGCTTTTCGGCCTTCCAGCTTACTTCCAAAATAGTAAGAAGCAGCCAGATGCGATTTACGTGTCAATTGTTTTTCCATGCCCAGATTGGCCGAATAGTTTTCGTGCCATTCAGGCTTCAGTCCTTCAGCATCCATAATTTTGTATGCTCCTGACGTCTCATCCAATATGCGTGCTGTTCCCCCGCGTTGACCATGCAGGTTGCGGTAGTCATAGTTAAAACCACCAAACAGCAACCAGCCATTGCGGGCATAAATGAGGTTAAACCCTCCACCATAGCGGTTGTCATTCAAGGCATCACCGGCAATTGGATCGGTGGTATTGCCCCAGGGTGAGCCGCCAAGCATGCCGTTAAGTGACAGCGACAGGCCGCTTTGTGCATCTTTCCTTGTGGTGATGTTAATGATTCCGCCTTTGCCCTGTGCATCATAAGCTGCCGAGGGAACAGTAATCACATCCACACCCTCTATGCTGTTTGCCGGTATTTGCGACAGCAACATATCCGGATCAATTTGTGTTGGCCTTCCATTCAGGTAAACAACGAAATCTGTTGTCCCACGCACACTAACTTCACCATCAGGCGATACGGACAAAGCAGGAAGGCGCGACAATAAATCGGCCGCCGTACCGCCACGTGCTGTTTCAAAATCTTCGGCCCTGTAGCTTGTGCGGTCCAAACGTTTGCTTGCTGTTCGGGCCACGGCCGAAACTTCAACTTCTTGCAAATTAATAGATAAAGGTTCCAGTTGAATAATCCCCAAATCATATCGGCTCTGATTTGTCTGGTGGCGAAGGGGAAACTCCTTGTTATTAAAACCGATAAAAGAAATGACAAAGTGCAATTCTGATTGCGTTTTAATGCTGATCGAAAAATTTCCCTCCAGGTCGGTAGTTGTTCCTTGCAAAGGTGTTTCGTTATTAATTCCGTAAAGGGCTACTGTGGCAAAAGGGATAGGGTCCGTTGTTTCGCTGTCAACAACCCTTCCGGATAATTCATATTGTTGACCAAACAAGCCATTGGTTAAAAAAAGGATCAGGGTTAGGAAGAGGGGGGAATAAGTGGCTTTCATGATGCTTGGTTTAGGACGGCAAAATTAGGCAAATATGCCGGCCGCTGATTCATAGAAAACGGCTTGGGAGCAATTACTTTAAGGATTATGGAATATAAAGCAAACTGTATTTGTTTAATGGACAACAAATTATTAATCCACTTAAAACAAAATGTGATGAAAAAATTAGTTATTTCAGTTATTGCCTTGTCAGCTTTGATGTTTTTTGCCATGCAAACGGCAACAGCCCAACAGGAAACAGAAACCGCCAAAAAGACAGAAAATGTCCGTACAGGTTTTGTTGACCAAAATGGTGACGGAGTATGCGATCATTATGACGGAAAACGCCCGGGCAAAGGCTTGGGGCCGGGTAACGGACAAGGCGAGGGTAAAGCTACCGGAAAAGGTCTTGGCAAAGGAAAGGGCCTGAGGGATGGTAGCGGAAAAGGAGAACGTAAACTCGACGGAAGCGGGCCACGCAAAGGCATGCGCCGCGGGCTTCGCAATGGGACCGGCCCAAACTGTGCCACCACTCCTGCAAAATAATCCGCTTTATTTTTCCAATTAAAATGCATTGTTTACTATGGGTCCCGATTTTCGGGGCCCATCTTGTTTTTTACACTATTATTGTTACCTTAAAACCAACACAATGAATCGAAAAAGTTTACTGTTTATTTCTTTACTTTTATTCAGTGGGGGGCTCTTTGCCCAGGATAATTTTAAATACAATATTGATATCAGCTCATCAACAATGACAGGATTTCCTGGCTTACACTCCTTCGCTTATGGCCAGTATCAGGATAAATGGGTGTTGATTGGGGGAAGGCTCGATGGGCTGCATGCACGGCAACCTTTCAACGCTTTCAGGCCTGAGTTCAACAATTCAAACATTTATGTGATTGATTGGCCACAGCAACAACTTTGGTCTGCTTCTGTTGAAGTTTTACCTACCGGAATAAAAGAACAATTGCAATCAACCAATATGAATTTTCACCAGGCCGCCGACACCCTTTACATTATTGGTGGATATGCCTATTCACAATCTGCAAACAACCATATAACTTTTCCTAAGTTAACAACTGTATTGCTGCCGGACCTGATAGATGCCATTGTGGCCGGTGGGGATATAAGTCCTTATTTTAAGCAAATAACCAATGATATTTTTGCTGTTACAGGCGGTCAGCTCGGAAAAATTGATGAAACCTTATACCTGGTGGGAGGGCACCGTTTTGACGGCCCTTATAATCCCAACAATATGCCAACTTATACCCAAACCTATACCAACAGCATCCAAAAATTCCGCATTGATAACAGCGGAACACAACTTAGCTTCAACAGTTATTCTGTAATTGAAGACCCTGTCCATCTGCGCCGCAGGGACTATAATTTATTGCCACAGCTATTCCCCGATGGATCAGCAGGCTATACCATTTCGGCAGGTGTGTTTCAGCCGGATGTTGATTTACCCTATTTATACCCTGTTGATATTAAACCTGATGGCTACGTTCCGGTTACAGATTTCAACCAGTACCTGAGTCATTACCACGGTGCAAAAGTGTGTTTTTACCAGGCTGAAGCAAACCAGATGCACAATGTGTTTTTTGGCGGACTAAGCCAGTATTATTATGAGAATGGCACCCTTATTCAGGATAATTTAGTGCCCTTCGTAAAAACAATAAGCAGGCTGAGCCGATATGCCGATGGCAGTTTGCAGGAATACAATTTGCCCGAGTCCATGCCTCAGTTTCAGGCAACCAGTGGTGAGTTTATCGCCAATTTAAATTTACCACACCACGAATCAGGTATCATTTTGTTGGATGAAATAGATCAGGATACCATCCTTATCGGTCATATTGTTGGCGGGATATACAGCCCTTCCTTAAACCCTTTTGCGGGCAACCAAACCAACACCACCAGTGCCGACAACACCGTTTTCACAATAAAACTTATCAGGGATGATGCGGTAGGTTACCAGCCGATTGAAGCCGAAAACCCCTACCAGCTCAAAGTTTTTCCAAACCCTGCCAAAGAATATCTTTTGCTGGAGTATAAGGCCAAAAAAAACACAAGTATGCGCTATTATATTAGTAACACAGCTGGTTCCATAGTTCTGAAAGGACAATTTGAAAACAATGTTCCGGGCACTGTCAGTAGCACCATTGATGTGGGCGACCTGCCTGCTCAGATACTCTTATTAACAGTTGTTATTGATGGCAAATACACCTTTCACCAAAGCATTCTCAAGGCGGATTAGGTGTTTCAGCCATTATCAAAACGCTGAAAATAAATCATGGTTTTTCGGATGCAGTCCTTGTGCACAAATCAATAAACGGACGGTTAAAAGGCATATTCCGCAGGCTTTGAAATGGTTGCGCCTTCTATCATTATGTTGTTCCGGTAAAACAGGTTTGGACAGCCTAAAACAACTTCTTCTGTTTTTTCAACTCTTACCAAACCATTAGTTTGTCCTGAGGCATTCGGTAAATGCTGCCCATTGCCTGTTCGTCATAATATCATGCAGGTTGACCATCAAAGCACGGAATGATCGTGAGAAAGCTTCGGCATTTGATGCTTTCAGCTCACGCAGCGCTGTGCGGTAGTTCTCACGCAGCTGATTCAGGCGGCGGGCCAGTTCGGGCCGGTCTATTTCACCTTGCTGGAATTGATTGAGTAAATCGAGGCGGGCATTGTTTGCACGCGCAGTTAACTGACGAAAAGCTTGCCTGTGGCTGGCAATAATGCGTTCATTGCGTTGTTCAAAAGCACGGAGCGCGCGACGTGTCTGGGTGCTTTGTTCGGCATTGAGGCCCACACCTGACAGGCAGCGTATGAGGCCATTGTTAAGCGATTTTTCGTCAAAAGCCGCTTCTGTAGCGGTATAGGCATCAATCAACCCGTCATTCTCAGTAAAAAATTCATGGTTTTCATCAGCTGTACTTTCGGGGGTTTGCAAGAAATTCTGGTTGGTCAGCTGCACAATTTCTTCCACCGAAAGGCTGGTTTCTTCCTCGACTATTTCAATCTTGTACTGTTCTTTTTGGCAGGATACCAATACAACAATCAACAGCACGACGAAAATGGATAATTTTTTCATAGGTAATTCGTGTTTGGTTAAAGGTTATTATTCTACACAAAAGTATGCAAAGGGCAAGAATTATTCTGATTTTTCGGTTTTAAATTTTTACGGTAAAAAATTAAACGCATCAGCTTCATTTGTTTGACTGAATGTTTATATTTGTGTGTTTTAAGCGAGCCATTTAGCTAAATGGCTTTTTACCTTATCTGAAAGCTAATGTAATCAACATAAAAACAACCCCTTAACTATGCCAACTGATTTAAATACAGGTGATGATCAACTAGCTAATGACTTATTAAATCATTTGCCGGCCTTTGTGTTTCGCTATGATTACAATACCAAAACAGGACATGCCAGCTTTCCTTATGCCAACAGCGGCCTTGGCTTGTTTACCGGGCTTTCTTCTGCTGATATTGCCCATGATGCATCTCCGTTTTTTGCCAAAGTACACAAGGATGATCTCCATTTGGTAAGCAATAGCATGAAAGAGAGTGCCGAAACCATGGCCGAATGGACATGTGAATTCAGGTTGACAAATGCATCAGGCAAAGCAATCTGGGTGGAAGGAACTGGAAAGCCCCTAAAAAAAGAAAAAGGCATCATATCGGGCTATGGCTTGATAAGCCGTTCGAAAGATAAGATGCTCGCACTCAAAAAGAGTGAAGAGAAATTGCAATCGCTCAATGAATTGCATAACCTTATCAATCAGTTTTCGTCTTTGTTGATTCAAGCCAACGTAAATGAACTTCATCAGGCCATTGATACCACTTTGCAACGTTTGGGGGATTACGCCCAGGTGGATCGGGTATATATTTTTGAGCATGACATCCTAAAGGATGAAGTTAACAACACCTTTGAATGGTGCAGATTGGGCATCAATCCTGAAATTGATAATTTGCAGGGCATTCCTTTTGATGCTGTTCCCCACTGGAAAGAAAAGTTCAAAGCCAATGAATATGTTTATATTCCATTGGTATCTGAGATAGCTGATGAATATCACATTGAAAAAGAAATTCTCGAACCCCAGGGCATTATTTCATTGCTTGCTTTGCCCATTTATTATGGTGAACGTTTCATTGGATTTATTGGGTTTGATTCGGTGAGGAATAAGCGTGAATGGTCAACTGAGCATATTGCGCTGCTTCGATTGGCTGGCGAAATTATTGCCGGGTCCATTTACCGTGAACAATTTGAAAAGGAAATTATTGAAGCACGCAAAATAGCCGAAGAAGCCAACAAGGCCAAATCGGAATTTTTGGCCAATATGAGCCACGAAATACGCACTCCCATGAATGCCATACTGGGCTTCAGCGAAATAATGCTGAATACAACCAATGACGATAAAAGCAAAAAATACCTTAATACCATCTTAAGCAGTGGCCGCACCTTGCTTTCATTGATCAATGATATTCTCGATCTTTCGAAAATTGAAGCCGGACAAATGGAAGTTGTTGAAGAGCCCACCAGGGTGAATGTGGTTTTTAATGAAATCATGCAAATTTTTCACGCCAGGGCTTTAGAAAAAAACCTGGACCTGAATGTGGTCATTGACCCGGAATTTCCTGAAGTAGTTACGCTGGATGATGTGCGCCTGCGGCAAATTTTATTTAACTTGGTGGGCAATGCGATTAAATTTACACAACAAGGAGGCATAACTTTGGCTGCAAGAGCAAAACCAAGTTCAATTGATAGCCGTTTGGTGGATGTTGAGATCATTGTTAAAGATACGGGCATCGGTATTGATCCCACATACCACGACATGATCTTTAAATCGTTTTTTCAGATTGAAAGTGATAACACGCGCAAATATGGCGGAACCGGGCTGGGGTTGAGCATTACGCAAAAACTCGCACAGATAATGGGAGGCAGTATTCGCCTTGAAAGTATTCCTGGCAAAGGAAGTGATTTTATAATTTGCCTGAAAAGCGTTGAAATTTCGTCCCATGAACCCATAAAAAAATCTATTTTCGATTGGCAAGCCGATCAGGTGCTGTTCGAAAAGGCAACAATACTAATTGTTGATGATGTGGATTTTAATCGCGAGTTGGTTAAAAGCTTCCTGTCCGAATTTAATTTAACCATTGTAGAGGCCATAAATGGCAAAGCCGGCATTGAAATGGCCAAAACTCACCAACCCGACCTGATATTGATGGACTTGCGTATGCCCGAAATGAATGGATACGAAGCAACAGAAATACTTGCTGTCTGGCCCGAAACGTCTAAAATACCTGTGGTAGCCTTCACCGCCTCTTCCATGAAGCACGACGAGGACCTGATCAGGAGGTTGTTTAGCGATTATTTGCGTAAACCAATTGGCCGCGATGAATTAATTCATTGCTTAATCAAGTTCTTGCCCCACCAAATAAAACGGGAAGATCCAGAGATAAACAAAATACCTGAACCGGATTTTTTAAGTATTGCAAATCAATATCCCCAAGAGGTTTTACTTGCTTTTGTTCTTGAATTCAACAAAAAGCTCAATAGCCATCTTGATGCCTTAAAGAATTTTATGGATGTAGAGCTACTGGATGAATTTCTGGTTGCTCTCAACGCCTTATCCGACAAGCATAAGATCAATCTGTTTGAAAAAAACATCTCAAAATTAAGGCTGGATGCTGCAAATTTCGATTTTGGTAGTTTTAGCACCAATATTGCCTTGCTAGACCAAAACATCCGATTGCTGTCAAACACCATCAATGATAATAACACATGAACGAATTAATGACAAAAGCCACCCTTAACGCACATGTACTTGTAGTTGATGACAATCCGCGTAATTTACAACTCATTTCAACTGTTGTGGGCGAAGCCGGCTACAAAGTTAGTGCTGTAAATTCGGGCCAAAATGCTTTAAAATACCTTAAGCTTAAACAACCTGATATTATATTGCTCGATGTAATGATGCCCGAAATGAATGGCTATGATGTATGCCGGACCATCAAGGAGGATCCTGGTTTAAAAGACATTCCTGTTGTTTTTCTCACGGCTAAAAACGAAGTGCAGGATATTGTTACTGGCTTTTCATTGGGAGCCGTCGATTACATTACCAAGCCCTTTAAAACAGAGGAAGTTTTGATTCGTTTATCAACTCATCTGCAATTGCGACATTCAAAAAAACTCTTGCTTGAGAAAAAAAATGAACTGGAAAAATTGAATGAAGCATTACACAAGTCGAAAGAAATTATCAAAGCCGATGCCAAACGGCTGGAAAAACTCAATGCCGAAAAAGACAAATTCTTCTCGATTATAGCCCATGACCTCCGTGGCCCCTTTGCCGGCTGCATAGGTCTTACCGAAATAATGGCAACAAGCGTTGATAACATGAGCAACGAAGATATCGCTGAATATGCCCAAACACTCAACGAAACCGCCTCACAAATAAACAAATTACTTGAAAACTTACTGGAGTGGGCACGCATGCAAATGGGGCTTGTTGGCTACAACCCTGATGATGAAATGTTTGTTGAAATGATTTCCAACACCATCAGCATTTACGAAAAAGCTGCTAACGAAAAAAAGATCCAACTCCAGCTGCAACTGCCAGCTGATGTAAGGGTGCATGCCGACCCCAATATGGTCAATAGCATCATGCGCAATTTGCTTTCCAATGCCGTTAAATTTACCTATCCCAAAGGAAACATCAAAGTAATGGCACAAGTTGTTGAAAATAATATGATAAGCATTCAGGTGAGCGATAACGGGATAGGCATACCTGAAGGTTTAAAAAGAAAGCTATTCCGGCTGGATCAAAAAGTTTCAAGACCCGGAACATCGGGTGAGGAAAGCTCTGGACTGGGTTTGTTGTTGTGTCGCGATTTTGTACTAAAATCAGGCGGTACGTTAAGCCTTGAAAGTAAGGAGGGGCAGGGAAGCACATTCAGTTTTACGCTGCCTTTAGCCAAGGACTGACAAGCTGAATCTAATACTATTTATTTGCGCAATAAGCCTATTCCCAAACTCAACAGGCCAACAACCAGAAAAACAATTCCCACATACAATATAATAATCATGTTGTTTGGCTGGGTAAGACCGGGGCCTGTAGCTGCTGCAAAAAAACCACCACTTATAAAAACAGCTGCCAATGGAATGCCCAATCGGGCTGTCCACTTCCATAGGCCAGTCAGGCGGGTGTGATCAACAAATAGTTGGGCCACAAGGCTAAGTATTACGAGCACTCCGGCATGGGCGTGCCCGGCCCTGAACATGGCCTTTTGGAATTCCGTTAGTTGTAATTCTTCATATTGTCCGCTCAGCAGGCCTAACAAAAAATAGCCGCCATAAGCGATAGTAACAATGGAAATCAATATGATACCACTGATTTTTTTGGTTTCTTTAGTCATGGTAGAATGAAGTATTGGTTAGTAATTGGTCGTAAAAATAAAGCAATTTTCCACAGCCTGCATTTCAAAATCAAGCGAAAATTATCATCAAGATTACGTCCGGAGGGGATCAGGTTTTTGACTGCATCGTATTAAAAGCATAGCCAACACTTCAAAAAATCGGTTAATTTTGTTCCTTCGCCATTTGATGGGAGCGAAAAGAACAACGATTTTATGAAGGAGCAGGACCAGCAGCTTACTGACTTATTTGCCCGGGATGAACAGCAAGCTTTTAAACAGCTTTTCGTGCAGTTTTATAAACCCATGTGTGTGGCAGCCCGCCTCTACATTTCCGATTGGGCCGATGCAGAAGATGTTGTTCAGCAAGTGTTTATCAAATTCTGGGAAGAGAAGCACTACAAAAAAATCAATAGTTCTTACAAACATTTCCTCCATATTTCGGTGCGCAATGCCTGTTTTAACCATACGGGCCGATTGAAAACAAGGCAAAAACGTGAAAATAATATCGACCAGGAAGCCCTTGCAGAACAAGCCATCGACTTTCTTTTGCAAAAGGAAGAACTAAAGGTTTTTGAAACGGCTTATGAAGAATTGCCGCCACAAAGCCGTAAAGTTTTTGAGTTGGTTTACTTTGCAGATCAACCTTATAAGGCGGCCGCACAAAAACTTAATATCTCAGTAAACACCGTTAAAACCCACCTTAAGAATGCCTTACGTATCTTGAAAAACAGCAAGGCAATCAACAATTACTACAGCGACAGAAAAAAAGCTGATTGAACTCACCCATTTTTATCACAAACTTGTCATTATATTATCATGAGCATCAAAGAAAAACCGATAGCCATACCTGAGGAGGTGCTTGACCTCCTGGCTAAAAAAGCCCTCGGCAAACTGACTCAGTCTGAGGCTGAGGCATTGCAGCGATGGTTGGACAAGCATATCACCCACCATGAAGAGTGCCAGCGTTTTATGGATCAGGTAAAAAAGCATTACTGGACATATCTATCCAACAACATAAAAGAAGAACCGCAGCTTGCCGCCGCAATCCTGCAAAGCAAAACAGCCCGTCCGAAAAAACTCAAGCTTACCTATACCATTCTTGCCTATGCTGCCATGTTGCTTTTGCTTGCAGGCTTCGGCTGGTATTTGAACAGCTTTTACAAACAAAAACCGGAAACCACCACCATGGCGCAGGCAGCCCCCACAGAACGTCACCATAAAGCCATATTGGTACTTTCGGATGGCAACAGCCTGAATCTTGATCATACTGGAAAACTTAAATTGTCTGCTGAATCAGGTGTAAAAATCACCAACACCCCCGGCAAATTATTGCGCTATGAGCAGGACGACAATTCTCTTAATACGCATAAATTGAACCGGTTAATAGTTCCGGCAGGTGCGCGTTACCAGCTGCAACTGGCCGATGGGACCAAGGTGTGGATGAATGCAATGTCCGAGTTGGAATATCCAGTTGCCTTTGCTGATGATGTCCGCCGTGTGAAGCTAAGCGGTGAAGCCTATTTTGAGGTGCATCCTGATAAAAACAAAGCATTCATCATTGAGGCCAACGGCAATAACATCAATGTTTTGGGAACATCCTTCAATGTGTCGGCCTACAGCGATGATGGGTTTGTACAAACAACATTGGTAACAGGAGCTGTTTCTATTAAAAGCCGGCAAGGAAAAGTACACACCCTGCTACCCGGACAAATGAGCATGATTGACAACAACAACCATCAAGTACTTATTAATGAAGTAGATACGCGATTATACACCTCGTGGAGAGAAGGAGTTCTACATTTTAATAAAATAAGTCTGAGCGATTTGGCTGTCAAACTGGAGCGTTGGTACGATGTTGAAATTCATTTTGCCAACGAAAAGTCAGCCAATCTGCTATTCAGCGGTGCCATGGAAAACTCGCGCGACATCAGCTTTTTGTTGCGTTTGATTGGCGACGCTGCACAGGTTGAATTTGAAATAAAAGACAAGCAGGTTATTGTGCATTAAAAAACCGGGAAATGCGGCAACATTCCCCGGAAAAGCCATTAACCAAAATGCAAATAAATAGTGGTCTAAATACGGCAATTGATTAATAACCAATAGTACAAAAGTATGAATAAAAAACTTCGACAGCACTTTTCGCCGGGGCGGCAAGCGCTGAAATTAATTGCATTAAGCATGAAAATTTTTCTCCTACTCACTTTTGTTGGCGTGGTTCAAGCATCAGCCTCCGTGTTTTCGCAACATAAACTGGTGAACCTTAAACTGGAAGATGCCTCCGTTTATGAAGCTGTTAACGAAATTGCACAACAAGCAGAGCTGCTTTTTATCTTTCACGAAGCCGAAGGCAACATCAACCAAAAAATCACCATAAGTATGCAATCCGCTGGCCTTGATGAGGCCATGAAAGCCGTGCTAAAAAACAGCAACCTGGATTACAATATTATCGAAAACTATATCGTGGTTAAACCTGCGGCTAAAAATGAAAACTTGCCGGAAGTACAAGCCCGGCCAACGGAAACCATTGCCATCAGCGGAAAGGTAACAGCTGCCGAGGACGGGCTAAGTCTGCCCGGCGTAAATGTTTATATAAGGGGGACAACAGTGGGCACCACAACCGGTATAGAAGGCGAATATCAGATTGATGTCCCGAAAGAAACCACCCACCTTGTTTTTTCCTTTGTTGGTATGATTACGCAGGAAGTTGCCATAAACGGGCGAACAACAATAAATGTTGTAATGCAGTCAGCAGCACTTGATCTTGGCGAATTGGTTGTTGTTGGCTATGGCATGGAATCAAGCAAACTCGTATCAGGCTCCCTGGGCGTGGTAAGCGATGCCGATATCCGCGATGTGCCAATTCGAACTATAGATGGCGTGCTGCAAGGGCGTTCAGCAGGCGTGCAAATATCGCAGAACTCCGGAACACCGGGCGCCGCTACTTCGGTGCGTGTGAGGGGAAATAGCTCCATCACTGCTGGAAACGAGCCCCTGTATGTGATTGATGGCATCCCTATGACCACAGGAAACTATGGCCAAATAGGCTTTTCAGGCCAGGGTATCAATGCGCTTTCTGATATCAACCCCAACGACATTGAATCCATCACCGTTTTGAAGGACGCCTCCGCAGCAGCTATTTACGGAGCCAGAGCAACCAATGGTGTTATCCTGATTACCACACGTCGCGGCAGCCAGCAGAAAACCAATATCAACTTCAACAGCTCATGGGGCATGCAGGAAGTAACCAAAAAACTGGAAATGCTCAATGCCAACCAATGGCATGAATACCGCGGCACCCAGCCCGACCAGGACAATCCGGTTGATGTAAATTGGCTTGACCAAATTTTCAGGGTGGCCCCCATGAGCAGCCACGAGCTTTCGGCAAGCGGAGGCGACAACAAAACCAAATTTTTCATATCGGGTAACTATTACAACCAGGAGGGAACAATTCTGGGAACCGACTTTCAGCGTCTCAATGGCCGTATCAACCTTGACCATCAATTGAATGATTACATCACCATTGGCGGAAGCATGGGAACCAGCTATTCGCTGAACAACCGCGTTGAAGGCGACAGGTCCTTGCATGGTGTGCTGCCCAATGCCATATCGATGGCTCCCATTTATCCAGTTTACAATGAAGATGGCAGTTACAACCAGGATGGTTTTTTTGCCAATCCGATAGCCATTGGAAACGAAGCCATCAACGAAGCCCACTCATACAGAACTTTGGGCAATGCGTATGCTGATGTCCGCTTTTTACAAAAATTCACATTCAGCACGCGCTGGGGAATGGATTACCTGAGCCTGCGCGAGCACAGCTACGACCCCACTACCACACGGCAGGGTGCAACCACCAATGGCCTGGGCATAGAAGCACAAACCAACGTACTCAATGTGGTTTCGAACAATTTGCTCAGGTACAACAACACCTTCAACGGGCAACACAATGTAGAAGCCCTTGCCGGTTATTCGTTCGAAATGTTTAAAAGACGTAACCAATATGCTGAAGGCATCGATTTTCCCGGCCCATATTTTCAATATATCCTCGATGCCGGAACCATTCGTTCTGCTGAGGCACGGGCTACCGACAGGGGTATCAACTCTTATTTTGGGCAAGTAAAATACAACTTCGATTATAAGTATATCATCTCTTTGAGTGGGCGTTTCGACGGCTCTTCCAAGTTTGGCACCAATAACCGTTATGGTTTCTTCCCGGCTGCCTCGGTGGCATGGCGTTTGAGCGAAGAAAGCTTCTTCAAGGCCCTGAACCTGCCTGTTAATGAAATGCGCCTAAGAAGCAGTTATGGTTTGACAGGAAACGATGGCATCCCCGATTTTGCCTATATGGACCTTTACAGGGGAAGGGCCAACTATATGAACCAGGCCGGAATAGCCCCTTCGGGCATACCAAATCCCGACCTCAAATGGGAAACTACCACCCAATTCAATATTGGCGCTGATATCGAGCTGCTTAAAGAGAGGTTTTCGATAGCTGTGGACTACTACCATAATATCACCCGCGACCTGCTATTCGACAGACCGGTTTCGATGACCTCAGGCTTCAGTTTTGTAACTTCCAATATCGGAGAATTGGAAAACAAAGGTGTTGAGCTTTCTTTGAACACCATCAATATTCAAACCTACAAATTCCAATGGGAAAGCAGGCTAAACCTCAGCCGTAATAAAAACAAAATTCTGTCGCTGTATAAGGACCAAAACCTCCTTGACCTCGATCGCTACAGCCCAAGTGCGGTGATGGTAGGCGAGCCTATGAGTGTGTTTTTTGGATTCCAAAGTATAGGTGTGGACCCCTCAACCGGTGACCTCGTTTTTCTGGATGCCGATGGCAATGGGGTAATCAACTCCGACGACCGCGTAGTGATTGGTGATCCCAATCCCGTTTTTACCGGCGGATTTACCAACAACCTCAGCTATGGTGCTTTCGACCTGAACTTCTTTATTCAGTTTTCCTATGGGAATGATATTTTTAACGCAACCCGCATCTTTATCGAAGCCATGCGCGGACCAGATAACCAAAGTGTTGAAATTTTACGCCGCTGGCAAAACCCGGGTGATATCACAGATATGCCACGGGCTACCGAAACCGACCCCAATGCCAACAACCGCATCTCTTCCCGTTTTGTTGAAGATGGTTCCTATGCACGTTTGAAAAACCTGACCCTTGCCTACAATATGCCTGAAAATTTGATCAGGCGTTTAGGTGTCAAGTCGGCACGCATTTATTTCACCGGAGCCAATTTGATTACCTTAACGAATTATTCAGGCATGGACCCCGAAGTGAACCACGTGGCGACAGCAATTTGCTCTTCAGGGGCACCGATCTCTTCACTTACCCGGGCAAAGCCCGCACCTATTCCATTGGTATTACCTCTAACTTTAAAAAACCAGAAATCATGAAAAATTAACCTACATATCAGCTTTCATCCTGTTTTTTGCGGCATCGTGCGATGTACTCGATGTGCAACCCTACCATTCCATACCTGCCGAATTGGCTACGGACGCCAATCAGCTTGAAGGTGCTATTATAGGTTGCTATGATGCTTTTCAAAGTGGAGGATATGGGCTAAATTATTTGATTTTGGTGACCTGCCATCAGATAACCTTTACTCCATAGTATTACGGTAACCTGGTCCGATTTTGACAACAATACCATTTTTAGCGGATAATGGTTTGGTTGAATCCACCGGGCATCTGTTTACAAATGCGCTTGGTCAAACAACGTAATTGACCAAATACCCTTATTACAGATAACAACCTTTTACTGAAATTAAAAACACAGGCTTTGGCTGAGCTGCGCTTTTTGCGTGCGCTGGCCCATTACGACCTGATGCGCTTATTTGGCCCTATCCCCAGGACGCGACAAGGCTGTGTAACCTCTGACGAAGAAAGCTCTCAACTTGCCCGCAACAGTATAACATGTTTACTGCTGGTTAACAGCGACCTGGATTATGCCATAGAGCACCTCTTCCGTCCACCTTTAATGAAAGCCGTAAGGGGAAGTCAGGCCGCTGCTCAGGCGCTTAAAGCCAGGGCGGCATCAATACTATATAACACAAAGCAACGCATTGCTTGAACAGGCGATTGATTATGCTGCGCCGTAATCTCGAACATCCTTCACTTGAGCTTGAAGCTGAGTAATGCAAACTTATTTTCGGGAGAGCCCAATACGGAGTCTGTTTTTGAATTGGTTTACAGTGAGCAGGACAGAAACCTTATTGCCCGATATATTTTGCACACACCTCAATCAATGGCCGGTAGTGAATTTGCGCCCACATCCGTTATTTCGGGCGCCTTGACCCCGATGATGTGCGCGATACCATTATCAAATTTGCCGGCAGTGTGCCTTATGTAAATAAATTCAATGATGTTGCTGCCGGAACCGGAACGGTCATGTGTTCAGGCTGGCTGAAATGTATCTGATCAGCCGAGGCCGCAAGCTTGCTCGAACGGCCCACAAGCGGCATATTGGACGACATCAATTCAATTCGCGAACGTGCCGGACTGCCAGCAGCAAGTATAAGCAGCTATACGGGCCTTTTGCTTGAAGTGGAAGCCCAAAGGCGTAAGGAATTTGCCTTTGAAGGTCATCGGTGGTTCGATCTGGTCCGCACAGGCCGTGCCCTTGAGGTGCTGGATAAAGTAACACACATCAACCAAACTTTGTTCCCCATTCCGCAAGCCGAAATCATCGCCAACAACAACCCTGATATGTACCAAAATGATGGTTATTAAACTTTTAAAACAATAAAGCATGAAAGCATTAAAGTCACATACCCTGTTTTTATCGGTCATCATCATGGCTCTTATGATGCACGCCTGCAAAGAGGACGATTTTGAAGTACCCCAGGCTAGCACACAAGCCGATTTTGATTTTACTGTTAACGAAATTATAATTGACGAAGAAATCGATTCAGTTAACTGGCAACTGGATTTCACTAATAAATCCATTTTAGCACAATCATACAATTGGGATTTTGGCAATGGGGAAACATCAGCCGAAGAAAATCCTTCTGTTTTGCTCACCCAGGCCGGCAAATACAATATATCCTTAACTGTTGACCCATTGAATGATGTGTATTACAACAAACTCTCAAAAACCGTTTCGCTGGCCTTGGGCAAGCAAGTGCTCCTTTTTGAAGATTTTAACGAAGGCATTGACTTTTTGGAAGAAGACAGCTGGGCACCCGAAGGCTGGCAAGCCATTGACAAGGATGGCGATGGCATAAACTGGTATGTAGGCGAGCGCCAGGGTGTGCTTTCAATGCGCAGCCAATCTTGGGATGGTTCACCCCTCGAGCCTGATAACTGGTTAATAACTCCTGAGTTAAACCTAACCAACTTTAACCCGGGTACAACCATAACCTTTAGGTACACTGTAGGAATAACTGCAAGTACACCACAATACAGGCAAGAGCATTATGGCATTTTCGTATCGATTGGCAGCGACAATACCGATAATTTTGAGTTGCTGTTCGAAGAAACCTTTGATACGGAAACACCAAGCTGGACTGCCATCGAAAGGGAGGTGGATCTTTCGGCTTATGCCGGAGAAATCATATTTGTGGCCATCAGGCATTACAATATTACGGATATGGACCGCATCTTTATCGCAGAAGTAGAGTTGTTTGCCATTGAGTAACCTATATGCAAAACCAATTTATACAACAAATCATTTATGTTTAATTAAAACCCAATACTATGAAAAAGTTATCTTTACTTACAGTCATTTTGGCATTGATTGCCTTTAGCAACAGCAGCTTCGCCCAGGCCCAGGTGGAGTTTATCCTGGAATGGGATGTGGCCTCAACAGCCAATACTGCCCAATACAGGGCTGAATATTACAGCGTTTGGGTTTCGACCGATGGCACAAACCCTGACAATTTTGTGATGGTTTGGGACGAAACCCTCAGCACAACCGAACTCAATTGGGAATATCAGGCCCGCGAGGTGGACATTACCAATTATGGTGGTGAAATTATCCATGTGGCCTTCAGGCACCACGATATCAGCGACATGGACCGTATGGTAATCGACAACGTAAAAATTACTATGCGTGATGTAAGCCGCAATGGCATGGAAGAAGTGCTGCTTTCGGAAGACTTCCAGGAAGGCGTTGGTGAGGAAGTTGATGAGGAATGGCTACCCGAAGGCTGGACCAAAGTTGATGCTGATGGGGATGATTTCAACTGGTATTTCCAGGTTCGTGAAGGTGAAGGCGCCATGCGCAGCCAATCTTGGGACAGCGAAGCAGGTGCCCTTACTCCTGACAACTGGTTGTTTACGCCTGCTGTACACCTTGTATTTGTTGGTCTATACCAAGTGGATGCTGTTTCGTACAGCTTATTCCCCAACCCGGCTCAAAATTTTGTAACTATTCAGGCCGGTAGCACAATCAACCAATTGATTGTAACAGATATGCTAGGCAGGGTGATGCTCAACGAAACCATCAACTTGAACAATACCAGCATTTCAACAGTTGATTTTGAAGCAGGCTTGTATATGGTCCGCATGCATACCGAACAAGGCATTGTAGATACCAAACTTCAGGTAGTGCGCTAAGATGCTGTCAAATGATTTGGCAACACACATAAAACCCTGCGAGCCAAAGTGCTCGCAGGGTTTTTTTGCTTTTTGACGAAGGTAAAAGGCTCAAACCTACAGCATGTGTATCATCTTACCTTTTAGGGATTTATCGAAAAACGTTCGCCCGGCAGATACACCGAGAGTTCCATTCCAAAGCTTCCAAGCAATCCATTCTGTTCGCGCTTGACAGCCTTTTTGTTGTGCAAAACCACCACCTGCGAAACACCTGTGACAGTGGCTGAATCGCCATGCACAACTATTGCAGTGGATTCATCAATACCAATAAGAAGTTCAGCAGGATGCTCAATGGCAGCAGCAATCAAACGGTTCATACGCATGCGCCAGATGAAATGCTGGTCGATAATGGCCGTTTGTACTAAGCCCAACCCTTCGGCTATTTCAATGTTTTCTGCCTCAATGGTGCGGTATTGTCCTGTATATTCCGGATATTTATGTTCATTACCTGTGATCATTTTCTTGCTTTGAACAGCAGCCCCGGCACTGGTGCCGGCTATTACAGCCCCCTCCTCATAAGCTGATCTGATGGCATCATGCACCGGGGTGTTTAGCACTACATCCATAAATTTTTTTTGGTCGCCACCAGTTATATATATCAATGCCGCCTCCCGGATGGAATTTAGTGTTGCCTGGTTGACTAACTTGCCATCTTCAATATTAAACAAAACAAGCTTGTAGGTATCCAGCTCATCAAATTGCTTTTTCAGGTAATAAAAGGAGGTGTCGGGCTCGCTGCTGGCCATGGGCAATACCACAGCATATTGGTTCTCTTCGCTCAGGTTTGCCAGTTTGGCAATTTCTTCAATCATGGCTGCCGGCCTTTTCCCCCGCCAATGATGTAAAGTTTTCCCTTTGCTGTATTTGTGATGTTTACCTTTTCGGCCTGTTCATGTCCGCATGACAGAAGCCTATGGTCATTGCCAGAAAAATCAATTTTTTCATTGTTTTATCAGTTTTGAGTCCCCAGCCATTTTCCATTTTCATCCCGGATAGTGATAATATACATGCCTTTTGCAAAGCTCGAAATTGAAATCGGACTATTAGCTCTAGTTTGAAACACATCGAGCTTTCGTCCGGCCATTTCCCATATCTCTATATTGATTGTTAACTGCCCAAGACCTTCTATATGAAAATAATCTAGGCTGGGATTCGGGTAGATGCACCAGGGTTTATCATTTTGTATATCTGCCAACTGACTGATATAATTAATTTGCTTGGTCATGGTCTCGTCCATCAGGCTGAGGTTGAAACGCCCAAAACCCGCCACATTGCGCGGCAAGCCCGAACCAACGGCTGACTGTGTTCCCAAACCACCATCCGTACCCCTGTTTTCCATAAAAATCATCGGAAAATCACCAAAGGATGTGATTTCAATACTGTTTCCGCTGAGGCTGTAACGGGCAAAATTATTGTCGTACAACCAAATTCCGTAACGCAGGCTGTCGGCCACCATGGTGTAAGGCAGGCCCGAAGCTGCATTTTCATTATCGATACTGCTCGAAAAGGCATTGGGCATTATCACTGTATTGGCCAGCAGTGCCATGCCGTTGGCAATTTCCAACAAACCGTCATAACTTGCCCATTCCTGCTCATAGTTGGCAATGAATGATTTGCCGGCGAAGCGACTATTACCCCCCACAAAGGCAACATCTTTTTGTCCGGCATGCAGCAGATTTAAAAGTAATTGCCCGTTTGTTGTCTCATTCAGGAAGTCCATCAAGCCGGTATAAGTGTTGGCCACAAAAAGTATGGCAGCTGCGTTTTCAATTTTAGATTCCCACTCCAGGCTTTCTCCGTTGCTTGAGTTGGCGAGCATAACAACCGCATCAGCACCCTGCTCGCCCAGATAGCCGGCAAATTGATTGGCTGTGTTCTGATTACTGCTGATCACCAAAATGGTATCACCATCCAATTGCTCTGAGGCGATTTGCTGCAACATCTCATGGTTTTTATTGAGCGCATCTGCACCGCTGAGCCACAAGGTTTTTGAAAAAACTTCCCCTTCCATTTGGGGAATAATTTCCTGTGGCAAGCCACTATATTCAAATGAATTGAAGTTAAAACCACATTCATGAAGCAGTTGCATCACTTCAATATCAGTAGCCAGCAGTTTTGAACCACCAATGGCATAGTCATTCTCAGGGCCTGCCCTATAAATATTTACAGCCCCTGTTCCAAAAACGGAAGCGTCCAAATTGCTATCAATACACAATGCTGTTTTGTCATCAATGCCAACACCAATAATATCGGCACCTTCGCTAAGATTCCAGTTTCCCAGAAAACCCAGTAAGCGCCCAAAACGGGCCCTTTCCACAAAATGACTGTCGAAAATCAGGCCAGGCATCAAATTCAGGAAGTCATCTTCCAGGGTCATATATTGGTTAAAGGGGTCTTGCAATGCCTCTTCTGGGTAAACTGTTCCATTTTGGGAGGTAAATAACACTTCCGAAAGTATATGCAATCCGGCTGAGGTGCCACCAATCACGCCCCCGTTCATAAATACCTCTTCAACAGCTTGCTGCGTGAGCGTATTGCGGTAGCGGTTGTAGTAGTTCCATTGATTACCGCCCCTGAAAAAAATCACATCATAGGTAATCAAACTGTCGTAAGTAGCTTGAAGATCAGCAGTTGCAGTAGTTGTAATGGGGAAATTCCTGGCATAGGTAGCACCCAGATAAGTAAAATATTCGGGCAGCCAGTCCGAAGGGCTTGCATCGGTGCCAATGATGGCCACACGTTTGTTTTCTGATTGCTCAATTGCCCAGCTGTAGGGGGCATCGCTCCAATTGTTGTAGTTTTCGCTACCTCCGCCAACAACAAGCAATTTACCGGGCAGGCTTTGTGCAGTAATACATGAAAGGGACAACATCAAAAATGCCCCTGATAATAGTGCAGATATTCTCATAACAGAAATCGGTATTTTACACGCGAAAATACTGAATTTCAGCTAAACAGCTGCTATAAAAAACGACTTTTATTCCTTGTTGGACAAAAACAAACGGGCTCAGGTACCGTATGGCGACTCAGGAATTACAATCCAGCAAATGATATACGCCAGCACACCGGCGCCAAAAAAGGCAAAAATCACCCAGGCAATCCGCATCAGGCTCACATCCAGGTTGAAATAGTTGGCCATCCCTTGGCAAACACCACCAATCACCTTGTTGTAATTGGAACGGTATAAACGTTTTACATGATTCATATTTAGCTAATTTATTAATTGACAAAAATACAAATTGCTAATCGAAGCTTCACTTGCTAACCATCAAAATTCCGGCCAATACCTGACGCATACTTTTTTCGTCCAGGGCTTCGAGCACCTCACGCAACCTACGGGCTTTTTCCTCTTTGCTCCCACCCGATTGCAGGATTTCATGGATACGCTTTACATCACTTCCCTTTAGCTCATCAAAAATCAAGGACGTAATTTCACCACAAAGGGTCGCCTGCTGTTCTTGTTTTTTTTCAACAGGAAGCCCAAAAAGTTGCAATTCGGCTATGGCTGCTTCCAGGGTTTCGCGCCCAATACGCTTGCGCCCTGCTTCGTATGATTCGTTGCCAGAAGCATCGCGCAATGCCCATGAATTAAACTCAAAATCAAGCTTTTGTATTTGAGAGATCTTGGGATCTGCTTCACCGAACAAGCGACTCAGAATCAAAATTGTGTGGTTTTTCCAGGCCTTCAGGTCAAAATCTTTTGCCAGCAGTTTATCCACTTGCCCCTGCAACAATTCGATGGCTTTATCTACTTTTTGGTTATCCTCCATGATCAGGCTTTGTTTAATTAATAAACGAACGGCAATTTTTGCCATTCCTAAAAATACGTTGGTAAAGGTACAAAAAAGCCATGCGAATTAGAAAAACAAAAAATAAGCGGTTGAAAAACAATGATAAGCGAAATAGCCCACCTAATCAGACTATTCGGGTTTCAGCTTTCCTATTCAAAAAGCCTTACCTTAGCATCCCAAAAAAAGCACGAAATTGATTCCTCCCCACACCATATCCAGCGTATTGGAAACTGCCCGTATTGAGGAAGTTGTGTCCGACTTTGTGAGCCTGAAACGTCGTGGCAGCAACCTTATCGGACTGTGCCCTTTTCATCAGGAAAAAACACCTTCGTTTTCGGTTTCGCCATCAAAAGGCATCTTTAAATGTTTCGGTTGTGGCAAAGGTGGCGATGCAGCCAAATTTGTGATGGAGCATGAGCACTATTCCTATCCGGAAGCCATACGTTACCTGGCCAAAAAATACAATATCGAAATTGAGGAACGTGAGCAAACGCCCGAAGAAATTGTAGCCATGAACGAGCGCGAACGCATGTTCAACCTCAACGATTTTGCCGGCAAATATTATGCCTCCACCCTACTCGAAACCAATGAGGGACGTTCGATTGGGTTAAGTTATTTCAAAGGGCGCGATTTCAGGGAAAGCACCATCCAAAAATTTATGCTGGGCTATTCCTTCGAACGTCGGGATGCCTTCTGTCAGCATGCTTTGCAAAATGGTTACAGCGAAGAAATATTACTGAAGACAGGCCTGGCCATCAGCCACGACAACAAACTATTCGACCGCTTTTTTGCACGGGTAATCTTCCCCATCCATAACCTTACAGGAAAAATAATTGGCTTTGGCGGCCGCATCCTGGATCAAACCAAGTCAAAGGCCAAATACCTGAATTCGCCTGAGTCAGAGATATACATCAAAAGCAAATCGTTGTATGGTATTTTTTATGCAAAAAATGCCATTGCCAAATCCGACAATTGTTTATTGGTTGAGGGCTATACCGATGTGATCAGCATGCATCAGGCGGGCATTGAAAATGTAGTAGCAAGCTCGGGAACTTCACTTACGGTGGATCAAATCCGTATGATTAAGCGCTACACCGACAACATCACCATTTTGTTTGATGGCGACAAAGCCGGCATTGCCGCTTCTTTACGGGGCATCGACCTGATCCTGGAAGAGGGGATGAATGTGCGGGTAGTGCTTTTTCCTGATGGCAGCGACCCGGACAGTTTCGTACGGGAGCACCGCACAACAGAAGTTGAAGAATTTATCAGCAACCAAAGCAAGGATTTTATCAGCTTTAAAACAGGCCTATTGCTTGAAGAGGCTGAAAATGATCCCATTAAAAAAGCGGGCCTGGTTAAGGAAATTGTACAAACCATCGCCCTGATCCCCGATGCAATTTACCGTTCGGTGTATGTGAAAACGTGCAGCAAAATGCTGGATGTGGAAGAGCTTACCCTGATGAATGAGCTCAACAAGTTGTTGCGTGGCAAATTGCGCAAACAGCTTGGTTCAGACCTGCCGCAGCCACCGGTTGAATCACCCGAACAGCCCAGGGAGGCACCAAAGCCTGAGTTCCCTGCTGGATACCATCAGGAACGCGAGCTTATCAAATTGTTGCTGCATTATGGCCGGGAGGAATTGTTGCAGGACACAACCGACGAGCAAGGCTATCCTGCTGTTTACCGCGAAACAGTTGTAAAAAACATCCTGGATGAATTGGCTGTTGATAAGCTTGAGTTTGACCACCCTACCCATCGCAAAATCCTGCTCATATTCAAGGAAAATCTTGAAAAAGAAGAAGTTCCTAACGAAAAACACTTCACCTCCCATCCTGAGCCGGATATTTCAACTTTGGCCGTTGATGTACTTTCCGATCGTTATGAATTGAGCAAGAATTGGGAAAAGCATAAAATCTTCGTTAAAACGGAAAAAGAAGACCTGAAACAAAGTATTGATCGGGCTCTTTTAACCTACAGGCGGGTAGTGCTTGAGGCAAAATTGCCCCTTATTGCTCAGGCTATCAAAGAGGCAGGCAATGATGATGATATTGCTATACTGCTTCACCAATACCAGGAAATGAAGAACCTTCAGATAAAGATCAGCAAAATACCGGGGATTGTAATTACCAAGTAATCAATCGCGATTTTTTTGAGGGGTTTTAGTATATATATTCTGTAGTAACATCCTGTTTATTAATTAAATATTCCTGGTTCAAAATAAATCATTTTTTTAAAGTTCCTGTTTTACCTTTTTTGAAAAAGGCCTGCCACACCCCATCAAAAATATTATGCCCTGAAATCCGTTATTGACTTCCCTTGCCTACTTTTGCATCTGAAAACTTTAACATGAAAAAAATAAAATTATTACTGATATTGATCATTTTTGCCTGTTGCCCGGCTTTTGCGCAAACAGGCACAGTTGGCACCTTTCAGGTGGACGAGCGCGAACTGTATGCCATGACCAAGCAGGTAAGCCAGTTTTTTAGCCGTTTCAATTACGAGGAAGATCAATTTGGCAAAAAATACCATCCCGAAAGTTTAGAATATCGCAACAGCGAAAAACGGCGACAGTTGTTGCCGATGTTGTTTGATCAGCAAAACCAGCGCACTTCCAGCACCTTGCGCGATTTTTTTATTGATGACCTAACACTTGACGGGGACGAATCCTATCTGGAGTTTCTGAACGGACGCTGGTATGCCGAACTCGCAGCCAAGTTTGTGCACGAAGGGCGCGAGGTGGACATCATCCTGTTTCTTGCTGTGGAAAAGGAAAACTTAGGCTCTAAATGGGTACTGACCAATGTGTATTACCCGGCTTTCAGCCGCATGTTTCCCAAAGGGGAAATGGCCGAACGCGAAAAACATTTTCTGCACCCCATGAGCCATGAGTTGGATTTTATGAATATCCATAAAGCTTTCGGCAGTCCGCAGCTGATAGACTACTATGCACACAAAGGTTTTTCGCCCGATCAGCTCAGCCTTTTTTTTTATGAAGTAAAAAAAGGGAGGCTAACATTTAAATCCGTTGATCAACTTAAATTCCATATCTTTCAGGTCGATAATTGGTATTTTGAAGTATCGTACTTCAATCGCAGTGGTATGAACTCCGGTTGGCTGATTTCAAATTTAATGTATATGACCGAACAGGAAAAAACAACAGTCATCAATTTTTACGAACCATGAGAAATTCGCTACACAATTTATTGATTGCTGTAAGTTTATTGATTTCGAATAACATAGCCTCTCAGCAAACCCAGTTACCTGCGTCCGAAATGGAAGACTACAGCCGTCAAACGGAGCAGCTTGTAGAATTTCTTCAGGAAACACTGAACTTTATTGGCCAGCCAGAGGCAACGGTCCAGGAAAAGGAAATCATCATCAACGAGAGTTATTTGAAGTTTTTTCAGGATACACAGGTGCAAATTGAGGACGACCTGGACGAAAACCGTGAGATACCTATAAACAAAGACGTTCAGGCTTATCTTAAAGATGTGGATTTCTTTTTCAGGCAAGTGCATTTTACATTTGAAATTGAGAAAATTGATCAAATGGTCAGCCAATCCGGTGATTTGTTCTTCCGGGTTGAGCTCAATCGTGGACTCAAGGGCATTACATTGAAAGGTGATTCTGTAAACAACCGGCAAAAGCGGTTTATGGAAATCAACCTGGACCCCTTTCGCAAAGAACTGAAAATTGCCAGCATTTATACTTCTGGCCTCAACGAGCGCGAAGAACTCCGCAATTGGTGGAATACCATGCCAATGGCCTGGAAACGGTATTTTGGCGATGAGGTGATGCTTGATGATACACTTTCATTTGCCCGTTTGTTCAGCCTTACCCCTGATGCTGTGATCGTTATGCGCCCAACAAAAATGATCCGCAGGGATACCGTGATGGTTATGGGTGCCGACACCTTAACATTGGCCTATCAACATTTGCTCCACGGAAGGCCACCCGACACACTCCTTTTCAGGGCGGATACCCTCAATGTGTTTTTGCCGGATACCCTTGTATCGGATATGTCGCAGGTGCATACCATTTTGAGGCGGTTTACAAAAAAAACGGAAGTCAATATTTCTTATAAACAGCAGTTCAAGTCACTCGAACCCCTGGCACAACTAACAGATTTGCGGATTGTTGATTTTTCCCACACATCCATCCATGACCTGTTGCCCCTGCGCAACCTGAACCAACTGGATGCCATTTATATGTCGGGCAGTTCGGTGAAAAACCTTACGCCATTGCGCTATTCTGTAAACATCAAGGAAATTTATTGCTTCGATACTCCGGTTGATGACCTGAGCCCCTTGTCGGCATTCAGGAAACTCGAAAAACTGTATTGTTTCAATACCGCTGTTACTTCATTGGAACCTTTGCGCAATTTGCCGGAACTGATTGCCTTGCGTATTGGAAATACCAAGGTTAGCAGTCTGGAGCCGCTTTCAAACCTGCTCAAATTGCGCCTGCTTGATGTGAGCAAAACAGCCATTTCCGACCTTTCCCCATTGGCAAATCTTAAAGAATTGCAAATGCTCGCATTTGATGAAACAAAAGTTTCATCGCTTAAACCTTTGCGCGATTTAGCAGCCCTTTCAATTATACAGTTCAGCAAAACATCTGTGAGCAACCTGGCACCACTTGATGGGAAAAGCATCTCCAGAAAAATCTATTGTGACAATACTGGCGTTAGCAGCGAAATGGCCATTCGCTTTATGCGCAACAACCAGGGCAGCCTCGTAATTTTTGAAACAGAGGAATTGTCAGCCTGGTGGAATAGTTTGCCAATCTATTGGAAAGCCCTGCTTAGCGAGCAAACAGGAAAACCCCAAAATCCGGGAACGGAGGATTTGCATGAAATTATCAATATAAACCGTCTCGACTTATCGGGCAACCGTTTTTTGCAAAACCTGCAGCCCGTGGGACGGCTTGCCAACCTGAATTATCTTTCGCTGCGGCAAACCGAAATCGTTGACCTGACCCCATTGATAGGGCTGAGTGGCTTGACTGAGCTCGACCTGAGCGATACACGCATAAGCGATCTGAGCCCCTTAAACAGTCTGATTAGCTTAGAGCAACTGAATATTGAGGGGACAAGGGTCGAAAACCTCGAACCTCTTGCTAATCTTTCGGGACTGCGCTTGGTTTATGCTGACAAAAGCAGGGTTAGCAGGGTGGCTGTGGAACGTTTAAAATCGTCTATTCCCAATGCCCTCGTGATATTTCAAACAGGGGAACTGGATCTGTGGTGGAAAAATTTGCCCGATATGTGGCGTGATGTTTTTGAATCATATGTGCCAATAGACACAAATCCCACACCAATGCAATTGCTAAGAATTACTGAGCTGCGCGACATCGAATTGGAGGGTATTCAATTCAACTCACTGGAGCCCTTGCGCAAATTGCCGTTCCTCGAAAAACTGGTGTTTGGCCCCACAAGCATAAGCGACCTGCATCCACTATCGGGGAGCAAGAAGCTAAAACATCTTGAGCTGCCAAACAACCCGATTAGCAATCTAAAACCATTGAGCTCCCTCATTAAACTTGAAGTTTTAAACATTGAAAATACGCCTGTTTCGGATATATCAGCAATCAGTCAACACACTACATTGCGCATGTTGAATATCTCTGGTACGCAATTACGTAACCTGAAAGAACTTTCAAATTTAACTGCCCTCGAAGACCTGTCATGCTACAACACACGCATCCGCAACACGAGCCCTATCGAAAACCTACCGGCGTTAAAATATGTAAAATGTTACAATACAAGGATTTCATCACGAAGCATTCAAGATTGGCGCAATAATAGGCCCGATCTGAACATCCTTTATTATTAAATACCTCGGTTAAAAAAACAGCAAGACAGGCTTTAAACTATTTGTGGTACATAATTACTTGTTTAAACTGAATCTAAATTACGCGTTTAAACTTGTTGATGTTAAGAAAAACGTGTTAATAACTCCTAAAAGCCTATTTTTGCAAAAAAATTGTCGGTTTATGTTTTTCTTTGGGCCATTATCAACACATTTACCCTACATCCTTTTAGGTGTGGTGTATCTGGCGTCGGTTTCCTTCTATTCGCTGAAGGTGATGGCCGCCGAAGGCCCCGAAGACAACCCACATGAACTCACCCACTTTGTTGACAATAGCGAAACCGATGCAGATGACACCCTCCTTGTTATTGAAAATCTAAATCAGGGGTATAACGATTGTGCATTCGAAGAAGCCAAAAGCAGCCTGTCTTTTCCACTGCTTTCAACCCGATTAAGGGGCAGTCCGGGACATTTAATGTTTTCGGATTTTTACGACTTCAACAGTTTTGGCAGACCACCTCCACAACCTCTTTCTTAAAATTATAACCCCCCAAGTGAAATAGTCTTGTGCTGTTTTTAATGGAGGTATTATAACCCGATTGTATGCCTGACAAAGCCATAACATAATATGGTGTCAGCGCCTTTTCAATTATATATAGCCAAAACCTGAAATAATTTTTTAGAAATGAAAATAAATCATCTCATTGTTTTAATGTTTGCATTTGTGATTACTTCCGCAAACATGCAAATTCAATCGCAACATATCGTCATGATGGACGATTCTTTGCATATGCCCAGTATATTTCTTGATGAAATTACCATTAGGGCTCCCAAACAAGCCATGACGCTGCGTGAACTTCCGGCTTCTGCTTCTGTTGTATCAGCGCGTGCTATTGAACAAGCCGGCATCATGTCAGTGAAAGATATTACGGCTTACACACCAAACTTTTTTATGCCAGAATATGGCAGCAAACTCACTTCACCGGTATATATCCGCGGCATTGGATCGCGCATCAACGAGCCTTCGGTTGGTATGTATGTTGATAATGTGCCATATTTCGATAAGGCTGCTTTTGATTTCGACTTGTTTGATATCGAACGTATTGAAGTGCTCCGGGGCCTCAGGGCACCCTGTACGGACGCAATACCATGGGCGGCATCATCAATATTATTACCCGCTCCCCCTTGGACTATCAAGGCACCAAAGCCTTACTTTCTGCCGGAAATTATGGTCGCTATCAAGCTGGAATCAGCCATTTTGCCAAACCAACAGATCAGTTTGGCTATTCACTTTCAGTTAATTACCAACAAACAGATGGTTATTTTACCAATGCCTTCAACAATGAGCAGGTTGATTTTGGAAACAGCATCGGTATCCGCAACCGTTTGGTTTGGAAAATCAATGAAAGGCTTACGGCCGAAAACTCCCTGAGCCTGGAATACAGCCGGCAAGGGGGATATCCATATGCTCTGGTTGATTCGCTCGACATCACCAGGGATGTAAATTATAACCACCCCTCCACCTACGACCGCAACCTGGTTTCGAATGGGCTTGTGTTCAAATACAAAGCGAACCATTATGATGTGATTGCCACCACTTCCTATCAATATATTGATGGTTATCAAAATGTGGATCAAGACTTTACATCCGACTCGCTTTACCTGGCCACACAAACACAGATAGACAATATGCTTTCGCAGGAAATTGTGTTCAAATCTAAACCGAACAAGCGCTACGAATGGGTAAATGGTTTTTATGGCTTTTATCAGTTTTCGGATAAGGGCGTTCATGTGTTCGACCAGGTTAGGAAAGCGCAGATTATCCGCAATTATGATGAAGTAAAACAAGGTGTGGCTGTATTTCACCAAACTACCATGCACGACTTGTTTATCAACCGATTATCGGTAACTTTTGGGTTAAGGCTCGATGCCGAAAAAAATGAACTTACCTTCAGGAATGAAACTTTGGTAGGCGGCAACAGTGTAGCCCTGACAGACACCCTGTTTCCGACCATGGATTTTATTGAGCTTTCGCCGAAAATTGCCTTAAAATATGATATCAACAATTTCACCAATGTTTATGCATTGGTTTCAAAAGGCTATAAAACAGGCGGTTTCAATGCCATTCACGAACGCGACGAAGACCTGCAATTTGAAGCAGAGCACAGTTGGAATTATGAGGTGGGTTTGAAAACAGCTTTTATGCAGAACAGGATTCAGGCGGAAGCTTCCTTGTTTTACATTGACTGGAGCAATCAGCAAATTTATCAACCGGTGCCCAGTGGTCGCGGGTCCATGCTGAAAAATGCCGGCGAATCGGTTAGTAAAGGTGCCGAGCTGAGTATGCGGGCCAATGTATTCCGCAATTTTAACGCCATACTTGCCTATGGATATACCGATGCACGTTTTGTAACGCATATTGTTGATTCAACTAAAAACTACAACGGCAATTATATTCCTTATGTCCCGCGTCATACATTTTCGATGCAGCTTAGCCATGTGGTAGAATTGCCATCGCAATCCATCGCTGACCGCCTGAAATGGTCTGCTTTATACCGCGCTATTGGCGAACATTATTGGAATGAACAAAACAGTCAGGCGCAATCTGCCTATGGCATGCTTGATTTGCGTATGGGTGTTGAGCGTGGAAAATTCAGCCTTGAGTTGTGGGCCAAAAATCTGCTTGCTTCCGAATACAATGCTTTTTATTTTGAAGCCATTGGCAACAGATATGCCCAAAAAGGCAAACCTATGCAATTTGGTGCTAACCTCATGCTGAAATTATAATGGTTCCCGAAAAAAACTGGCATAAATTTCCTGTACTGTTCAGTTTATATATTGCACAGTCGATCCCGATGAGTTTTTTCTCAACGGTGGTACCAGTTATTATGCGGCAGGAAAGTTATTCGCTGGAGTCGATTGGTCTGTTGCAGCTTATTAAATTGCCCTGGATATTGAAATTTCTGTGGGCACCTTTTATCGACAACCAGACAAAATCAACCAGGCAAATACGCCGCTGGATTTTTGGTTCGGAAATCTTTTATGCCATAATCATTTTGCATATCGGTTTTTTTAATCTTCAAACAGATTTCACGCTGATTATTTCATTGATGATATTGGCTTTCATCGCTTCTGCCACGCAGGATATTGCTGTTGATATCTATGCAATTTTTGTGCTCAGGAAGGATGAAAGGGCTTTGGGTAACAGCATGCAATCAGCAGGCAGCTTCGTTGGTTCCTTAATTGGAACCGGCGTGCTGCTGATTGTATATTACTACTTTGGCTGGCGCAACCTGCTTATTTTACTTGCTGCTTTTGTGGCTTTTGCCATCGTGCCATTGCTGCTTTACCGCAAAAAACTTTCGGTGGATGACACAGTTAAGAAAAAAGTCTCGCTGAAGGATGTGTTCTATTTTTTCGCCTCCAAGGGAAGGCACAAGGATATTCTGGTGCTGGTTTTTTATTATTCGGCATCATTGGAATATTGGCCATGCTCAAGCCCTATATGGTTGATTTGGGCTACAACGCCAAGGAAATTGGCTTTATGGCAGGTATTTTGGCACAGCTGTAGCGGCGGGATGTGCATTTGCCGCCGGATGGGTGTTGAAAAAACTGGGCAGACATATCCCCATGTATTTGTTTTTAGGCTTGAGTTTTATCGCGGGGGCCTATTTTTGGATGCTTGCCCAAACAACGCCTTCCCTGTTCGCTCTTTATGCTGGAATTGCCATGTTGTGGGGTGCTTATGGGTTTTCCACAGTAGCCATTTATACCATTTCGATGGACAGGGTTCGGCCGGGACGCGAGGGTACCGACTTCACCTTGCAAATTGTGATTACGCACCTTAGCGGGTTGATTATTGCTGTTTTGAGCGGAAAGCTGGGCGATATGCTTGGCTATCAGGGCTTGTTTGGAATTGAAGCTTTGCTAAGCCTGTTTACATTTTTAATACTTTTATACGCATTACCAAGACGAATTGCCCATGCTCGTAAGTCCTGAATTGATTGAAAAATACAATGTGCCTGTACCTCGCTATACCAGCTATCCGCCAGCCAATTATTTCAGCGATACATTTGGCCCGGATGATTATTTGTCGCTGATTGAAGCCTCGAACCAGGCCGAGCCTGCCCACCTTGCCTTTTATGTGCACATCCCTTTTTGTAAAAAAATCTGCCACTATTGTGGGTGCAACGCTTGTGCCCTTGGCAGTGCCAGTCAGGTAATGCCCTATCTGGAAGCTTTGAAAAAGGAAATTGACCTGGTGTGCAAACTGATTGACCCGGCACGCAAAATAGCACAAATCCATTATGGTGGCGGCACACCCAATGCTATTGATGTAAATTTTCTGAAAGAAATCAATGAAATGTTTTTTGAGCGTTTTCAATGTATCGAAAAACCAGAAATTGCCATTGAGTGCCACCCTGCTTATCTTGATTTCAATTCAATTGACATACTCAAACAGGCTGGTTTCAACCGGTTTAGCCTTGGCATACAGGATTTTGACAACAAGGTATTGAAGCTGGTGAACCGTGAACCTTCGAAAATAGCTGTTGAAACACTTATTGAAAAGCTAAAGGAAGGGGAAAAGCCGGCTGGGGTTAACCTTGATTTTATTTACGGCTTGCCCGGGCAAAGCGTGCAGTCCTTTGTCGAAACCATTCAAAAAGCGATCGAAATAAGGCCCGACAGATTGGTTACCTTTTCCTATGCCCATGTTCCCTGGTTAAAGAAAAACCAAATTATCCTTGAAAAAAGAGGCTTGCCGCATCCAGATGAAAAAATGAAGATGTTTTTGGCTGCCCATCAGATTTTAAAGAATGCAGGCTATACAGCCATTGGTTTAGACCATTATGTTTTGCCTGATGACGAATTGAGCAAAGCACTGAACAACAACAAGCTGCATCGAAACTTCCAGGGCTATTGCACCCGCGAAACTACCGGTCAGGTGTATGCTTTTGGCGTATCGTCCATCGGTCAGCTGGAAGGCGGGTACGCCCAGAATAGCAAAGACCTCAAAACGTATATCAATACACTCAAGCAGGGAGAACTGGCCACTGAAAAAGGCTATGCGCTGCGCGAAGATCAGAAAATAACGCGTGAAATCATTACCCATTTTATGTGCAACAAAGGAATAATCTGGAAGCAATTGGCTGATGAGTTGGCACTTCCTGTTGATTTTCTGAAATCGCACGCCAACACTTCAAACAAAACATTTGAGGAGTTTGTTAATGATAAGCTGATGGTTTTTCATGAGGATTCCATAGAAGTGAGCGAAACCGGGGCATTGTTTATAAGGAATATCGCGGCAGCTTTGGATAAGGCCTATGATAAACAACTAAACATCTATTCAAAATCTGTTTAAAAAAAAGTAATGCATAAAACGGATGTTACCATTATCGGGGCCGGGTTAACCGGTCTTTCACTTGCCTTTTTCCTGCAGGAGAAAGGCATCAGTGTGGTGGTGGTAGAAAAACAAAACAGGGCAGGTGGTGTAATGCAAACACTTGAACAAGATGGTTTTATATACGAATCAGGGCCTAATACAGGTATCATTGCAAGGGGTGAGGTGGCGGAGCTTTTCAAGGTATTGGCACCCGATTGCCATATTGAGCTGGCCAATCCACAATCGAAGAACCGGTGGATATTGAAGAAGGGGAAATGGGAACCAATTCCCGCAGGTTTTATCAAGGCGATAAAAACCCCGTTGTTCTCTTTGCGCGACAAATTTGGGATACTGGGCGAGCCTTTCCGCAAAAGAGGGGATAACCCCATGGAAAGCATCGCCGGAATGGTGAAAAGGCGCATGGGCAAATCCTATCTTGATTATGCCGTTGATCCTTTTATATCAGGAATATATGCCGGTGATCCCGATCAACTTATCACCAAGTATGCCATGCCCAAACTGTATGCCCTGGAGCAGCATTATGGCAGCTTTATAAAGGGTGCTATAAAAAAAAGCAGAGAAGCGAAAACGCCTGTTGAGATGCAAGCAACAAAGAAGTGTTTGCAGCCAGGGGAGGCTTCAAAAATTTAGTTGCAGCACTTGTAGGCAAATTACCCAAACAAAACGCCTATTTTGGAGCATCTACTGCAAATAAAAAAGAAAATAAAGGGTTTACCACTTCATTTGCAACTGCTGATGGCGCCAATTGCCAAATTCAGTCAGGATTGGGTGGTAAGCACCGCCGGGGAGGCATAGCCTGACGGGCATGTTTGATTTTATTGACGACAAGGAATTGAAGCCCATTTCCGATCTGCGTTATGCCAAAGTGGTACAAGTGGTGATGGGTTTTAGCAAATGGAATGGTCCCAAACTGAATGCTTTTGGCGGATTGATACCCAGCAAGGAAAAGCGCAATATTTTAGGTGTGCTGTTTCCATCCTCCATTTTCGATGGGAGGGCCCCTGAGGGTGGCGCCTTGCTCTCGGTATTTATGGGGGGCATCAAAAAGCCCGAAATTATCGAAATGGATGATGCAGCACTCACGGCTATAGCCACAGCCGAATTGGAAGACTTGCTGCAAATAAACCGCTCAGAAATGGCCTTTTAGAAATATTCAGATACCCCATGCCATTCCGCAATATGATGCCACATCGCCTCAGCGCCTCGAGCGCATAGCCAAACTGGAACAGCAATACCCGGGTCTTTTGCTGGCCGGCAATATTCGCAATGGCATTGGTATATCCGACCGCATCGGACAGGCTGTTGATTTGGCGGAGCTGATTGGCCAAAATATAAAAAGCGAACAATTGAAATGAAAAAAGCTGCAATCCTGGCCAATGTTGGCACACCAGATAAACCTGAACCACGGGCTGTTTTTAATTACCTTACCCAGTTTTTGAATGATTATCGCGTGATTGACCTGCCGTGGCTGGGCCGCAAAATACTGGTTAACGGCATTATTATCCCATTTCGATTGTTTAACTCAACCAAACTGTACAAAAAGTTGTGGACAGAGAAGGGCTCACCACTGCTTTACCTCACCGAAAATCTTACCACCAAGCTGGAAAATGAATTGGGTGCAGATTATAAGGTATATACAGGCATGCGGTATGGAAAGCCCAGCCTGAACAAGGTCATGGAGTCTATTAAAAAAGAAGGCTTTGATCAGGTAATTGTGCTGCCCATGTTTCCCCAATATGCTTCCTCGACAAGTGGCACCGCCACCGAAAAAATCTTACAAACCATCAGCAACTGGAATGTGATTCCCGACACACGGTTTATCGGGCAATTTTATGATCATCCTGCTTATCTGGATGCTTTTGTTGAAAAGGCAAAACAGTACGATTTGCAAGCCTACGACCACATTATTTTCTCCTATCATGGCCTGCCCGATACCCATGTTAACAGAATCCATCCCGGCATCAAGGTAAGCGCATGCAGCTGTGAGAAGCAAATGCCTGAGCATGGGAGGTTTTGCTACAAGGCTACCTGTTTCGAAACGACGCGTTTGTTGGCAAAACGCTTAAATGTTCCTGCCGAAAAGCATACTGTTTCGTTCCAGTCGCGCTTATCAAAAAACTGGCTCACGCCTTTTTCTGATAAAGTGGTTGCCGACCTGGCCAAAGCAGGAAAAAAGAAAGTGCTGGTTTTTGCCCCTTCCTTCGTAACCGATTGCCTGGAAACTGTTATTGAAATAGGGTTTGAGTACGCCGAAATTTTTCATGAGAACGGAGGCGAAACCTTGCAAATGGCCGATGGGTTGAATGACTCCGATGTGTGGGCCAGGGCATTGAAAAGGATTATTTTGGATTGAGTATTACTCGGTTTGTTTAATACTAACTACATGAGTATTAAAAGGTGATCAAACCCTCTAATGGATTCCCTTTTTGAATAGCTTGTCCCTGCAGCATTCGCCAACCTGCAAACCAGGCAAGTACCGCATCCATGCCGTGAACATCCAAATGGTCCATTTGTATGTTGATACCAATTACTTCTTCCAGTTTAGGCACAATGGATGTCACTTCATTTTTATTTGAAGGCTTTGGCAAATCAGGCAATAGCTGCTCATATACTAGCCTGGGGTAGGTTTCGATAAAAACAATTCCCTGAGGCTTGAAATGCGCTGCCATACGCATCGCCCTTGCGGTAAGCCCGCCTAAAAACATGGGTGACATGGCAGCAGTTTCACGATCGCAAAGCCTGAAGAAAAAATCTTCCCCTTTACCAAAATAGGCCAGAGGTAATGACAAAGGGGCGTCAATCAGGATATGGCGTGGTGACAAGTTTTTAATCCAATTGTGGCAAAACAAATCGGCATCACAACCCTTTTTTGATTGAATCACCTTCAGCTTATTGTCCAAGATAAAGCATATAGCAGTAGTGCCGGCATTTTTGGCACCAAAGTCTATACCTATAAAATCATACTGAGTCATCAATTTGTTTTGCTGGTGTATCAGGTTTGGCATACGAAAGCCGAAACAATTTGCTGGTGATATGGTAGGCATCCAAACCTGCAACAGTAAGGCTTCCGGCTTTTTGCAGGTCTATATATCCGTCTTTTGCAATATAATTTGCAGCTAATATCACCTCTACAACCTCTCCTACAACCATTTTGGTATTGTTTGATTTTATCTCCAAGGTTTCGCGCCATTCCAAACCAACCCTTATCGTTGATTCATCCACATAAGGAGCCATGATGGTATTGCTAAAATGGGGTGTTAAACCAACAGCCTCAAATTCAGAAACAGATTCCGGGTAGCGTGCTGCTGTCTGGTGGGCCTTTTTAACAATATCTTTATGCACATGGTTTAGTGTAAAACATTTGGTGTCCAGTATATTCGTGAGGGTATGCCTGGGCACTGAAGCAGGGCGTAGAACGATTCCCATCAGGGAAGGGTTGGCTCCTAAATGCACGATATTGGCAAAAATGGCCAAATTATTTTGTCCTTGGGAAGAGATAGTACCTACCAGGTTCAGGCTTTTAAATCCACTTAAGGTATTGAAGAATAGAGTACGGAAGTTCTTTTCCATCCGCTCAAAGTCGGGAGCTTTAAAGTGTAACATGTTCCTAAGGTGTTAGATGTTGACTAAACAAACGATGTGGAAGAGTGTTTAACAAAAAACCCGGCCACAATTGTGCACCGGGTTTAATCTTTAAAAAAGAAGCCGCTTACGCAATTGGTGCAGCATTGGCTGTCATGGTGTCCAGTTCTTTATCGATATGGAACATGCCGGCTTTGTCTTTACCAACCAGGCTTATTTTGTCGAGGATGGTACTCATGGTACTTTCTTCCTCAATTTGCTCATTGATATACCATTGCAGGAAGTTACCTGTGGTGTAGTCCTTTTCTTTCAGTGTAATTTCATAAATATCATTGATGGAGGCAGTTATGTATTGCTCATGTTTCATCACCTCTTCAAACACTTCAAGCAATGAGTTGTAATCGGCATTTGGTAATTCCAGGGGTTTCAGCATGGCTTTTCCGCCGCGGTCGTTGATATAATGAACTAGTTTGAGCTGGTGCATACGCTCCTCGTCAGCTTGCCTGTAAAGGAATGCGGCAGCACCGGGATAACCGTTTACTTCGCACCAGATAGCCATAGATAGATAGATACGTGAAGAATGTTCTTCGCGCATAATTTGATCGTTCAAAGCTGTTTCAATTGCTGATTTTATCATGGTTTTATTTTTTTCAGGTTAAACAATAGATTTCAAAGATAACAATTTCAAACCGTTAATGGTTCACCAGTAGAGAGGTTTAATAATAATTAACCATCCAGGGCATTGGCACCACCCACAATTTCAAGAATTTCTTTGGTGATGGAAGCTTGCCGCGCTTTGTTGTAGCTCAGCTTAAGCGCCTTAATCAAATCTGTGGCATTGTCAGTGGCTTTGTGCATGGCAATCATGCGCGCGCCGTGTTCCGAGGCAAAGCTATCGAGCAATACCTTATAAACCTGTGTTTTAAGTGATTTTGGAATCAATTCATCCAGGATTTGTTCCTGGCCGGGTTCATAAATATAATCTGTTGCATTCCAATGGTCTTCAGCATCAGTTACGGGCAGATCGATGGGTAAAAACTGTTCGTTGATAAGTATTTGGGTGCCTGCATTTTTAAACTGGTTGTAAACAAAGATGACTCGGTCAAATTCTGCCGCTTCAAACCGATCCATCAGCTCTTGGGCAATAGGCACTACATTATTAAAGGTCAGCTGATTAAAAACTTCAGAATTAGAGCCAGTTACCGGATATTTGCGGTAACGGAAAAACTCATCAGCTTTTTTTCCAATACAATACAGCTTGAGGTTACCGGCCTCAAACTGGGCCTGGTATTCTTCATTGATCAGCTTAACTGTTGCACGGATTACGCTGGCATTAAAAGCCCCGCAAAGTCCTCTGTTGGAGGTAACGGGTATCAGCAGGATTTTTTCGGCCGGCCTGAGGGTGCTGTATTTGCTTTCGGCTGTAGTTTCGAGGGTAGCCGTGATATTTTGCATCAGCTCCTGCAGCTTGGCAGCGTAAGGGCGCATGGTAAGTATGGAATTCTGTGCCCTACGCAGCTTGGATGCCGACACCATTTTCATGGCGCTGGTAATCTGCTTGGTAGAGTTTACCGAATCAATCCTTGTACGTACTTCTTTTAAACTTGGCATCCCTTTAATAAGGTTTTAAAACGACAGTGTTCTATTTTTCGTAATGGCTGACAGCAACTTTGGCAATCTTGGTAAGGGTTTCCGCAATTTCGTCAGTAAATTTCCCTGATTTGATATCTTTCAGCAGATCGGCATGTTTTTCTTCCAACTGGTGAAGGAAATCTTCCTGAAAATCAGCTATTCTGTTTACAGGCACTTTCCTGAGCAGTCCTTTTGTGCCGCAAAACAAAATGGCTACCTGATTTTCAACCGACATGGGTGTATATTGCGGCTGTTTGAGGATTTCCACATTGCGCTTGCCTTTTTCCAACACATTCATGGTGGCGGCATCCAGGTCGGAGCCGAATTTGGAAAAGGCTTCCAGTTCGCGATACTGTGCCTGGTCGAGCTTGAGCGTTCCGGCTACTTTTTTCATCGACTTGATCTGGGCATTTCCACCCACACGCGACACTGAAATACCCACGTTAATGGCAGGACGAATACCTGAATTGAACAAGTTGGTTTCGAGGAATATCTGACCATCGGTAATGGAAATTACATTGGTGGGGATATAAGCTGAAACGTCACCGGCCTGTGTTTCAATAATTGGCAAAGCCGTAAGCGAACCACCACCTTTAACCATGCTGCGGATGCTTTCGGGCAGATCGTTCATATTTTGTGCAATCTCGTCAGAGTCGATTACTTTGGCAGCACGCTCCAGCAAACGGGAGTGCAAATAAAACACATCACCTGGATAAGCTTCGCGGCCCGGAGGACGGCGCAGCAGCAGTGATACTTCGCGATAGGCCACGGCTTGTTTTGACAAATCGTCGTAAATAAGCAAGGCAGGCCGTCCTGTATCCCTGAAAAATTCGCCTATGGCAGCTCCGGCAAAAGGTGCATAAAACTGCATGGCAGCCGGGTCGCTGGCAGTGGCCGTAACAATCACAGTATAGGGCAAGGCACCATTATCTTCAAGTATTTTGAGGATGTTGGCCACTGTAGAACCCTTTTGACCGATTGCCACATAAACACAATATACCGGCTCGCCTCTTTCGTAAAACTCTTTTTGGTTGATGATGGCGTCGATGGCAATGGCTGTTTTACCGGTTTGGCGGTCGCCAATAATCAGCTCGCGTTGACCGCGTCCGATAGGAATCATGGCATCGATGGCTTTGATACCAGTTTGTAGTGGCTCATTAACGGGTTGTCGGAAAATTACGCCCGGTGCTTTACGCTCAAGCGGCATTTCGTAAGTATCGCCTTTGATTTCACCTTTGCCATCGATGGGATGACCCAGCGTGTTTATAACACGTCCCAGCATGCCTTCCCCTACTTTTAGGGAGGCGATTCGACCGGTACGTTTAACGATATCACCTTCGTTGATGCTGCCGCTATCGCCCAAAAGCACAACACCAACATTGTCTTCTTCCAGGTTGAGCACAATGCCTTGCAGTCCGTTTTTTTCAAAGGTGACCAACTCGCCCGATTCTGCATTGCCCATGCCATAAATGCGGGCAATTCCATCACCGATTTGCAGCACTGAGCCAACTTCTTCCAAGGAGGCTTCAGTTTCGAAGCCCGAAAGTTCTTTACGCAGAATTGCTGATACCTCAGCGGGTTTAATAGCTCCCATATTGGTTTTTCTCTTGTGTTAAAATCCTACTTTAAATAAGTTTTTGTCAAATTCCTTGCGCAAATTGCTGAGCGATTTCTTTATGCTGGCATCATAAAGGTAATCGTCGAATTTAAGCACAAAGCCCCCAATAATATCCGGGTCAATTTGCTCTTCAATTTGCAATGTGTTATGTGTTTGCTCCTTAAAACTGCCCATCACCTTGTTTTGTGTTTGCCCGTCAAGTGCTATGGCAGTTGTAATTTCTACACGTGTTATATTGTTAAAATCAAGGTAAATCTTGTCGAACTGAATGGCAATTTCCTGAATTTCCTTCTCCCGGTCTTTCCTCACAAGGATATCTAAAAACGTAAGGGTAAGCTTGTCCACCCGCTCCATAAAAATCTTTCGTAGGATAGATTTTTTTCGAGCGTTTGACACCACAGGACTCACCATAAGGTGTTGCAGCTCTTTGTTTTCCGACATCACCTGCCCGATCATTTTCATGTTGCTGCCAACTTTGTCGAGCACCTTGTTTTCGTGCGCAAAGGCAAAGAGAGCGTAGGCATACCGGCGGGCTAAAAGGATGTTTTTCATACTTTTATTTTCAGTTCTTTGCTATAATCTAGTTCAGTTGTGTTTCGCTTATCAACTTGTTCACAAAGTCTTTTTGTGCTTTTGCATCCGACATTTTTTCGCGCAGGATTTTCTCTGCAATCTGAATGGAGATATCGGCGATTTCATTTTTGATATCGACAATAGCTGCATTTCTTTCATTTTGAATGCGTTGCTTGGCACTTTCCACAATGCGGTCGGCTTCTTCATTGCCACGGGTACGCGCATCGTCGAGCATTTTTTCACGAATCTTTCGTGCTTCGTTGATGATGGCCACACGCTCTTCCTTGGCTTCGCGCAACAATTCTTCGTTGTCGAGCTTCAGCTTTTTCATTTCCTCACGTGTAGCTTCAGCAAGTCGCAGGGCTTCTTCAATGTTTTCTTCCCTTTCGGCTAGTGACTCGGCAATAATGGGCCAGGCAAACTTTTTAAGCACAAAAAGCACCACGCCAAAAGACAGCGACATCCAAAAGATCAAACCCAAACCGGGATTTACTAATTCCATATAATGAATGTTTAATCAGTTACTTTTAAAACGTAAATAACCCGGCCTGCAACCAACCGTTGCATGGCCAGGGTTAGATGTTGTTGTTACAAGAAAACAATCAGCAGACAAACAACGATTGAGAAGAAGGCCACACCTTCGATAAGGGCTGCCGACACAATCATGTTGCCACGGATATCAGCGGCAGCCTCGGGCTGACGGGCGATAGATTCCAGTGCGCTGCGACCGATTGTACTGATGCCCATACTTGCACCTATTACTGAAACGCTGGCTGCAAAAGCAGCTGCTACTTGGGCAAGAAATGACAGGTCAGTGGCGGCCTGTAACATAATGGTTAATAATTCCATGGTATTAAAGTATTTAGGTTAATAAATGGTTTCTTTTATGTTTTGATTAATGATGTTCTTCTTCAACAGCCATACCTAGAAAAATTGCCGACAAAAGGGTGAATACGAATGCCTGGATAAATGCTACAAGCAGTTCGAGGAAATTTATAAAAATGGCCAAACCAACAGAAACAACAGATATGGTATAACCGCCAGCAACGCTGTTCTGTCCAAAAATAAAGATCAAGCTGATAAAACCTAAGATGATAATGTGTCCGGCCGTGATATTGGCAAACAAACGCACCATCAAAACAAAGGCTTGGTAAAAACACCAACAATTTCAATAATCGGTATCAGAGGTATGGGGATTTTTAACCACCAGGGCATGCCCGGTGTATTAAAAATATGTTTCCAGTAATTTTTATTGCCATTGATGAAAATAGTCATCAAAGTAAAGCCTGCCAGTACACCTGTTACGCCTAAGTTGCCGGTAACGTTGGCCCCTCCCGGAAATATGGGGATTAGCCCGATGAGGTTGTTCAGGAAAATGAAAAAGAACAGCGTAAGCAGGTAGGGCAAAAAGCGTCTGTAATGCTTTTCGCCAATCGAATCGCGGGCAATATCGTCGCGTATGAAAATAATCAGTGGTTCAAACAATGATTGAATGCCTTTGGGTGCTTGTCCTTTTCTGCGCTTATAGGTTTTGGCAATGCTGATAAACAGCCACATAATGAAAGCAGAAGTAAGAAAGATTGAAAATACGTTTTTCGTAATCGAAAAATCCAGCGGCCTTACATCTGTTCCATCTTCATCCTTGCGCACAATTTTTCCTGAATGACTTCCATCTTTGGCAATCTGATACCCTTTGTAAGACGCATAACCATGCTTAAACTTAGAGGACATAAAAAAGTGCCATTCACCTTCGTCATAAAGTATTACCGGTAAGGGGATGCTGATGTGCAAATCCTTGTAATCGGCAATATGCCAATCGTAGGAATCCACAATATGCGACAGGATTTTTTTCCCGGCATTGAACTCTTTTTTCTCAGGTTCGCCTTCTTGTTCAGCTGAAATGACCGGATTGCTGAAACAAATCATCAAAAAAAAGAGTAAACTCATCACTGAGCGCGCCTTTAAGCCTTTGAGGTAAGCCATTTATGTGCTTGATTCTGGGTTAGAAATTGGCTGCAATTTTACGAAAATCTACTGGAATATGAAAAGCTTTTTTAACATGAAGTTGTACCACAAAGGCTTCTTGATATATTAGTGTTTGATATCCAACATGATAAACTTGATTATAATATAAAAAAATCGTTTCGTATTTACTGATTGAATTACCTAAATAGAGATTTTATTTTTGTGTTTACTATTTAGAACTGAAATAAATTGGCCGGACCCTTTACAATGCCGTCGAATTTTTGTACTTTCATCACCGATTTTAAAACCTATAGCCATGAAAAACGCACTTTACCTCCTTGCTGTTTTGGGTCTGCTTTTTAGCACCGCATGCAGCGATTGCAAAGAAGAAACAAAACAAATTGACGAAATTGCCAAGGTTGAAAACATACTGGAAAAATACTTAATTGCCAGCGAAAACCGCGACTTCCAAACCATTGAAAGTATTTGGGCGCCGGGCGACAGTATTATGTTGTTTGGCACCGATTCACATGAAAAACTAATGGGTTGGCAAAGCATACGGAATGCTTTTCGCAAGCAGTTCAATACAATAAGCAACACCTATATTTCGATCAGCGACCGCTACATCAAAATCAATTGCTCCAATAACACTGCTTGGTTTGCCATCATTATGAATTATAATTTTATCCACAACGATGTGGCCCACAGTTTTGAGGGTGTAAGATTTACAGGGGTGCTTGAAAAGCAGGACGAAAAATGGCTGATGGTACAGGGGCACCTTTCCTTGCCGGCCAACCTGAATATTGGCAAATAAGTGCAGGGACCTTTATCCTTATCTTTGCCCGTTGTTTCAATACCACTTCTTCAAATTGTAAGGTGTTGTTACAGGCTTATTATGAACCCAAATGCTCTTTACCCATGCGTCTAGTTTTAATTTTTGGCATTTTATTTTTATTGATGTCGTGCCAATCCCCTCCCGAACAAAAGCAAAGTACACAGGAGGAACAGGCACCAACCCCCAACCCCCAAACAGTTCCACTGAGCGAAGTGCCAAACGCCGAACGCCCAACGCCCAACGTTTACACTGAGCGCAGCCGAAGTGCCCAACACCAAACTATACAACCTGATACGGTTTCGCAACAAGAAGAGGTTTCGCTAAGAGACCTGTTGAGCCCAAAGCAAGGCTTCGACAGCCTTGGCTATGAAGCCTATTTGAAAGCAAGCGAAGCTGTGAAAAAAATGCAGCAAGGCCAGCTGGATGAAGCCATTGCCTTGTTTAAAGCATCGCTTGAACTCAAGCCCGATGTTCAAAAAAACATGTACAACATCGCTTCGGCCTATTACCAGTTGGAAGATTATGGGCAAGCCCTCACATGGTTTAACCAAGCTGTTGACCACGACCCTGCCGATACGGCTTCTTTGGTTACCATCGGTTTGATTCACTACAACCAGGGGCGAATGCAGCAGTCAATTGGTTATTTTGATAAGGCCCTCGAATTGGATACCAATTTGTTTCAAATGTGGTACAACCGCGGAACTGCCTATGGACGACTGGAGAATTATGACAAGGCCATTGCCGATCTCAGCCGCGCCATCGAACTCAATCCCGACCACGGCAACTCTTGCTTGAACAGGGGGTGGCTTACCATTTGGCCAAAACGGAAGCATGCGCTGATTGTAAAGGCGACGCAGCTTGGTGTTGCTGCTGCGACGATGATTTGACGTTTTTGTAGGTAGTTTTTTGTCTGGTTAAGTTACCCTATATCGCTTCAAAGCTTCTCGTCTGCTAAGGCCTGACAAAGGGCGTTTTTCAACAAAGTTTTGGCATCAGCATTTTGTGCAGGCATATTAACAGCGCCCCACCCAATGGCTTTCGAATAAAGAATTCCTTTTCAGGTGACAACCTGCTCACAAAATGGAAAAGCAAGGATTTCACATCCATTATCCGTTTTGTATTTGAGTTGGAAAGCAGGCAGGCCCTTTGCGGCTGAAATTTCCCGAATCCATCCATCGGGCAAGGTGGGGTCGCGCAATTGGAAACGCTTTAAATGATTGCCCACAAGGTAGGCGCACATCTGGTCGATTGTGTCCCACCACGATTTGTTAAGCATCATCCATTCAAATGACTCAATAGTTTTTTCAGGAGGGCATTTTTGGATGCGCTTTTCCAACACTTCATGGCAGCATATTGAAAATCGCGCTGCGGTTGTGCCCAGGCGTTTTTTACAAACATCAAAGCGCTGAAATTTCAGGTATGCCCATGAATTTTCCAGAAAAAATCAGTCAACAACTCTTGTCCCTTTTCTGCGATTTGATGCCATAAAATGGGCTGATATGTGCTTCTATCTAGGCTTGGTAGCCACGGGCAATGTTGTCATCGGCAAACTTTAAAATTCATGCAATGGGAGCCAATAGGGAGCGGTAAATCACTCATTGCACATTATATTTAGCCTTCTTGAGATCATAGTCAGATTTGCGGTTGGGCTGCTGTATCAATTTTAGTACACTTGCCAGCATGATTGAATCCATGTTCGGTGAAAACGTAGAGTTAAAATTTTCTGTGTTCCCTCGTTTATCTTCTAAGGTCGCATTTTGCGATCTTAAACCTGATTTTCTAAGGTCACAATTTGTGATGTAAAATTCATCTCCGCAGTGCCCATTTGAGCCTCAAGGATTTTCATATTCTTCAACCAATAGTTGAAATCGAAACGGGGGCAAACCCACACTATGACTTTTCTTTTAACCGCCTGATTAAAAACCTGGTTTCAACACCATAAATCTCAGCAAGGTCGCTATCAAGCATAACCTTTTGATCCCCTGATGATATAAATCCTGTTAACAAAGGCTGGCTTCTGGATATCTGATTTTCTTTTGTCATCCAGTAATAAATTTAAAAGGATGTTTTTATTTTAAGACCAATTTTCGAAAAGAGGGCGAAAGAAGCTCGCTGTGATCGGAAACAAGACCGATCATTGCACAACAAATTTTGCCTTTATGGACATCCCCGGTCATCAAAAAGCTCGGCAATATACAGCCCTTTTCCAATGCCGGGTTCGATTTTTAGCGAGCTATCCTCAATCTGGCTGTTGAAAACCATGCTGCCATTGCTGTCAACAACCTGCAATTTTCCACTTCGCCTGCTGTACTTCCCAGTTGAGGTTACTGCCTCGGTTGCCAGTTGGAAAGGCCTGCATCAAATTGAATTCCAAGGTACAGCCTGGCCTTTGGGGCCTACCTGGGTGTCCCAAACGGCCAAAGTGTATTGGCCAGGAAGCAGCTCATCAGCAAAATAAAACCGATATTCCACAGGCCTTTTGCCTGAACTGCAGGCTATGGTGCCAGTCAACACCGGGGTAGAGGCCGGTAAACTTCGCTACCGAATCGCTGGCTGAGGTAATCAGGCTTAATTATGAGTGGCTTAAGGTGCTGTAGAAAAAACGACCACGCATTTACGGAGGTGCCTTCCGGAATAATGCCCTTGCACCTCCCAATAGCGGTAGTCGGACAAAGCGAATCCCTCAACAGCCTCTTATAGGATCCAGCAGAGTAACTGATGCGTAAAGCGCACAAGGCAGAATCTGCAATCTCGTCCACAAACAATTTGAAATACGGTTTTGAATAAACATATTCCTGTTTCAGTATATACGTAATCTTCATCTGTGGTGGCATCACAGCTTTTGTCTCCTAATAATCGGCCATCACCAAGGGGATCAAAATCAAACAACTTAATCAGTCTCCGGTTGCCCGCTCAATGCACCGTATCGGATTGCATTTGCCAGTCGGCATCCCATAAAGTAATTTCAGGATGTTGTTGTTCTAAAAAATCAACCCCTTTGTATTTCTATTTCAAATAAATATGTCATTTCAAATTGATTGCCTTGCCGGAATGACTTTATGCTGATCGAAAAATGGGGGGTGCGGGGGTGAATACGATGACTTCAAAAAGGCCCATATCTATGCCGGTATAATCGGAAAGAAATCGCGCAGTATCTTCAGAGGAGAGCATACGAAAAAGCAAAAGCCTCCAGATAGGCTTCAATGGCATCAAAAAGACCTCTTCACCCAGGTAATTCATCAGGGTGTACCACCGTTGCCTTTGTTGTAAAACCGTTTTGCCATAAACATATTCGGTGGGCACACCAGACAGGGCAGGTAAGAGGGCCATCGGTGATATGTGCGTCGCGCAATGCGCTGAAATGGTTTTCGCCGAACAGCATCGCGATGGCGCTGGCACACTCTGGTGTTTTTGTAGTAATACTGACTAAAAATTGGCCGCCTTTAAATTGAACTATATCGCCTTCGGTGGCACAGGTTACCTTGTTGCCAAACCACATATGCGACAACTGTGCACCAGCAGCTCTTCACTAATCCCGGGTTGCCATTGATGTACGCGAAGTGGGGATAGGCAATATTTGTAACATGTTCCATAGCACCGATGGCTGTTCCGGTGTAGCCAATCCTTTCCCATGGATAGGGTGTCAGCTTGTTTTCAAAATCCTGCATTACTTCATGAAGATGGATAAAAGAGCCGGCAACCTTATTGGTGTCGGCAGGCCGGGTGTAAACAGTAACCGGGATATCCTGCTCAATACCGGCGTAAGTATCGGCATTCAGCACATAATGGCCGGCTGCCACCGATGCCAGGTAAGTAGGTATTGGCTGCGACAAGCTCCAATGCCAGGTGAATGTTCCATCTTCATTGTCGATGGTATCCAAGAGCAAACCACCGGCAATACCAGTCATGCCTTCGGGTAAAGTAACCAACACTTCATAAGTGGCACGGTCCTTAAAATCGTCCACACACGGAAACCAGGCTTTGCCCAGGTTGTGCGGATTGCTTTCGAAGCCCACACCCAGGTTGAAGGCATAATTTCCCGAAAAATGAAACCCGCCCCAGCCTTCGCTGAAAGGAGCACCCCCATAAAAAATGGTAATGGAAAGTGTGTCGTCCGGGCCATAAGTTTGGCCGTCAGTCACGCGCACAACATCCGCTTGTTGGTAAAAATCTGTTGTTTTTAGGTCATTGATAAAAACACTGTCAACTACCAAAGCTTTGAGCTCAAGTGGAATATAATATAGCTCAAGCTTGGGGATCAGGTTGATCGTGGTATTAGCCTGGATGGTCTTTGCTGAAAAATTTATATCGGTAAGGTGTATGCGATAATGCAAGGCATCAACGCTGTCGGCTACCACCGAGCGACCGAAAGCATGCTTGTGGTTGCACATTGTTTGAGAAAAAAGTGGAAACGCAAAAGTTAAAACCAGCAATCCACTGAGCAATACCAGGAAAATCTTTTTCATAGATAGGGGAATTAGCCGGTAAAATTAGCGGATAAAATACAGAATGACAAGATTGAATTGATTACTTTTGGCGCAAAACCGTACAGTGCTGTTCAAATACGAACAATCGTTGTTGGTATGCGGACACAATTTTATTCTTTACTCCTAGTCACATTGCAGATAAGTGTCTTTATATCAATATTATGTGAATGTGGCACGTTTTTAGATGAGGCATTGTCAATGTTTTTTTTAAATGTATAAAACCTATGAACACACACAGCCAGGATTTTAACAAGCCTTTGCGCTTTATTACGCTAATTTCGATTTTGCTGCTCATTATTTCGGGAAGTATTTATGCCCAGAAACAATGGACACTTGAAGAATGTATCAACCATGCTTTGGAGCACAATATACGCATCAAGCAAAGTGTGCTCGAAGTGGAAAGTGGCGAAATAAACTTACTCGAAAGCAAGTTGAATATGCTGCCTTCGCTCAATGCCGGAGCTTCGCATTCGTTTGGGTGGGGTCGCTCGGTCGACATGGCCACTTATCAATATGTTGACCAGCAAACCCAGCAAAGCTATTTCAATATGAGTTCGGAATTTACGCTTTTCTCTGGTTTGCAAAAGCACAACACCATGAAGCAAAGGCGGGCCGATTATATGGCATCCAAGTACAATGCAGATAAAATGCGCAATGATATTTCGCTCACTGTGGCGGGCTATTACCTGCAGATTTTATTCAGTCAGGAATTGCTGAACAATGTGCGCAATCAACTAGATGTAACCCAACAGCAAATTGCACGCACCCAGCGGCTTGTCGAAGCGGGTACTTTGCCCCGGGGCAGCCTGCTCGAAATTCAGGCACAGGGTGCCAGCGAAGAGGTAAATGTGGTGAATGCCGAAAACCAACTCAACCTGGCTTACCTCGACCTTTTACAATTGCTCGAATTGCCGGCTTCAACTGAATTTGACATTGATGTGCCCGAACTTAGTGTAAAAGAATCGCCGCAATTGCTGCCCGTGCAAACAATCTACAACACAGCCCTCGACGTGATGCCTGAAATTAAAAGTGCTGAATACAATGTGCTAAGCAGCGAACATGCTTTGGCTGTTGCCAAGGGTGCACGTTTGCCCAGTTTGGGCATGTCGGCAGCCATCGGTACCAATTATTCAGATCAGATCAGATTGAGCAACAACCCACTTGACCCGGCATTTAATGAAATCAAGACGTTTGAGAATCAGTGGAAAGACAACCGAAGCACCACCCTTTCCATCAGGTTGAATATTCCTATTTTTAATGGTTACCAGATCAGTTCTTATGTAAACCGCTCTAAATTGGGCCTGATGAATGCTGATTACAACCTTGAGCTTACACGCAACAACCTGCGCAAAGATGTTGAAACAGCCTTTGCCGATGCCGTTGCTGCCTATGCGGCCTTCAACGCACGACAAAAATCGCTCAACAGCTTGCAGGAAGCCTTTAAATATACAGAAGAGCGTTTCAATGTGGGCATGGTTAATGCCATTGATTACAATGTGGGCAAAAACCAATTGAGCCGTGCCGAATCGGATCTGCTTTCGGGAAAATATGATTACATATTCAAGCTTAAAGTGCTTGACTTCTATCTGGGCCGTTCATTAACTTTAGCAGATATGCAAGACTTTATGGAAGATTAACAAAGATTTATAACACAAAAAACCAAGGACATATTACTTTTGCAAGGCCGTAAGGCTTTGTCGCAAACCCAACACACACCAAGATGAAGAAGAAATCAAACAACAAATGGTACATTATTATCGGGCTATCGGTGATATTGCTGATTGTTTTGTTGGTTGTTGCCAAAAATCGCAACCAGCATATTACGGAAGTAACTACAGAACTTGTTGAACGCCGCACCATTATTGAAACGGTGGCAGCCAATGGCAAGATACAGCCCGTGCTCGAAGTAAAAATAAGCCCATACATTTCGGGCGAAGTGGTAGAACTTTTTGTGCGGGAGGGCAATTTTGTAACCCGAGGCGAAAAGCTGGCCCGCATTGATCCCACCCTTTATATTTCGAATTTGGAGCAAGTGGAAGCATCGGTGAATTCGTCAAGGGCCAATATGGCCAATGCAAAGGCAAGGGTGGCGCAAGCCGAAGCCCAGTTTATACGCACCGAGCAGGACTTTAACCGGAACGAGAAATTGTGGAAACAGCAGGTGATTTCTGATGCTGACTGGGATGCCATCAAAGCCAACTATCAGGTGGCCACAGCCGAAACCGAAGCTGCCCGCGAAACATTTAAGGCCACACAGTTTCAGGTTCAAAATGCAGAGGCCGCCCTGAGCGAAGCCCGCGAAAACCTGAAGCGCACCACCATCTATGCACCCAACGACGGCACCGTTTCGCGCCTGAATGTTGAAGTAGGCGAACGCGTAACAGGCGCTTCACAGTTTTCGGCCGGAACCGAAATAATGCGCGTGGCAAACCTCAGCCAAATGGAAGTGAAAGTAGAGGTGAGTGAAAACGATATTCCTCGCGTAAAATTAGCCGATACTTGTATAATTGAAGTGGATGCCTATCTGAACAGACGATTCAAAGGATTGGTGACCGAAATAGCTACTTCGGCCAATATGCTGGGAACAAGTGTAGAGCAAGTGACGAATTTTGAAGTAAAAGTGATTTTGTTGCAGGATTCGTATTCCGACCTGATCGATCCCGAAGGGCTGATTGCATCCCCTTTCAGGCCCGGCATGTCGGCCACTGTTGACATACAGACAAAACGCGCTGAAAAGGTGCTTACGGCTCCCATACAAGCCGTTACGACCCGCGACGATACAACCTCTACACGACGCAGACTTAAGGCATCACAACAAGAAAAGGACACAAAAAAGGAAAAGGAATTATTGGTAGAGTATGTATTTGTGTTTGAGAATGAAGTTGCACGTATCCGCGAGGTAAAAACAGGTATTCAGGACAATACCTATATTGAAATCCTATCAGGGCTTGAAGAAAACGAAGAGGTGATTACAGGCCCCTACCGCGTAGTTTCGCAAACCCTCAATACAGGGGACGACGTTAAAAAAGTGGAAAACTCAAAGCTGTTTGGAAGCGATTAACTTTGGCAAATTGAATAGTAAGTCAAGGGTTTAATTGGCAAATCGAGCAGACAAAATTTTTATGGCATACATCCTACTTATTGAAACGGCTACACGCGTTTGTTCAGTTGGCCTGGCGCTGCTGATGGCAGAGCATCCTGAGCCATGCGCGAGAGCTTTGGGTAGCGTTCACATGCTGAATTAATCACGGTTTTTATTGATGAAGTCATGCAGGAGGCAGGTATTTGTCTCAAGGTTGAATGCAGTGGCCGTGAGCATGGGCCGGTTCCTATACGAGGAGGATTGCGCATTGGCGTATCCACAGCAAAAAGGCGTGTGTTACATGCCCTGGACAAACCCCTGATTACCATCGACACGCCACAATATGGCTGCCGGAATGACAGCAGAACGCCAATCACCAAAAGCTTTCATAACGAATGGTATTGCCCTATGATTGATGCCCGCCGGATGGGAAGTTTTTATGCAGCCCTTTTGATGCTAGGGCCAACAACCGAAAGGATGACGACTACCACCGAATGCTATCATTATTGATGAAAATTCCTTTGGGAAGAACTCAGTGAGCACAAACTGGTATTTTTGGCGATGAAGGCACACTTTAAAATGCCGCGAACTGCTCAACGCAAACGACCACGCTGTATTTGTGGATGATTTCAAATCCGTCAGTAAGTATGCCGGCATCTACTGCCCAACAGCGAATTCAAATCAAGTGACTTCGCGAACACAGCCTATTTCGAGCCTTTCTATTTAAAGGATTTTTGGCAGCCCCGCCCAAGGTGAAAGGCTTAGAACTTGGCTATTAACTGATGTTTCGTAGTATGACAAAGCGCGAAGCGCGGCCTATAGCCCCCCAACCCCCCGGTGGGGGGCTATTTTACAACCACGATTTTAAAAGCTTTGTCTGTCGCGTAAATTGTAAAATCTACCATGGTCTCAACCCCCCACCGAGGAGTTGGGAACTAAAACATTAATAATAAAACACTTAATATACAGGTTGATAATTTATATCATGGTTGTTTGCAGCCTTACTTGAAACATCAGTTATTAAATCTTAAACCTATCCTTTTTCCCCTTCATATGCACATCCATCTGTGGAGAGAAAAGGGAGTGTAAGCCTTCCTTGAGAAGGTTTTGTAAAATCTTTTTGTTCATATCAAAATATACAGGCCAAATCCTCCCACTTTGCAGGTACGTGCTTAACAATATTTACCGAACTGTTGGCGGCCATTTCATGGGAGCAATAAAGGCGGCGGGTCTTGCAATATTCGCTCATCTTCGTCAATCAACCGCTTGATAACAGCCTCTGCTTTATCGTAATCGTCACCATAAAGGAGATGCTGAAATCCATTGCGCACGCCTGGTATCTTTTTTAGTATAGTGGTTAAAGAACCCGTTGCCAGGGCACCGACCCGGAAGTTTAGATTACCACTTTGTTGTCACGGGCGTAGTCAGGTGAAGTGATGATTTTGTATGTCGGTAACTGTGCCCATAAAACTTTGTGCTTCAATAAAATCACCTACTTTAAAGGGCTTAAAGAGCAAAATGATGACCCCGCCGGCAAAATTCGACAAGGTTCCCTGAAGCGACAAACCAATTGCAAGACCGGCAGCACCCAGTATGGCCACAAAGGAGGTCATTTGTACACCCACCATGCCAATAATGGCAATAATGAGGGTGATTTTTAGGGTGAAACTGATAAAACTTCCCAGAAATGAACGCAAGGAAGGATCAACAAAGCGTTTTTCCATCGTCCGGCTGATGGTTCTTGTTAATTTGTTTACCAACCAGAGACCAATAACGAGGGTAATAATTGCACCCAATAATTTCAATCCATACTTGGTAATCATTTCTATTAAAACGGAGCTGATTTCGGGCAGCTCAGCCTTGAATTTATCAAATTCACTTTCCATAGTCCTTTGTTTAAATGGTGATAAGGATGGCAAAAATAAGAAAGTAAAACTGCGAAAAACAAAAAACCGGCCATGGACCGGTTCTTTAAATTTTAATCTGTGCACACACCTATTTCGACTGATGCAAATGCACATCCATTTGCGGGAAGGGGATGTTGAGTCCTTCCTTGGCAAAGGTTTCATAAACCTTTTCGTTCATATCAAAGAAAACAGCCCAATAGTCAGGGGCATTCACCCAGGCACGAACAACAATGTCCACTGAGCTATCGTTGAGATTGGAAAGGGCAATAAATGGAGCCGGGTCTTTCAGGATGCGTTCGTCGGCCTCAATCAACCCAAGCAGCACCTGACGGGCTTTTTGATAGCTGTCGCCATAACCAATGCCAAAAGTCCAGTCAACACGCCGGGTTGCTTGCTGCGAAAAATTGGTAAGCGAGCCGGTAGCCAACCCACCATTGGGGATGATAATTACCTTGTTGTCGGGGGTGTGCAAAACAGTGTTGAAAATCTGAATTTCAGCCACTGTTCCCATATAGCCTTGGGCATCAATAAAATCGCCTGCCTTAAATGGCTTGAAAAGCAAAATCATAACACCGCCGGCAAAGTTTTGCAAGGTGCCGGACAAAGCCAGGCCAACTGCCAGGCCCGCAGCACCGAGTATGGCAATAAAGGAAGTCATTTGAACGCCCAGCATGCCCAATACACTGATAAATACCAGCACTTTGAGCAAAATACTGACCAGGCTGCGCAGGAATCCCTGCAATGATTTATCAATCTCGCGCTTTTGCATCATTTTGCCGAAAGCACGCGAAATTTTGCCTACAATCCACAAACCAATGACCAATACGATCAATGCAGTAAGCAAACGCATTCCGTAAGTGGTGACCAAAGAACCAATCTCAGCGAAGTCGAGTGAGAAATTTGTTTCCATTTTTATTAAGTATTAGTTGGTAATAGTTTTGGACTGCCCTTGGTATTGCATTTAAAAAGTGTCAATACCGGCAGCTTTTATTTTTTGGCAAAAGTATAGGCTTTGCATTGGATTTCAAAGAAAAATATTGCAAACCAGGCAAAACGGACTATCTTTGCTAAAAATCCATTGGCAGTGCAAGAGCAATACATCTCCACACTATACCACAACAACGGCAAAGGCCTCTTTGCCTGCTGGATTTGCTGATTGCAGCTTCCTAATTCCCTTTCAATTTTTGTAACTAAGCAGTGTGTTGAAAAGCAATAATGATAAGGGTTTTATCATCAAGCTTGTCTAGCCTTTGTGTAACTTTGTGCTGCTCTGCGCAACTCTGTGTAATAGCTGTTTCACAAAGAGCCACGAAGAAGACACTGAGTTACACAAAGTAATTTTGAAGATTATTATACATTTTAGCACTGATTAGTCACCAAATTTTTTTCAAAGGATACTGTGTACGCTAACAGCCTGCACATCTCCGGCAAAAACAAGCATATTCCAACAATCAAAATGAAAGGCACGGTTTTCAATATCAGGAGTTTTTCGGTCAACGACGGGCCGGGCATCCGATTAACGGTCTTCCTGAAAGGTTGCCCGCTCAATTGCTTTTGGTGTCACAATCCCGAAAGTCGATCGCCTGAAGAGGAAGTTGTTAAAAGCAGCCAAAGGGTGGGCGACAAATGTTTTGAGGTGGACGAAACAATTGGATATGAAATGCGTGCAAGTGAAATTCTTGAACGGGCATTGGCCGATAAAGCTTTTTTTGAAGAATCGGGAGGAGGCATCACACTTTCGGGTGGCGAACCCATGTTTCAGCATGAATTTGTGGCTGAAATATTGCAGTTGTGCAAAAAGCATGACATACATACAGCACTTGACACCAGTGGATTTGCACCTACACAGTTTTTCGAGCAAGTGTTACCCTATACCGATCTTTTCCTGTTTGACCTGAAATTGATGGATGATGCACAACATATCCAACATACCGGTGAAAGCAACAAGCTTATATTGAAGAACCTGCAGCACTTAGTCGATCAAAACAAAAAAATCATCATAAGAATTCCCCTCATATTAGGTGTTACTGATACGGTAGCGAACCTGACAACCATCAAAGGTCTGCTGCAAAAGCACAAAGCAATTGAACGGATCGACCTGTTGCCTTATCACAACCTGGCTCAAGCAAAATATGCACGTTTGGGTACTCCCGGGCCATCAGCTTATCTGGAAGGATACCCCAAGGAAAAAGCTGCTGAGATCAGGTCTTTTTTTCAGGAATCAGTTTCTGTAGTAAGTATTGGAGGATAAAAATCGCATAAAGATGAACGAACGTATTCAAAAACTAAGGCAGCAAAGCCTTGAAGCCGTTAATACCCTTTCGGCAGAACGGGCCAGACTGGTAACCGAATTTTATGGATCAGGTGAAGCAGCCAGCAAGCCTGTTGTGGTGCAACGCGCACTGGTCTTCAGGCATATTATGCTGAACAAGGCCTTGTGCATACTGCCCGGCGAGCTGCTTGTTGGCGAAAGGGGACCTGCCCCCAAAGCCACGCCCACCTATCCCGAAATATCGGTACACACCCAAGCCGACCTCGAGCTGTTGCATGAGCGCCCCAAGGTTTCGTTTCAAGTGGACAAGGCAACGCGCGAATTGTACCACAACACCATTATTCCTTTCTGGAAAGGCAAAACCCAGCGCGAACGCGTTTTCAATGCCATGACAAACGAATGGAAACAGGCTTACGAAGCCGGCGTTTTCACTGAATTCCAGGAGCAACGGGCTCCCGGGCATACCGTGGCCGGCAAGCAATTGT
>JAGYLH010000040.1 GCA_018400955.1 Bacteroidales bacterium
GGTTTGCCTGCTGCTGCATCAGCCGTTTGTATGTCGGTATTGTTCAGGTAATCATCAGGTGTGAACAAATTTGACTTGGCCCCCGAAATGCGGTGCAAAACAAAGGAGGGTGTATATACTTTGGGATCAAGGTTCTGGTCTTTCAAAATGGCTTTGATCAGTCGCTTGCTGTCGTCGGTATCATAAATGGTAAAGTTGGAAGGATACCCGAGCAGGTGGCCATCGATTCGTAGAATCCTGGCAAAAATGGAGTGAAAGGTGCCCATCCACACATTGCGGCCATCGCTGTTGCCAACGAGCTGCATCACCCTTTCCTTCATTTCGCGGGCGGCTTTGTTGGTAAAGGTGAGCGCCAGGATATTAAAGGGGTCAACACCTTTTTCAATCAGGTAGGCCACCCGGTAGGTGAGGGCACGTGTTTTGCCAGAGCCGGCCCCTGCAATGATCATTACCGGGCCATCTGTTTGCATAACAGCCTGTTGCTGTGCTTCGTTGAGTTCGTTGAGAAGTTTTGACACGAAAATTATATTTTGGTGGGCAAAGTTAGGCTTTTTGTTGCAGCATGAAAATGGCAGTAAAGGGCTTTAAAGTAAACGTCTCCTAAATTATTGCTCAATTGCCTTTCTTAATAATATTCATTGCGACCTCCTTGTCTGCTGAAGGATGGAACAGCTATGTGGGAAGTTTTACAAAATCAACCATGCACCTTTGTTTTTTTCTTAATTTCAATCAAATCAATTTTTTACATTTCATCAGAAGGAATTTTGTAATTTTATAGCCACCTAAACCATCACTAAACTTAAACTGCCAAGAACCAAGCTTTGCTGCTACCTGTTCAAATAATTTTATATGCTAATAACGAGCTGATTACATATAAATCAAATCAATGAAAATGATTCATTTGTTTACTAAAAAAACCAAATAGTGATGAAAAAACTTACCACTTTAATGATTGTATTTATTTCGCTGAGCCTGCAAGGCCAGGTTTGGATAGACCAAGGGGCGACCTGGCATTATGATTGGTCGGGCACCCTGCCGGCCTTTAGCAAGATTGAATATATTGGCGACACGGTCATCAACAACAAAAGCTGTCAACAGCTTGAAGTCAGAAGCTATATGTTTTCGCCCATAGAAGTTGGCGCGGAATTGCATAGCGAGAATACTTCCTACGAATACACCTATGCCAACGGCGATACCGTGTTTTATCTTGTGAATGATGAATTTCAGGAGTACCACCCACTTGTTGAGGACGGGAATGTTTGGAATGTAATGCAGGAAACTGGTGGGCCAGGCCCTATTCCCAATCTGTCAACAAATACATTTGCCATTGCCGGCGACACCACCATCAACCAGGTTGATTATAAGAAATTGTACAGCTCAACGCAAGAAGAACCTACTGAATGGACCCTTGAATGGGCTATACGGGAGGATATGGACAGAAAAGTTTATATCTGGTCTTTTACCTTTATGCAGGAATGGCTTATGTATGATTTTGCTGCAGCTGTTGGCGACACTTTTTTGATTCTACCCAACGATCCGGACCTCTATTTGGTAATGGATTCCATTTCAAGTATTGACATCAACGGAAGTACACGAGCTAAATATTGGCTCACAGCAATGTCAGGTGGTACGCCATATTCCAACGAACCAGAAACTTGGATAGAAGGCATTGGCAGTAATAAAGGGATTGTTTTTTCGGGCACATCTGTTTTCACAGGAGCAGCCCATTGGTTGCTTTGTAAATGGGAGAATGGTGAACAGATTTATATGAACCCGGATTATAACAGTTGTTATATCGCTACTGTTTCGGTGGGGGAGATAAGTGGCCGTAAACTAAAACTGTATCCCAACCCCGCCACCTCCCTAACCTGGCTCCAACTACCCGAAAACACATTACTTGCACAGGCACAAATAGAGCTATACAGCCCCACAGGCAGGTTGCTGTATAAGGCACGACCAACAAACCAATTCCATAAGCTTGAGGTTGCCCATTTGCCAAAGGGCTTGTATTTGGTAAGGTTGTGGGATAGGAAGGGGTGGTTGACGGAGAAGTTGGCGGTGAGGTAGGTTTTCTTGTTTTTTAAACCTGACAGGTTTCTAAAAACCTGTCAGGTTTAAAAACTTCATATCACCAATCCGTTCAACATAATAATAACCTTGCGAAAACACTTATAGATCAGATTAACAGCACTTAGAATATAGAAACATTATTAAACCACAAACAGTTTACAGATGAAAGATTTATTTTTGCTAGCAGTAATTGTGCTTACGGCCAACTTCATCCGGGCACAGGAATTCGTCTTCCCCATGCATTTTGAAGATGCACTTGGCAACCGCGACACGGTTTTTATCGGCTACGATCCCAATGGAAGCCGTGATGTAATTTTACCTGAATTTGGTGAGATGGACATCGCCCACATCCCATTCGATTCGGTGTTTGATGTGCGCATCACTAACCAAGCCGATATTAGTGCCGGCGAGACAACAGAAGAACTGTTCCACACCAAGAAAAAGATCATTCTTCCTCCGGCTTCTTTCTATTTTTGGCCGCGGGCCAATATTGATATCCATGCATTGCACTGGCCGGTGAAAGCGAGTTGGGATCCGGCACTGTTCAACAACCTACAACATGAAGGTACGCTTTTTGCCTCGGTTCACCCTATGGGATGGTGGGATGTAATATGGTATCCTGTTTGGTGGGGGGACAGCAATTTCGATAAGGTCATAATGTTCGAAAACCACGAAATTACCTTCACCCCAAACTACCCGGAAAACTGGCAGGATTATCCTGATGGTGAGTCTTTGGTTTTTTATGCAGATGATCAGGATCGGCCCATAGCCACTTATTTCGTGGTTTTTGGCGATTCAACTTTGATTACTGTGGGCGTTTCTGAACTTCATGATGGGAACTACATCAAGGTCTTTCCCAACCCCGCCGCCACCCAAGCCTGGCTCCAATTACCAGAAAACATGCCGTTTGCACAGGCACAAATAGAGCTATACAGCCCCACAGGCAGGCTGCTATTCAATGTGCAACCAACGAGCCAATTCCATAAAATTGAGGTTGCTCATTTGCCAAAGGGCTTGTATTTGGTAAGGTTGTGGGATGGGGAGCGGTGGTATATGGAAAAGTTGTTTGTGAGGTAATTGGTTTTCTGGCCATATATTTTCTTGCATACACATGATAAATACTTTTATTCAAAGCACAGCGGACACCAGTTTCTCAGGGATTACGAACGATAAAGCTTACTACCAGATAGACTTTGATTAAATTTTGAAAAAAAAATTCACCAAAATTTGTCAGTCAGAAAAATGTTTTTACCTTTGCAGCCCCAAAACGATTGGGATTTGAAGAAAAATACTGGAAACGTTATAGTTAAAGGAACCTGATAAACTTAACCCTTATAGGTTTCTGACGCAAGGCCAACACATTCGTTCTCGAACAGGCCGGCGTGGTTTGAGCCTCTCAAAAAGGTTATCACCCTCCTTTTACTATTTCCCCAAAAAAAATACGGCAATTTCGCTCATGGCGGTTGTTTGTTTTAAAAAATTGAATACTTTTGCGCTCCCAATTAAACGGGCTAGCCAAACATAAACTAAAAAGTATAAAATGCCTACTATTCAACAATTAGTGCGCAAGGGACGTCAAAAACTGGTGGACAAAAGTAAGTCGCCTGCACTGGACTCATGTCCGCAACGTCGCGGTGTTTGCGTAAGGGTTTATACAACCACCCCCAAAAAACCTAACTCAGCAATGAGGAAGGTAGCCAGGGTAAGGCTCACCAATGGTAAAGAGGTGAATGCCTATATTCCAGGTGAAGGCCACAACTTGCAGGAACACTCCATCGTAATGATCAGGGGTGGACGTGTGAAGGATTTGCCGGGCGTTCGTTACCACATCATTCGTGGTGCCCTCGACACATCTGGCGTTGAAGGCCGCACACAGCGCCGCTCAAAATATGGAACCAAGCGCCCAAAGAAAAAAAGTTAATTAAACGACGGAGCATAGTCAGCAATGAGAAAAGCTAAACCAAAAAAAAGAATCATTCTTCCCGATCCAAAATTCAATGATGTTTTGGTGACCAAGTTCGTGAACAATATCATGCTTGAGGGCAAGAAGAACGTGGCTTACAAGATTTTCTACGAAGCAATGGAAATTGTTGCAGAAAAATCAGGCGAGGACAGTGTTGAAGTATGGAAAAAAGCCCTGGCCAATGTAACCCCTGCCGTTGAGGTAAGGAGCCGTCGTATTGGTGGTGCTACTTTTCAGATTCCCTCTGAAATACGCCCTGGTCGCAAAATGTCGATCGGTATGAAAAACCTGATCACCTTTTCGCGTAGGCGCCACGAAAAAACCATGGGACAGAAACTGGCAGGCGAAATTTTGGCTGCTTATAAAGAAGAAGGTTCCGCATTCAAACGAAAAGAAGATACACACCGTATGGCCGAAGCCAACAAGGCTTTCTCCCATTTCAGGTTCTAATAAAAGCGCGAGTAGATACATCCAATGGCAATTGATCCTAAAATATTAAACAAATTACTGCTTACCCGCAATATTGGCATTATGGCCCATATTGATGCGGGCAAGACCACTACTACTGAGCGCATACTCTACTACACAGGTCGTAGCCATAAACTCGGCGAAGTGCACGAAGGTTCTGCCATCATGGACTGGATGGTACAGGAGCAGGAGCGTGGTATAACCATTACTTCTGCCGCCACTACCGTCTTCTGGGATTTCAAGGACGAAAAATACAAGATTAATATCATTGATACCCCCGGACACGTTGACTTTACAGTTGAAGTTGAACGTTCGCTGCGTGTTCTTGATGGTGCTGTTGCCCTGTTTTGTGCTGTTGGAGGCGTTGAGCCCCAATCCGAAACCGTTTGGCGACAAGCTGATAAATATAAGGTGCCCCGCTTGTGTTTCATCAATAAGATGGACCGTTCAGGTGCCGATTTTTTTAGTGTATTAACGCAGATTAAAGAAAGGCTGGGCGCCAACCCCATCCCACTCCAGATCCCCATTGGCGAAGAAGAAAAGTTTGAAGGCGTCGTGGACTTGATTTCCAACAAAGCCTTTGTCTGGGACGAAAGCACCAAAGGGTCTGTTATGGTAGAAGTACCCATTCCAGATGATCTTCTGGAAGTAACAGCGGAATACCGTGCAAAACTGATTGAAGGCGTTGCTGAAGAAAGCGACGAATTGCTTCAAAAGTATATGGACGATCCCAATTCAATCACCTCTGAGGAAATTATTTTTAATATCCGTAAAGCGACTGTTGAATTGCGCATCTCCCCTGTAATGTGCGGCGCTTCCTTTAAGAACAAGGGCGTGCAGACGCTGTTGAATGGAATTATACAATATTTGCCCAGCCCGCTGGATGTTGATGCCGTTTCGGGTATCAACCCCAACAATGATAAAACAGAGCTGCGCAAAGTGGACCCAAAAGAGCCCTTTGCTGCATTGGCTTTTAAAATTGCTACTGACCCCTTCGTTGGTCGAATCGCGTTTTTCCGCGTTTATTCGGGCACACTCGAAGCAGGGTCGTATGTTTACAATGCTTCCACAGGAAAAAAGGAACGCATTTCGCGCATTATGCAGATGCATGCCAACAAGCAAAACCCACTCGACCGCATTGAAGCTGGAGACATTGGGGCAGCTGTTGGATTCAAAGTGATTCGCACTGGTGATACGCTTTGCGAGGAAAAGCATCCCATATTGCTCGAATCCATGACTTTCCCCGAGCCGGTTATCGCCGTTGCCATTGAGCCTAGAACACAGGCAGATATGGATAAAATGTCGATGGCCCTGGCCAAATTGGCTGAGGAAGACCCCACCTTTAAAGTTAAAACTGATGAGGATTCGGGTCAAACAATTATAGCCGGTATGGGCGAATTGCACCTCGAGATTCTGGTTGACAGGCTAAAACGCGAGTTTAAGGTTGAATGCAACCAGGGACGTCCGCAGGTTACTTACAAAGAAGCAGTTGTTTCAAGCGCTACCCATCGCGAGGTATATAAGAAACAAACCGGTGGCCGTGGTAAATTTGCCGATATTCAGTTCGAACTCGGACCTGCCGACGAAAACGTTGTGGGTTTGCAGTTTGTTGATGAAGTTAAAGGGGGTAATATCCCGCGCGAATACATGCCAGCTATCCAAAAAGGCTTCAGGGAATCCATGTCGAATGGCGTTCTTGCGGGTTTTTCACTTGATAGCCTCAAAGTGCGTGTTTTCGATGGTTCGTACCACGCAGTTGATAGTGACTCACTGTCATTTGAAATGGCTGCGCGTCTTGGTTTCAAGTCTGCTTGCCGCAAGGCCAAATTGGTACTGCTTGAACCGATTATGAAAATTGAAGTACTTACGCCAGATGAAAGTTTGGGCGATATCACAGGCGACCTCAACAAGCGCCGCGCCGTTCTCAGGGAAGTTACCGCCAAAGTGGGTTCACAGGCCGTTAAGGCGGATGTTCCACTTTCCGAAATGTTTGGATATGTTACCTCTTTGCGTACACTTTCATCAGGACGGGCAAGCTCAAGTATGGAATTCAGCCATTTTCAAACAGCACCCGAAAGTGTTGCCGAGGCTGTGATCAACAAGTCAAAAGGAATTGTAAAATAGCTATAAACAATAATAATCTTCAAACGTGAGCCAAAGGATTAGAATTAAACTGAAATCATACGATCATAACCTGGTGGATAAATCAGCAGAAAAGATCGTGAAAACAGTTAAGACAACAGGTGCTGTTGTAAGCGGACCGATTCCCTTGCCAACAGACAAAAAGATTTACACTGTGCTGCGCTCTACATTTGTGCACAAAAAGTCGAGGGAACAGTTCGAGCTTTCATCTTACAAGCGTTTGCTTGATATTTACAGCTCAACTTCGCAGACCATCGACGCGCTGATGAAGCTGGAATTGCCCAGTGGTGTTGAAGTAGAAATTAAGGTGTAACGCCTTCCCTCAGGAAGCATACATGACATTTAACAGTAAAGTACCATGTCAGGATTATTAGGAAAGAAAATAGGGATGACCAGCATATTCGATGCCAACGGAAAAAATGTTCCGGTAACGGTTATTGAGGCAGGTCCATGTGTGGTTACGCAAGTCCGCACCAAAGACGTTGACGGTTATGATGCCGTTCAGCTGGCTTATGAGGATAAAAAAGAAAAGCAAACCACAGCGGCCATGAAAGGCCATTTTGCCAAAGCCAATACCACGCCTAAGCGTTATGTTGGTGAATTCTCCCGTTTTGAAAAACGCAAGGAGCATGGCGAAGTAGTTACCGTGGAGGTTTTTATGGAAGGCGAATTTGTTGACGTTGTGGGTATTACCAAAGGTAAAGGTTTTCAGGGCGTTGTAAAGCGCTACGGCTTTGCTGGTGTTGGTGATGCCACCCATGGTCAGCACAACCGCTTGCGTGCTCCGGGTTCAATCGGCGCTTCATCCTATCCTTCAAGGGTATTTAAGGGTATGCGTATGGCCGGTCAAACGGGTAACAAACGCGTGAAGCTTATCAACCTGCAGATCATTAAAATCATCCCCGAAAAGAACCTTATTCTGGTGAAGGGTGCTGTACCAGGCGCCAATAACGGATTTTTAAAAATTGAAAGATGGAATTAGTAGTTCATAACATCAACGGAGAGGCAACTGAACGCAAAGTGAAGTTGAACGACAGCATTTTTGGCCTTACGCCCAATGATCATGCTATTTATTTGGATGCCAAACAGTATCTTGCCAATCAAAGACAAGGCACACACAAGGCAAAAACCAGAGGCGAAATTTCTGGCAGCACCAGAAAGATCAAAAAGCAAAAGGGAACGGGAACAGCGCGTGCCGGTAGTATCAAGTCGCCTATTTTCAGAGGTGGTGGCCGTATATTCGGACCCGAACCACGCGACTATGGTTTTAAGGTGAACAAAAAAGTGAAAGTTTTAGCGCGTAAGTCAGCCTTGGCTTATAAGGTAAAGGAAGACAGGTTGATTGTGTTGGAAGACTTTAGCATGGAAAGCCCTAAAACCAAACTGTTTGTTGACATCTTGAATAAATTCAATGTAAGCGAAAACAAAAATCTTTTTGTTACGCCTGCTGTTGAGAAAAACATAGTGCTTTCATCACGCAATTTGCAACGCACAAAAATTACAACAGCCAACAACCTGAATACACACGACATATTATATGCAAACAAATTGTTCATTTTGGAAAGCTCATTGCCAACCATCGAACAACTGCTTGCTTAAATTAGAAACAATAAATCGCTCGAAACGATGAATATCATAGTAAAACCGTTGATTACGGAGAAAATGACTGCCCTGGGCGAGAAGCTTAACCGGTATGGCTTCGTGGTTGAAAAACGCGCCAACAAACTCCAGATTAAAGGTGCCATTGAGGAACTTTACGGGGTGGAGGTAGCGGCTATCAATACCATGAATTACTCCGGTAAGCTCAAATCGAGATTTACAAAAACCGGCGTCATTGCTGGTAAGACTAAAGCTTTCAAAAAAGCTATTGTCACATTAGCCGAAGGTGAAACGATTGATTTTTTCAGCAACATTTAGATAAATGGCTTTAAAGAAATACAAACCAACGACCCCAGGTCAGCGCTTTAAGATAATCAGCGCTTTTGACGAAATTACTACTGATACTCCGGAAAAGTCGCTTTTGGCGCCTCAAAAGAAATCAGGTGGTAGAAATGGTAGCGGAAAAATGACCGTGCGCAACATTGGCGGAGGCCACAAGCGTAAATACAGGATTATCGATTTTAAACGCGATAAGGATGGTATCCCGGCTATCGTGAAAACCATTGAGTACGATCCCAACCGTTCGGCCAGGATTGCATTGGTAAACTATGTAGATGGCGAAAAGCGCTATATCGTTGCCCCCAATGGTTTGAAGGTAGGTCAGGAAATTGTTAGCGGACAGGGTGTAGCTCCCAATGTGGGCAACACACTTTTGCTTAGTGAAGTGCCTTTTGGTACGATCATCCATAACATTGAGTTGCGTCCCGGACAAGGAGCCAAAATGGCCCGCAGTGCCGGATCGTATGCCCAGCTTATGTCGCGCGATGGTAAATATGCCATCCTGAAGTTGCCTTCAGGCGAAACACGTATGATTTTGCAAACATGCCGTGCAACTGTAGGTATGTGCTCAAACACGGACCATAACCTCGAGAAGTCAGGTAAGGCTGGCCGCAGCCGCTGGTTGGGCCGTCGTCCACGGGTAAGGGGTGTTGTTATGAATCCTGTTGATCACCCGATGGGTGGTGGTGAAGGCAGGGCCTCCGGCGGACACCCACGTTCCAGGAAAGGTATCCCCGCCAAGGGTTATAAAACACGCTCGAAGAAAAAATCGTCCAGCATGTTTATTGTGGAAAGAAGGAAAAAATAGATAGAAACCAGGGATAATTAAACTATTAACAATGAGTCGTTCACTTAAAAAAGGTCCATATATCCACTACAAACTCGAAAAGCGGGTAATGGACAACATTGAATCCGGTAAGAAATCTGTTATCAAGACCTGGTCGAGAGCTTCAATGATCGCACCTGAATTTGTTGGATTGACCATCGCAGTGCACAACGGGAATAAATTCATTCCTGTGTATGTAACTGAAAATATGGTTGGCCACAAACTGGGTGAGTTTGCACCAACGCGCATTTTTAGAGGTCATTCAGGCAAAAAAGATAAAGGTAAAAAATAAAGAACTTGTAAAAAATGGGAGCTAGAAAACACAATAGAGCAGAAGCGATAAAGGAAGCACGTAAGAGCCAATACATGGCCTCACTTAACAATGTGCCTACCTCGCCGCGCAAAATGCGCCTGGTAGCTGACTTGGTCAGGGGTATGAACGTGGAAATGGCCTTGCATGTGCTGCAATTTTCAACCAAAGAGGCATCAAACAGGGTTTATAAACTTTTGCGATCGGCCATCGCCAACTGGGAAGCCAAAAACGAAGGAGCCAGGATTGAAGAGAGTGCCCTTTATGTGAAAGAAATATTTGTTGATTCGGGGCGAATGCTCAAAAGGGTGCAGCCAGCTCCGCAAGGACGTGCGCACAGGGTGCGCAAGCGTTCGAATCACGTGACACTGATAATTGATAAGCGCGAACAACAAGCAAAGGCATAAGAAACTGAATCAAAACTGTTAAGTAATAATTGAATGGGACAAAAAACGAATCCAATAGGTCTTAGGTTAGGAATCATCAAAGGATGGGACTCCAACTGGTATGGCGGTAAAGATTTCAGCAGCAAGCTGGTAGAAGATGATCAGATCAGAAAATACCTCAATGCACGCCTTGGAAAAGCCGGCGTTTCAAAAATACTTATTGAACGCTCACTTAAACTGGTAACCGTAACCATTTCAACAGCCCGTCCGGGAATGATTATTGGGAAAGGTGGTCAGGAAGTGGACAAGCTAAAAGAAGAGTTAAAGAAACTTACGGGCAAAGAGGTTCAGATCAATATCAGCGAAATTAAACGCCCCGAGCTTGATGCACATATAGTGGCCACTACTATTGCCAAGCAAATTGAGGGCAGGATTTCTTTCCGCAGGGCCATCAAAACTGCGATCACTTCGAGTATGCGAATTGGTGCCGAAGGCATAAAGGTTATGATCTCGGGCCGTGTTGGTGGTGCCGAAATGGCGCGTCAGGAAACTTATAAAGAAGGCCGTATCCCATTGCACACATTGCGTGCCGATATCGATTACGCCCTTGTTGAAGCCCACACCACTTATGGTCGTATAGGCATAAAGGTTTGGATCTGCAAAGGCGAAATTTATGGCAAGCCGGAACTGGTTCCAACAACAGTTGGCGGTGGAGCAAAAAAACCCATGGCCCCCAAAGGCGGCGGTGGAGCACCCAGGCAGCGCGGACGACGTAAATAAGCGATTAATAATAAAATAATATAAGTAACAATGTTACAGCCAAAAAAGACCAAGTTCAGAAGACACCAAAAAGGCAGGATGAAAGGCTTCTCGCAAAGGGGAAACCAGCTTGCATTCGGCTCCTTTGGTATCAAGGCCCTCGAAAACTGCTGGCTTACAGGACGTCAGATAGAGGCAGCCCGTCAGGCAGTTACACGTTTTATGAAACGTGAAGGGCAAATATGGATCAGGGTATTCCCCGACAAGCCCGTTACAAAGAAGCCTGCTGAAGTACGTATGGGTAAAGGTAAAGGTGCGCCTGAATATTTCGTAGCACCAGTAACCCCCGGAAGGATTATTTTTGAAGCTGAAGGCGTTTCTTTAGCTGTTGCAAAAGAAGCCCTCAGGCTTGCAGCCCAAAAGCTTCCTATTACCACAAAGTTTGTCGTTAGAAGGGATTACACAGAAGAAAAAATATAAGCAATGAAACAAGAAGTAATCAGGGAATTAAGCACTGCTGACCTCGTTGAAAGGTTGGAGGAGGAGCGTAAGCAACTTATCAAGCTCAAACTCAACCATGCTGTGTCGCCACTTGAAAACCCAAATAAAATAAAGGCTTACAGAAGAACAATTGCCAGGCTGCTTACCGAAGTTAAGAAACGCCAGTTAGCCGAAAGTAATAACGCATAATGACCGAAAGTACGATGGAAACCAGAAATAAAAGAAAAGAAAGAATCGGTGTGGTTGTAAGCAACAAAATGGACAAATCCATTACTGTTGAAATACAACGCCGCGTAAAACATCCCATGTACGGAAAGTTTGTAAAAAAGTCGAGCCGTTTTATGGCACACGACGAAACAAACGACTGCAATATTGGCGACAAGGTGCGCATCGTGGAAACACGTCCGCTGAGCAAGAATAAGTGTTGGAGATTGCAAGAAATAATCGAAAGGGCTAAATAATATGATACAGCAAGAATCAAGATTAGCAGTAGCTGATAACAGCGGGGCAAAAGAAGTATTGTGCATCAGGGTGCTTGGTGGAACCGGCAGGAGATATGCCCATATTGGCGACCAGATAGTGGTTACTGTAAAGCATGCTTTGCCAAGTGGCAACATCAAAAAAGGAACCGTGGCCAAAGCAGTTGTGGTGCGCACCAAAAAGGAAACAAGACGCAACGATGGCTCTTACATTCGCTTTGAAGACAACGCTGTGGTGCTGCTCAATACAGCCGGCGAAATGATCGGCACACGTATCTTTGGGCCTGTAGCACGCGAGTTGAGGGAAAAGCAGTTTATGAAAATCGTATCACTTGCGCCCGAAGTGCTTTAATAATAAATAAAAGAGTGAGAACCATGTCGAAATTTAGTATAAAAAAAGGTGACAATGTGCTTGTGATTGCTGGCGAAGACAAGGGCCAGAAAGGCAAGGTGATGTTGGTGAATGTTGAGAAACAAAGGGCTATTGTTGAAAACCTTAACCTGGTTTCCAAACACACCAAACCCAATGCCGACAACCCCAAAGGGGGAATCATTAAAAAGGAAGCACCCATCCACGTTTCAAACCTGAAGCTATTGGATAGCACTGGCAAGCCCAGCAGGATTGGACGCAAAAAGGATGAGAAGTCAGGAAAATCAGTCCGTTATTCAAAAACTACAGGGGAGGTAATTAAGTAATGAGCTATCAGCCCAGATTAAAAGAACAGTATCGCAGCGAGATCGTGCCTGCTTTGAAAGAACGCTTCAACTATACAAGCGTTATGCAGGTTCCACGCCTGTTGAAAATCTCGCTCAACCAAGGAATTGGTGCAGCGCTTACCGATAAGAAACTGATTGACTACGGTGTTGAGGAAATGTCCAACATCACCGGTCAAAAAGCAGTTCCTACCATATCAAAGCGCGATGTATCGAACTTTAAACTGCGCCGTGGCAACCCCATTGGTGTGCGTGTAACCTTGAGAGGCGACAAGATGTATGAATTCCTCGAACGGCTTATAGCTGTTGCCCTGCCGCGTGTACGCGATTTCAGGGGGATTAGTGATAAAGGCTTCGATGGACGGGGTAATTACAGCTTCGGCATTACCGAACAGATTATCTTCCCCGAAATTGATATCGACAAGGTAAACAGGATGAACGGTATGGACATCACATTTGTGACATCAGCCCCAACCGATAAGGAAGCACTTGAGCTGCTTAAAGAGTTTGGTCTTCCATTTAAGAATCAAAAAAAGTAACAGAGCATGGCAAAAGAGTCAATGAAAGCGCGTGAGCGCAAAAGACAAAAAATGGTAGAGAAATACGCTGCTAAACGCGCTGCATTAAAAGCAGCCGGCGATTACGACGCATTACAGAAACTGCCACGCAATGCCTCTCCGGTACGCTTGCACAATCGTTGCCAGCTTACAGGACGCCCCAAAGGATACATGCGCCAGTTTGGTGTTTCCCGTATCAATTTCAGGGAAATGGCACTCAAAGGCCTTATCCCCGGAGTAAAAAAAGCCAGTTGGTAACCACTTAATTACGCAGCATAAAATGAATACTGATCCAATTGCAGATTATTTAACCCGATTAAGAAATGGCGTTATGGCCAAACACAGGGTAGTTGAGGTTCCGGCTTCGAACACCAAAAAAGCCATCACCAAGATTCTTTTCGAAAAAGGATATATCCTGAATTATAAATTTGAAGACGATGACAAACAAGGCATTATCAAAATAGCCTTGAAATATCATCCTGTTACAAAAATGCCCGCATTGAATAAGCTCGAACGCGTTTCGCGCCCCGGCTTAAGGCAATATGCTGATGCAGGTAGCTTGCCGCGCGTTTTGAACGGACTGGGTATTGCCATACTCTCTACTTCAAGCGGCATTATGAGTGATAAAGAAGCACGTAATCTCCATGTTGGAGGCGAAGTGTTGTGTTACATCAGTTAAGACTAAGGAGAAACGAGAATGTCAAGAATAGGTAAATTACCCATACAATTGCCCGCAGGTGTTGAGGTTTCAGTATCCGCAGAAAATGTGGTTACAGTGAAAGGAAAATTGGGCACACTTGAACAAAAGGTTGATCCCGCGATCACCGTAAAAGTTGAAGGAACCGACCTGATCCTCGAGCGCAGCTCAGAAGCAATCGATACCCGTGCCAGGCACGGACTCTACAGGTCGTTGCTCAATAATATGGTCATCGGTGTTACCGAGGGTTATCATGTTGTGCAGGAGCTTGTTGGTGTTGGTTACAAGGCCGAGGCCAAAGGCCAGATATTGGAAATGTCGCTGGGATATTCCCACAACTTCTTTTTCCAACTGCCCGAAGAAATTAAGGTTGAAACAGTTACCGAAAGGGGTAAAAACCCGCTCATTAAAATGTCTTGCATCGATAAGCAACTTATCGGTCAGATAGCGGCTAAAATTCGCTCGTTGCGTAAACCGGAGCCCTACAAAGGCAAGGGTATTAAGTTCCAGGGTGAAGTCCTCAGACGTAAAGCTGGTAAAACCGCTGGTAAATAAGCATTGAATCATAAGGCCTAAAGGCATAAAATACCCATAATCAAATGGCTACCAAGAATAGGAAAGAATTAAGAAGAAGCAGCATCAAAAAAAGGATCAGGAAAATTATTAAGGGAACAGCTGATCGCCCGCGTATGACTGTTTTCAGGAGCAATAAACAGATTTATGTGCAACTGATCGATGACCTGAACGGGCAAACATTGGTTGCCACAGGTTCAATCGAAAAAGCTGAGGCTGCTGACAAGGTAAACAAGATCGAACAGGCAAAAATAGTTGGCAAAAACATTGCCGAAAAAGCTGTTGCTGCCGGTATCGAACAAGTTGTTTTCGACCGCAACGGATATTTGTATCATGGAAGAGTTAAGTCGCTAGCTGAAGCTGCGCGTGAAGGAGGATTAAAATTCTAAAATAATTATGTCAGACGTAAACGTAAAAAGAGTAAAATCCAGCGAAATCGAGTTTAAGGACCGATTGGTAAGCATCCAACGTGTTACAAAAGTAACCAAGGGTGGACGAACATTCAGCTTCTCGGCTATTGTTGTTGTTGGTAACGAAAATGGCGTGGTTGGTTATGGCTTGGGAAAAGCCAAAGAGGTAACATCGGCCATTGCTAAAGGTATCGACGATGCCAAAAAGAACCTGATTAAGGTACCTGTCCTTAAAGGAACTGTTCCGCACGAACAGTATGGCAAGTATAGTGGTGCGCTTGTTTTTATCAAGCCAGCCTCTGCCGGTACAGGCGTTATTGCTGGCGGTGCCATGCGTGCAGTACTCGAAAGTGTTGGTGTTAAGGATGTATTGGCCAAATCCAAAGGTTCGTCCAATCCCCACTCCGTGGTAAAAGCTACCATCAATGCACTTACGCAGTTGCGTGATGCACACACAGTGGCGCAGGTTAGGGGCGTTGATTTGGATACAGTATTTAACGGATAAAACGACTAAGCATGAAAAGAGTAAAAATTACCCAAATCAAGAGTGGTATAGGCAGGACCAAAAAACAAAAGGATACACTTGTTGCCCTTGGGTTTAGGCGCCTGAACCAGTCGCGTGAGGTCGAACTTTCACCTGCTGTGGAAGGCATGGTTGACAAGGTGAAACACCTCTTGAAAATAGAAGAAGTTTAATTGTATAAACGAAGGAAATATATACTACAATGGATTTAAGCAATCTAAAACCGGCTAAAGGTGCTGTAAAAAGCAAAAAGCGAATAGGCCGCGGTCAGGGATCGGGTTTTGGCGGAACATCTACACGTGGACATAAAGGCGCCGGCTCCAGGGCTGGAAACACACGCCGTTTTGGTTTCGAAGGAGGCCAGATGCCACTGGTTCGCCGTGTACCTAAATTCGGTTTTAAAAATATCAACCGCAAAGAATACAGGCCCATCAACCTGAGCTCACTGCAAACCCTCGCTGATCAAGGCATCAATACCATTGATGTGGATGTGTTGGTTAAACAAGGCCTGGCACACAAAAACGACCTGATAAAGGTGTTGGCCAAAGGCGAATTGAAAGCGAAACTGGAAGTTAAAGTACATGCATTCTCAGCTACCGCCATCGCTGCAATTGAAGCGCAGGGCGGAGTGGCAGAAAAACTGTAAACCGAATGAAAAAACTAATAGAAACACTCAGGAATATCAATAAGATTGACGAGCTGCGCAAACGCATCTTCTATACCCTTGGTATCATATTGATATACAGGTTGGGATCGCATGTCGTGCTGCCAGGTGTTGATCCCAATCAGTTGGCCAACTTGCAAAATCAAGCCAGTGGTGGTTTGTTGGGCTTGTTGAACATGTTCTCGGGAGGTGCTTTTGCCAATGCTTCAATTTTCGCATTGGGTATTATGCCCTATATCTCCGCATCTATCGTGATCCAGTTGCTTGGTATGGCTATTCCATACTTCCAGCGCCTGCAGCGCGAAGGCGAAAGCGGCCGTAGAAAAATTAACCAGATTACCAGGTACCTTACCGTTGCTATTGTAGCTATGCAGGGACCCGGTTATATCGCAAACCTTATCAATCAGTTACCCCCCGAAGGCATTGCGCCTTTTGATCCGGGTATTGCCAGCCCCTCGGCATTCTTCTGGATTTCGTCAACCATTATATTGATTGCCGGAACCCTGTTTGTGATGTGGCTTGGCGAACGTATTACCGATAAAGGTATTGGAAACGGTATTTCCCTTATCATTATGATCGGTATTATCGCCCAGCTGCCATTTGCTTTGTTTGCCGAGTTCTTCTCACGCCTTGAGCAAAAGGGAGGAGGTTTGGTTTATTTCCTTGTCGAAATTGTGGTGCTGGTATTTGTGATACTCTTAACTATATTGCTGGTGCAAGGTACCCGAAAGGTGCCGGTACAGTATGCCAAGCGAATTGTTGGCAACCGGCAATACGGTGGTGTACGACAATATATTCCGCTTAAGGTAAATGCAGCCGGTGTTATGCCAATCATCTTTGCACAAGCGATTATGTTCTTACCTATCACTTTGGTTGGTTTCACAAGCTCTGAAAGCCTGACAGGTATCGCATCTGCTTTTACAAATATCAATGGATTGTATTATAACCTTACATTCTTTATCCTGATTATCCTTTTCACCTACTTCTACACAGCCATTACAATCAATCCGAATCAAATGGCAGAAGATATGAAAAAGAACGGTGGTTTTATTCCCGGCGTGAAACCCGGAAAGAAAACAGCCGAATACTTGGATAATATCATGTCGCGTATTACCCTACCAGGATCAATTTTCCTGGGATTTGTGGCTATAATGCCTGCCATTGTTGGTCAGATGGGGGTAAGCATGGCATTTGCACAGTTTTATGGTGGCACTTCACTGCTCATCCTTGTGGGTGTTGTGTTGGATACACTCCAGCAAATTGAAAGTTATTTATTAATGCGTCATTACGACGGTTTAACTAAATCAGGCAGGATCAAAGGCCGGGCTTCTGCCATGAATATGGGATAAGGATTTTAAAATCCTGATATTGAATGATTAGTCTGAAAACAGAAGAGGAAATAGAGATACAACGCGAGAGTTCTTTGCTTGTTGGAAAAACACTGGCCGAAGTTGCAAGGCATATCCGGCCGGGGATAAAAACCATTGAATTGGACCGTATTGCTGAAACCTTTATTAAGGATAACAAAGCAGTACCAGGTTTCAAGGGCTATGGCGGGTTTCCCGGTTCGCTCTGCATCTCGGTGAACGACCAGGTTGTGCATGGTATTCCCGGTACTTATGAACTGAAAGATGGTGATATTGTTTCGATTGATTGTGGGGTGTTGAAAAATGGTTTTTATGGCGATTCCGCCTACACCTTTGAGGTTGGTGAAGTAGATGCAGACATAAAAAAGTTGATCAAGACCACGAAGGAATCGCTTTATCTCGCTATTGAACAGGCTGTAGAAGGAAACCGAACTGGAGATATCGGATACGCTATTCAATCTTATATCGAACCTTTTGGATACGGGATTGTGCGGGAACTGGTTGGTCATGGTGTTGGTAGGCAGCTACACGAAAAACCCGAAGTACCCAATTATGGCAAACGGGGATCAGGTGTGAAGTTGAAAAGTGGAATGGTTCTTGCAATCGAACCCATGATCAATTTGGGGACTCGTGCAGTGAAGCAGGAAGCAGACGGGTGGACCATTCGGACAGCAGATGGTAAACCGTCGGCGCACTTTGAGCACGATGTAGCTATCAGAAATGGAAAAGCAGATATGCTGTCAAGTTTTGAAATGATCGAAACGGTATTGAAATCAAAGAACCAATAAAAATATATGGCTAAGCAATTATCAATCGAACAAGACGGAACTGTTATAGAATCATTGGGAAATGCAATGTTTAAGGTGGAACTGGAAAACGGTCACATCATTACAGCACATATCTCAGGAAAAATGAGGATGCATTATATAAAAATATTGCCCGGCGACAGGGTAAAACTTGAAATGTCGCCTTATGACTTATCAAAAGGAAGAATAACATTCAGGTATAAATAGGAATTTTTGTTCAATAAACAGTTTGCCTTGAGGGCAAAACAAAGAAACACGGAAGCAAAATGAAAGTAAGAGCGTCAGTTAAAAAAAGATCTGCCGAGTGTAAAATTGTACGCCGCAAGGGCAGGTTGTACGTAATCAACAAAAAGAATCCCAAGTTTAAACAACGTCAGGGATAACAAAAGGATTAACAATTATAAATATTTGATATATGGCTAGAATTGCTGGTATAGATATTCCCAATAACAAGCGTGGTGAGATTTCACTCACTTACATCTTTGGAATTGGCAGAAGTGCAGCACAAAAAATCCTCGCAGAGGCCGGTGTGGATGTAAACAAAAAGGTTCAGGACTGGTCCGACGACGAGCAGAACAGCATCCGTACGGTAATCGGTGATAAATTTAAGGTAGAGGGCGAATTGCGTTCCGAAGTCCAGATCAATATCAAACGATTGATGGACATTGGATCGTATCGCGGTATCCGTCATCGTCTTGGTTTGCCCTTGCGCGGTCAGAGCACCAAAAACAATGCCCGTACACGAAAGGGAAGAAAGAAAACAGTAGCCAACAAGAAGAAAGCAACCAAGTAGGGTAGCTACGTATATAATGAAGAAAATAGTATAATAATTAACAATTCACATGGCAAAAACCACAAGAGTTACAAAGAAACGGGTTGTTAAAGTTGAGCCTATAGGAAAAGCTTTTATCAAAGCATCGTTCAACAACATCATCATTTCTTTGACTAACAACACAGGACAGGTCATTTCCTGGGCATCTTCAGGAAAAATGGGCTTTAGAGGCTCCAAAAAGAACACGCCCTATGCAGCACAAATGGCAGCAGAAGATTGTGCAAAAAAAGCATACGACCTGGGATTACGCAAAGTTAAAGTTTATGTAAAAGGGCCCGGTGCCGGACGCGAGTCAGCCATCAGGACGATTCACACCTCTGGCATTGAAGTAACCGAAATTCAAGACGTTACCCCATTGCCACACAATGGTTGCCGTCCACCCAAACGTAGAAGGGTATAAACTGAGGAGCAGAGTAGAAATATTTAAACTTTAAAACTATGGCAAGGTACATTGGACCAAAATCAAAAATAGCACGAAAGTTCAGCGAGCCCATCTTTGGACCCGACAGGGCTTTTGAAAAGAAAAATTACCCTCCGGGAATGCATGGCGCGAACAAGCGAAGAAAAAAACAGTCGGAGTATGGCGTGCAGCTTCAAGAGAAGCAAAAAGCCAAATATACTTATGGTATTCTGGAAAAACAATTCCGCAATACCTTTAAAGCAGCATCTAAGAAAAAAGGTAAAACAGGTGAACTGTTGCTGCAACTTATTGAGTCGAGACTCGACAATCTTGTATATCGTTTTGGCATGGCCCCTACACGTAGTGGTGCCCGTCAGCTTGTTAACCACAGGCACATCACCGTAAATGGTGAAATAGTGAATGTTCCATCCTATATGACTAAGGAAGGAGACATCATTGGTGTCCGTGAAAAATCGAAAAGCCTCGAAGCTATTACAACTTCTCTCGAAGGCAGGGTAAACCGTTATCCTTGGCTGGAATGGGACGGCGAAAAAATGTTAGGCAAATTCATGAGCTATCCCACCCGTGAAGATATTCCTGAGAACATTAAGGAACAATTAATCGTGGAGTTGTACTCCAAATAATAATATAACCTGGTAGGTATTCTATCAAACACTAAATATCAGTTATGGCAATTTTAGCGTTTCAAAAACCCGAAAAGGTTATCATGGTCGAATCGGATGAATTTAAAGGTTTATTCGAATTCCGCCCTCTTGAGCCAGGTTTCGGAATCACCATCGGAAATTCCCTCAGGCGAATCCTGCTCTCTTCACTCGAAGGCTTTGCAATCACCTCCATCAGGGTTGATGGTGTATTGCATGAGTTTTCTACCATCGAAGGTGTAGTTGAGGATGTAGCCGACATCGTGCTGAACCTTAAAAAAGTGAGGTTCAAGCAACAGATTTCTACTGAAACTACCGAAAAGGTAAACATCATTATTGGTGAGCAGGAGCAATTTAAAGCCGGCGACATCAATAAATTCCTCTCGGTGTTTCAGGTGCTCAACCCCAATGAGGTTGTTTGCAATATGGATCCGTCCGTAAAGCTAAATATCGAAATCACTATTGGTAAAGGTAGGGGATATGTGCCAGCCGATGAAAATAAGATTCAAGGCGCACCTGTTGGTACCATTGCTATCGATTCGATTCATACCCCGATTAAAAACGTAAAATACCACGTTGAAGATTTCAGGGTAGAGCAAAAAACCGACTACGAAAAGCTCCTAATCGAAGTTGTCACCGATGGTTCCATTCACCCCAAGGATGCCCTAAAAGAAGCAGCCAAGATTTTGATCTTGCACTTTATGCTGTTCTCCGATGAGAAAATTACTGTGGATGAAGAGGAAAAATCTGTTAGCGAAGAGTTTGATGAAAGCTCCTTGCATGTGCGTCAGCTGCTAAAGACCAAACTCGTTGATATGGACCTTTCTGTAAGGGCACTTAACTGTTTGAAAGCCGCCGATGTGGAAACTTTGGGCGAACTGGTTGCATTCAATAAGAATGATTTGCTTAAATTCAGGAATTTTGGCAAGAAATCACTTACCGAACTGGAAGAACTGGTTAAGAACAAAGGGTTGGAGTTCGGCATGAATATTACAAAATATAAATTAGATAAGGAATAAAACGAGATGAGACATAATAAGAAATTCAACCATCTTGGACGGACAAGTGCCCACCGCAAATCGATGCTGGGCAATATGGCAGCTTCTTTGATCATGCACAAAAGGATAACCACTACGGTGGCCAAGGCAAAAGCATTGCGCGTGTATGTAGAACCGCTGATTACGAAGTCGAAGGAAGATACAACGCACCAACGCAGGATGGTGTTCCGTAAATTGCAGGACAAATTTGCTGTAACGGAACTCTTCCGCGAAGTGAGTGTGAAGGTAGCTGACCGCCCCGGTGGTTATACCCGTATTATCAAACTTGGACAGCGTCTGGGTGACAATGCAGATATGTGTTTGATCGAATTGGTTGACTTTAACGAGAACTTGTTGGGTGCCGATAAGAAAGCACCTGCAAAAGCCAAAGCAACACGCCGTAGGGGTGGTAAAAAAGCCGCTTCTCCAGCTATCGGAGCCAAGGCTCAGGATAAAGCTGTAGCTGAAAAAACAGAAGTCGTTGCAGACGCCCCCGAAGCTGCTTTAGAAACTGAAGAAGTTGAAGCTGTCGCCGAAAAAGTTGAAACGACTGAAGTTGAAAAGCCAACAGAAGAAGTTAAAGTAGAAAAAGAAGCTGAAGTTAAAGCTGAAGCCGAAACACCCGTAGTTGAGGATAAGGCCGATGCTCCCGAAGCCAAAACTGATGAAGATGACACCAAAGATAAGGAAGCCAAATAAATAGGCTGTATCTATATTTTAAAAAGGGTAAATTTGCTTTGCATTTTTACCCTTTTTTTTGAGACAATCTTATAATCAGACATCTTTGCCATATGCTGCTTTTAAAGGATTCGACTACTATGGAGTCGTTGGATTTATGGGGTTTTTTAAGCCATTAATATGCAATCCCTCTGGGATTGGGTGTAGCTTGAAAGATTGTGATTGAAGAAAAAAACTTTTGATAGGGTGCTCACCTTGTACAATTCTTATGTTACATACTCCTTGACTCCATAGGAGTCAAATGTCTATATAAAAAGCAAAAAATCCACAACCGACTCCATAGGAGTCGCACCTGATGGAAGATCGATCTTTTAAAACCCCGTTTCAACACATTATCGCCTTGCCGACCGCAAACGATTGAAAAAAATCTGTTTTTGACAACAGGATATTAATTAGGACGCACTGGCATACACTTTATTTATATCTTTTCAAGAATCATCATATCAATAAGATACGTGTGTTAAAAGGATTGATTATTTATTTTTAGTCAACCAACACTTAATGAAACTTTTGTGTTTTAAACAGCAGTTTTTTTCAAAAACACGAAATCAACCACACATAGTTTTATATTCACCCTTTTAGTGGTATTTTTGTAGTTCAAAATTTAAATCGAAAGAATTATGAGTCACATTGTGCTGATTCAGGCACGCCAAATCCTTGATCTGCGTGGAAATCCAACAGTTGAAGTAGATGTATTAACCGAAACGGCATCATTGGCCGCGCCGCTGTTCCTTCGGGGAGCATCCACCGGTGTCTTCGAGGGCTGTTGAGCTGCGCATGGCGATAAGGGATGCCTATTTGGGCGCGGGTACCAGCAGTACAGAATGTAAACACCATTATTGCTGACGAATTGCATGGCTATTATATCACCGACCAGGGTGAGATTGATATGAAAATGCTTGAGCTCGACGGCACTGCCAATAAAGCAAACCTCGGAGCCAATGCCATACTGGGCGTTTCCCTCGCTGTAGCACATGCTGCTGCACAAGAGACCAACCAACCCCTTTTCCGCTATATTGGCGGCGTTGGTGCCAACACCCTGCCCATTCCGATGATGAATATTATCAATGGTGGATCGCATGCTGATAACAGCATCGATTTTCAGGAGTTTATGATTATGCCCGTTGGCGCTTCATCCTTTACCGAAGCCATCCGTATGGGTGCAGAAGTGTTTCACCACCTGAAAACAGTGCTCAAGAAAAAAGGCTATTCCACCAACGTGGGCGATGAAGGCGGTTTTGCACCCAACCTGAAATCCAACGAAGAGGCCGTTACTGTGATATTACAGGCTATTGAAAACGCTGGTTACAAGCCTGGTGAAGACATCTTTATTTCACTCGATCCGGCATCATCTGAGTATTTTTTGGCTGATGAAAATGTATATCATTTGCACAAATCCACCGGCGACAAACTAAGCCCAGCACAAATGGTTGATTATTGGGCTGATTGGGTGAAGAAATATCCCATTATATCCATCGAAGACGGCATGGCCGAGGATGATTGGGATGGCTGGAAGCTAATGACCGACCGTATGGGCGACAAGGTACAGCTTGTTGGTGATGATTTGTTTGTGACCAATGTGAAACGACTTGGCATGGGCATCGAAAAAGGGGTGGGCAACTCCATATTGGTGAAGGTGAATCAGATCGGATCACTCACCGAAACCATTGATGCAGTGAATATGGCTTACCGTCATGCTTACACTGCCGTGATGAGCCACCGTTCGGGCGAAACAGAAGATACCACAATTGCCGACCTGGCTGTAGCCCTGAATACAGGCCTTATCAAAACAGGTTCGGCCAGCCGTACCGACAGGATTGCCAAATACAACCAGTTGATCCGCATTGAAGAAATGCTGGGCAACACAGCCCGCTACCTCGGCAAGGGCTTTAAGTACGCACGTTAGTTTTTGCTATCAGATAGCCTGCGCTAATTTAAAAAATCAAACCGGCTTCTGCTTTGCAGAGGCCGGTTTTGTGTGTGTGGATGGATGACTAAATTGAACTCGCTTCCATCCAACCCAAAAGGAAATCTCACTTGTGGGCAGCCTTCAAATCCCACACAAAAGCACCGTTTTGGCTTACATCATAATAAGGGATGTTTTTGTTTTCGAGTGCTGTGGTCCATGCTTGCCGATGCCAGCGAGGCATACTTGAGTCGATGACCAATTGCTTGAAATCGTAACACTGTAGCAGGCTTTCGAGGTTTTCCCTTGTATTGCCACCAATGATTACCAAATCAATGGCATATGGGCCTTCTGTCAGCGACTGACAAGCATTCCTGCCCCGCCAAAGGGCCATTTTATATTGCCCAAACGCCAACAACAATCCGTTTTTGTAAACAAATGGGTGTTGCAGCAGCTTGTCTTCGACTCCAAAATAGGCGGGGCTTCGCGACAAACCGTGCCGCGTCCAGTTGCCTTCCAGGTTGAAACCAGTAATAAATTCATTGTACATATCACTGCTGTCGGCCATCACTATATGCTCCCTGCCATGAATAAAATCGTAAACGGCTTTATTGGGTATGCTATAGACAATGAATTTATGTGCCCCGTTGTTTTGGGTGGTGCGCCAGCCAAAGGAACTGACCAACAGTAGCAATACAAGCAGTCCTGGAATAACGGGTTTGCGCAGTCCATTATTTATATGCAACAATGCCAGGCCAATTAGGACATACATAAGTAAGGCTTCTGCCGGATTGAGGTAAAGGCCTTGCAAAGTGGATATGGGCAGGCTTTCGATCCATTGTATGATGGTGTTGAGCACAAACAGCAGGCCGGAAGTAGCAAGGCCAAGTAGTTTTGATAGGAAAGGCACAAAAGAAATCATTAGCAAACTCATACCTGCGACAATTACAGCAAATGAAAGGGGCACCAGAAAGAGGTTGCTGAGCCAGAAATACATCGGAAACTGATTGAAATAATATACAGCCAGGGGCGTAGTTCCCAACTGGGCCGCAAACGACAGGGCGGTTATTTCCCACAATTTATCCAGGTGTTTGTTCTTGATATAGAATATATTGTGAATTGGTTTCTGAAGAAGTACAATACCTAAAACGGCTGTATAGGACAGTTGAAATCCAATATGCAGTAGGGTGTAGGGGTTGGCCACCAAAAGCAGCAGTGCCGATGCGGATAAGGAGTTTATGATATTGCCTTTTCGATTGAGCAATTGGGCAAGCAATACAAAACTTATCATTACCGAAGCCCGGTTTACCGATGGGGAGAGGCCTGTAAGCAAAGCATAAAACCAAATGGACAGTAAGAGGAGTATGGTTTTAAAGGTTTTTGCTTTTCGACCTTTGTTCAAAAAGCCGAGTAGGAAATTGAGTAAAATGAAAATAATTCCCACATGCAGCCCCGAAACACAAAGCACATGCATGGCCCCGGCAGCTGCATAGCCTTTGCGCAGATGGCGGGGCAAATGGTCGTCGTAGCCAAGCAATATGGCAGAGGCCACAGCATATTCATCACCTTCAATACCATTTCTCTGAAGACTGGCCAATAAATGGTTCCTGAGTTTATAAGCCAGCACATAAACAGGGTTTGAATAGCCCTTGCCATTTAGTTTCCAATCTTTTTCGCGAAGGAAAACCTGGTGATAAATACCTTTGGTGGCTAAATGTTTACGGTAATCAAACTGATGAGGGTTTTGGGGGGCGGGCACCACTTCGGGGGCTTTGCTAAACATGATCAGGTCGCCATATTGCAATTGTTCACTTTCAGGGTTTCGCTGCACATACACCATGATTTGGGCATGCAAAGCCTTGATAGAAAGGCTATCGCCCGCGGCTTGCAGTTCGCCAATAAGCTTGATGGTGTTTTCCCTGGCTTCGGGCGGATCAGTAATTCGAATAAGATAAAAAGAGTAATCATGTCCGGCATGCAATAAATGGCGGGGATTGCTATCAGCAGCACGGGAATTGGTATAGACTAGCCCAAAAACGAACAGAAAGAGGCTGAGGCCAAAACCAAACAGCCAGCGAAATCTATAGGAAACAATCAGAAAACGTGCTGAAAGCATCATCAGCAATCCCATGCCCAGCAGCACCCACAACAGCACGGAATTGAGATTCCCTGGCCATTGTATGGCCAACCAAATACCTATTGCATAGGGTAAAAGCAGCCGTAGAAATGGATGTTTGTGCAGGTTCCACATGCTGGGCGGGGCATTGGGGTTTATTCAGCGCAAGTTACATAATTTCTTGTCAAAAACAATATGGCAATACACTTCTTAATTTATAAGTTATTCTTGCCGGAAAGCACAAAGGTTCTTCGTTGAAAAATGTACTTTTGTTTGGGTGATACTAAAAATGAAATCCATGCCAATTCAAATACACAAACCCACACTTCTTCTCAACGAAATTATCTGTAAGGACAATATCAAGCGGATGGCTGCCAAAGCACAACAAGTGGGTGTCCGTTTCAGGCCGCATTTTAAAACCCACCAATCGGGTATGGTTGGCCACTGGTTCATGCAGGAGGGCATCACTTCCATTACTGTTTCTTCGGTAAGTATGGCCAGGTATTTCGCAGCGCATGGCTGGGATGATATCTGCATTGCCTTTCCGATGAATTTGGCTGAGATTACTGAACTGAACCGCCTGGCGAAAAGCATCAAGCTGAAGGTAGTTGTTGAATCTGCCAAGGTGGTTGATCAGCTTGGCAGCTTGCTTGAAAATGAACTGGGTGTTTATATTAAAGTGGATGTTGGTGCCGGTCGGACCGGAATACCTATGGACAATTCCGAAAAGGTAAAGCAGGTGTATAAGCGTATTTGCCACTTCCCGCTGATGCACCCTGAAGGTTTGCTGGCCCATGCCGGACAAACATACAACACCCGGGGTATTGATGCCATTGCTGCGCTCACTGCCAAAGCATACGATCAGATGAACAGCCTGCGGCTGTATCTTGATAACAGCGATTTGCTGCTCAGCTGGGGCGACACGCCTTCCTGCTCCATGCTCAGCGAACTGCCTCCTTTTGATGAATGGCGTCCGGGGAATTTTGTGTTTTATGATGTAATGCAATATCATATTGGGGCTTGCCAACTGTCTGATATCGCTGTAGCAATAGCTTGTCCGGTGGTGGCCGTTCATCCCGAAAGGAATCAGGTGGTAGTTTATGGCGGTGCGGTTCATTTTTCCAAGGAGTTTATCGAGGCCGATAAGGGTTTTCGTATGTATGGCTATGTGGTGGAGCTTACAGATGCCGGATGGGGCGAGCCCATAGCAGGGGCGTGGCTTTCCGGTCTTTCTCAGGAGCATGGTATTTTGAACATGCCCGATCATTATATGAATAGAATAAAACCAGGCGATATAGTTGGTGTTTTGCCCGTGCATTCATGCCTGACCGTAAGCTGCATGCGCGAGATGTACACCACCCAAGGACATTTGGTGCCTTGTATGAAATAAGAATGTCTTAGTGTGCCTTATGTGTCTATATGATTCAAAATCAGCTGGAATCATGATTAACTATATTGGCACTTAGGTCAAATAGAATACTTTTTAAGCTTATTTCAGTTAATATTAGTTGAAATAAATTATTCTAATATTGAAACAAGATTTCATTATCTTTGTCCAAACCCAACTACAAACCAAAGACCCTCCTTCATTATGAAAGCAACAACAAAGAAATTCCAGATGCTTATTGCAGCAGCCTTGCTGTCGATCAGTACAATTATGGCCCAGGAATGGACAATGCTAAACCCCAATCCTACTTTTAACGCTATGCATGCTGTGAGTTTCCCCTCGGCTGATACCGGGTTTGTGGTGGGCAACAATTCCATGGTGCTCCGCACCTTTGATGGGGGCCAAACCTGGCAGGAACTCGAGTTTCCTGTTGCAGGTGTTCAGATCCGCTTTGTGGATTTCAGGGACAACAACCACGGCATCATTGTGGCCTGGAGCCACATCCTTACGACCTTCGATGCCGGTGAAAGCTGGAACTATACCCACAAGCAATTGTATGGCGACTATGTGAATGCCCATTTAATTGATGAAGAGCTGGGCTGGGTGGTCGGCACCAACGATATCCTGATGAAAACAACTGATGGAGGGCTCAACTGGCAGGAAATGCCCGCAACAGGCATTTATGGTGTGGCCATAGAATTTGCCTCCCCTGAAGTTGGTTATATCGCCGGCCACATCACGTATTCAGGGACCATTCCCCGATTGCTCAAGACCACGGACGGCGGCGACAGCTGGGAATTTCTGACCGTGCCCGATGAAGTCAAATCTATTGCCTATATGGATGTAATAGATGAAGATCAGATATGGGTGGCAGCTACGAGCCATATGGTAAATTACGATTCTACCCATGTGGTGTTTAAGGCCTATCGAAGTATGGATGGTGGCCAAAGCTGGCAGGATTTTGAAGTGGGTCGCTCTGACGGAAGTAATGTGAGGCGGATTCAATTCAGTGATGCAAGCAACGGAATGTTGATGTCATACAGCAGTATTTACTTTACCGCAGATAGTGGCACAAGTTGGGAATCCTCTCCGATTCAAATGTTTCCAGGTGGCGCATATACCGATTTCAGCTGGGATGGGGATGACTTTATTGTTGCATCCGGTTTTGGGCCCAGCTTGGTCAAAAGTACTGATGGCGGCAATAACTGGACAAATATGATACAAGGCTATACAGATTCCTGGAGAAGTATTTATTTCCTGAATGAAGATATTGGTTTTGTCGGCTCACTTCTTCATTGGGGAGCAGGTATATTGAGGACTGCCAATGGTGGTCAAAACTGGGAACCGGTTCATTTTGATAGTCTTTTTTCTGGCAGTTACTTTTACTCAATAGCTTTTGCTGACGAGCTCAGGGGATGGGCTCCAAGCACGAATTCAAAAATTTATCACACAGCAGATGGTGGCTTAAACTGGAATCTCACCAATACGGGATTCCCTTATACCTTTCATAAGGTGAATGCTTTGCCTGATGGGACAATCTATATGATTTCCAGTGATATGAAAATGATAAAATCGACAGATTGGGGAGTGACATGGATGGAAATGAGCCTGGTAGTTGGCGAGGGACTTGCATTTAATGGAATGTTTCATTTTGTGGATGCCAGTACCGGATTTTTAACTGCAAGGAATCCTCAGAATCAAACCATGTTATTTAAAACCAGCGATGGAGGCTTTGGCTGGCAACAGCTGAATTACAACAGTACCAATCGTATTTTGAGCCTGAGCTTTTTCGACGAGAACAATGGGATGATCAGTGTTCAGGGAATGGGGGTGATGCATACTGATGATGGCGGCGATAGTTGGTCCGAAGCTGAGAAAATTGCTGGCTACGAAATCAATCACCTGACATTGTATTCCCCAACCGAAGCTGTTGCGGTTTATGATGATGCTTTTGTTGCAGTTACAGAAGATAGTGGTGAGACCTGGATAGTAAGGATGGAACATACATCGGTTGACCCTACAAATCCCTGTTTCTTTTTCTGGATGGCAGCAAAGGCTGGATAGCAGCATGGAACGGGTTGATTATGCGATATGACGATCAATTTCTTTCCAATCCGGAAATTGGATTTGCCGAAAACAATCAGTTTTTCTATCCGAATCCGGCTTCTGATGCGATACATTTGAAAATCGACAACCATCAGGGACTCAGAATTTACAATACCCTGGGGGATTTGGTTTTTGAGCAAAATGCATTCACTTCCGAAAAGCTTAATATTGACTTCCTGCCTGTTGGTATGTACCTGGTTGAGGTACAAAGCGAAGGTGAGCGTCTCAATGCTAAGCTGCTGAAATATTGAGTTGTGTGTCATGCAAAAAACAAGAATGAATCAGATAATATTGATAATTGTTCTGATTTTGAAGCTATCGGTAGTGTTCGCGCAGATCGACTACAAAAAATGTGACATTGAAAAAGTGAAGATAGTCAATGCTAACTTGGATAGCTTGACTTTTCAAATGATAGAAGACTTTTTAGGAACCTTTGACAAATCATGCATTTCGAACATTGAATATTCACAATGGAGTAATGAAATGCTCTACAGATTGTTTGATAATGAGCCAGATTTAGTTTTTAAGGTAATTGAGCACGGGCAGATTGATAATTATCAAATTCTATTAGATGAAATTGAGAATCCAATTCACGACATTGATTTTCAAAAGATATATGATAGAATATCAGAAATTAAGACAAAGAGTGATTTTAAAGAAAGAGTATTGAATTCACTGGAATCGGCTTCAAATAAAGAAGGAAAAAGGATTATGCGATGAAACAGCAGGTCACCGTATATTTTTTAAAATTAATGAAAGTGAGAAAGAAAGTTTTGAGATTTTAAAGAAGTATTTTCAAAATTGTAGGAAGGAGCTTCAGAAACTGCCAAATGATATTTGCGCTAATGGTTTTATTTTCATAGAATCTTTGCGTTCATTGATTTACTGAATCAAAAAAGCAGGCTTAGCTATTAACAGTTGCTATAATTGTCACAAGCACTGCCTCAAATTTTTAATCCAAGCTAAAGCTTTAATTCTGCTATTTGCTGTTAACCGAAACAGCAGGTGGTCTAATTTTCGTATCTTTGTTAATTAATTAACAATAAAGTATTCTCTGATAAATATGTATCAAATGACTATAAATGAAAAGATTGAGTTGGTAAACAATATTGAGTTGTTTCGTGGCTTGAGCAAAGAAGAGAAAAGGGTAATTGCCGAAGAAGCTGTAGAAACAGTTTATGAAACCGGAGAGATGCTCTTTAGGGAGAATTCCCCACGCAAGCAGTTGTTTCTTATTGTCGATGGCCGGGTAGAGCTATACAAAACCACACCTTTTGGAGAAGAAATCCCCATAACCAATTTCGTACGCTACGACTTTTTAGGCGAAGGTTCATTGATGGAAGACTCACCCCATTCCACCACAGCGCGGGCAAAAGAAAAAAGTATTGCCCTGGTTATTGACAGTGAACTGTTTCGTCATTCGGCCTCCATTGCCGTGGTTACCTTGTCGAACATCACCAAGGTGGTTTCACGACGCATGCGCTATGCCAATGCGCGGGCAATCAATTCCACAGCCCAATATGAATCTGGGAAAACGCGACGCGAGCACGACCTCTTGGGCGATCGCGATGTGCCTTACGAATACTATTATGGCATCCAAACACTCAGGGCTTTGGAGAACTTCAACATCAGTGGTATCACACTAAACTTTTTCCCCGATTTCATTGATGCGCTGGCTATGGTAAAAATGGCTGCGGCTAAGGCCAACCATGAGCTGGGCCTTCTGAGTAGTGATATAACAAATGCCATTGTCAAGGCATGTAACGAAATTCTGGACAATAAATACCATTCCCATTTTGTAGTTGATATGATTCAGGGCGGCGCGGGGACTTCCACCAATATGAATGCCAACGAAGTGATTGCCAACCGGGCACTCGAAATAATGGGGAAGGAGCGCGGTGAATACGAATTTTGTCACCCAAACAACCATGTAAACCTGTCTCAATCCACCAATGATGCTTACCCGACAGCTATCAAGATTGCCCTGATCAGGGCCAATGAAAAGCTGGTGAATGTGCTTCAGGAAATGACCAAATCCATGCACTTGAAAGCCAAAGAATTTGGACATATTATCAAAATGGGGCGCACCCAGTTGCAGGACGCTGTGCCTATGACACTCGGCCAAACATTTGAAGCCTTTGCCGTTACCATGGAAGAGGAAGTGCGAATACTCAACAGCTCAGCAGCCCTTTTTCTTGAAGTGAATATGGGAGGCACCGCCATAGGTACCGGCATCAATGCCGATGC
>JAGYLH010000041.1 GCA_018400955.1 Bacteroidales bacterium
AAATAATTGATGGCCTCCAGAAAGTCAAGGTTAATGATAAAACTGCGATGTGTACGGAAGAAGTTATCAGGTAATTTTGCAGAAAATTCTGTTAAACTACCCCTTAACAAATGCTTTTTATCAGTTTTTGTGTAAATTTCAACATACACGTGTTCAGCTTTTACATAGGTAATATCAGCAAACTTCACCTTATGAAACAAATTATTACTCCGAATAAAAAAGGCATCTTTAATGATAATGTCTTTGTTTTCTGTGGTCGCAGATTTTGAAACTTCAAGGCTACTTGAATAATTATACAAAGCCATTTCGATGGATGTATATAAATCATCTTTGTTAAAGGGCTTAACCAAATAGGCTGGCGGAGTTACTTTTTTTGCACGTTCAACAGTTGTGGGGTCAGCATTTGAGGTCAGGAAAATGAATGGCATTTCATAATCCTCTTTTATCTTCCAGGCTAAATCGATACCATCTTTACTGCCAGCAAGTTGTATGTCCAAAATGGCTAAATCAGGTTGATACTTTTCTAGGGCTTCAATAGCTTCAGTGTAATTAATTACCGGATCAAGTGCATCATATCCCAGTTTTGATAATATATTACAAATATCATCTGCGATTATAATTTCATCTTCTACAACAAGTATTTTAACTTTTCCCATTATTCCTTTTTCCTTCTTCCTAAAGTGTCCGTAAAATTAATAATAAATTTCGATCCATTTTCATACTCGTAACGGGAGGTTCCGTATAGTTGCCGACTAAGCCGTCGTACCAGATGCAATCCGATGCTTGATGTTGTTGATGGGTCAAAATCTTTAGGTAGTCCGGGACCACTGTCATGAACCACCAGCACATAGTCATGCTCATCTTTTGTAAGCGTGATGACAATTGATCCTTTTTTATTGGCAAATGAATACTTAAAAGCGTTGGTAATCAATTCGCTTAGTATCAACCCAATGGGTACTGATGTGTCTATATCAAGCTTAATGTCGTGGGCAATAACTTTTCTTTCCACCTCTTTTAGCTCGGGGTAAAGCCCCGAAATCTGATCAAGTAATTGTAATGTATAATCCTTAAAATCAACGCTTGATATATTGGCTCCCAGATATAGTTTTTGGTGAATTAGGACCATTGCTTCTATCCTGCTTTGACTGTCTGCAATAGCGGAAATAATTGATTCGTCTTCAATGTTTTGAGTTTGTAAATTAAGCAGACTCGAAATGAGTTGGAGATTATTTTTTACCCGGTGATGGATTTCTTTCAGCAATACTTCTTTTTCTTCCTTTTGTTTTGAAATAATATCATGCTGACTTACTAATTTGCTATTAGATCTTTTTGTTTGTCGATAAAATTTAAGGATAATGAAGATAAAAATGAAGACCACCACAAATCCTATAATAAGCACATGGATCGTTATTAGCTGGATTTTTCGTTGTGAATCACTCTGTGCCAATTCTGTGTTAATCAATTCCTTCTCGGTGTTGAGAAGACTGATTTCAAGTTCTTTTTTATCGGTTTCGTATTTCGTTTGCAGTTCAGTAATTGTTTTTTGTTTTTGTTCAGAAAAGTGAGAATCTTTTGCATGGATATATTTTTGGGCGTAAATGATGGCTTGTTGGGAATCGCCAAATTTCATATAGGTTCTGTAGAGTTTTTCATAACTTTCTGTTTCCATTTTGAAGGACCCAATTTCCAAGGCAATTTCATTCATTTTATTGGCATAGCTTAAAGTTTCTCTGAGCAATTGTAGTCTGTTGGCGCCGACAGAATCAATCAGGTGCAGATTTAATTCAACTATGTTTGAGTAAATTGAAAACAAAAGTTTCCTGCTTCCGTTTGCCGGAAAAATTTCAATTGCTTTTTTATAATTTGAATCCGCAGCTTTAAGGTTATTCCGCTTATAATTTATATTACCCAACAACATGAAATGTCTGGAAATAGATACAATATCATTTAGTTCTTTATAAATCAAATAAGCTTTATTATAATATCGTATCGCACTATCAAGGTTATAGTCAAAATAATCATCACCGATACTTTTCAGCGAAAGAGCAATATTCTGCTTCTCACCACTTTCTTTAAAGATAGCCAGGGCTTTTAAGTGATATTCAATACTTTCTTCAAAATTTCCCTCTTCACGAAAATTTAGTCCAATATTAATGTGTGTATAGCCAACAGCTTTGTCTCCATTTTTTTCGCTTAGTTCAAGTGATTTAAAATTATACTTATTTGCTAAATAGTATTGTCCAATGTAGTTGTACATCAGTCCCAAATTATTGAAAATGTTTGCTAATAGTTTCTCTTGTTTTAACACTTGGGCAAACTCTTCTGCTTTTCTGAAATTTTCAATGGCTTTAGGAAAATCTTCAAATGTTCCATAAAAATAGCCCAGATTATAATAACTCCTCATTATACCAACGCTATCATTGGCCTCCATATATAATTTAAGACCTTCAGATAGAAACTCTCCAGCTCTTTTCGAATGTTTCTCATACATATAGGCGTAACCAATATTGATGAAGGCTTGTGCTTTTTTTGAAGTCCAATTATTTGTGTTAGCAATATCAATACAATTATTATAATAAATCATTGCTGAATCAAAATCTGTAGCTTCCAATTGCAGTGCTATATTTAAATTTATTTCATACCTAATCGAGTCATTGCTGGCTTCAGTTAGAGCCTTGTTCAAAGAATCTATTTTGCTGTTGTTACCATACACAATAGAATAATGCATTAACAGAACAGATAAAATCAGAAAGGTTAATGAAAACTTAGGTTCATTTTTAACAGAGGGTATTTTAATAATAGTCATGGTGTTTTATTCCTTCTTTATTTTCATGTAATATCATCCTTTAAAGCCAACTGACTAATCTTGATTTTGTTTGACAAATCTATAAAGAAACTTTCTAAAAAAAGTAATTCGGAACCTTGAGGGTAAGAATTCGTTAAAAAAGTATTGTAATGCACAGAATATCAATTTAATAAATTAATTTTAATTTTTAGGTTTATTGTGCCCACAAACATTTACAAACCTAACCTGATTAATTCCCAAATTTTCTACTACGATGTCCAACTACCTGCGCACTGCACCCGTCCTCGATTTTTTTAGTTCGGAAATAATTCACTATTCCCTCATTAAAAAATCATGTGGTTGGTCGTATTACTTGGTATTTGAACACCTCGTAACGAAATTTTATGAATTAATCAGGCTAAATACATATCCATCCATTTATTACAAATAGTTAATACAAAGGAATATTAGACATTATTATTAGAAAAATGAATTATGCTTCTGTGTATGGAGACCTATTTTCAATGATCAGTAAAGAAAATGAAAAAGCTATGAAATACATTGGCCATCACAATTACGCTCTCTTACAGTCTTTTAAGTAAATATTCCTTGTTTGACAGGCTGGATAGAGGGATTGTTAGTCGGCTTTCGTTTTTTACTGCCTTTTTACAACACAATCATTTGCCAGGCACGCTACCCAGTGCGCAAAATCTTCTCCATCTTGCGGCCCTTCGCCAGTTCGTCCACCAGCTTGTCCAGGAACCTTACTTGTTGCGTTAGTGGATTTTCGATTTCCTCCACCCTGATGCCGCAAATAACCCCTTTGATGAGGTGCGCATAGGGGTTCAGGGTAGCCTGCTGAAAGAAAGATTCAAAAGTTGCTTTTTCGTCCATAAGGGCTTGCAGTTTTTTTTCGTCAAAACCGGTAAGCCACGCAATCACCTGATGCAGTTCTTCTTTCGTCCTGCCTTTTTTCTCCACTTTTGTCAGATAGTGTGGATATACCGAAGCGAATGTCATCTTCGCCATGCGTTCATCATGATTGTTGTTCATAGCTGCTATTTTGTTTCGGTCTTTGCAATTTCGCTGTTGATGCTTGCTTGTCGCAAAATGCCTTAATTTTTAATTCGTGGCGTTAAAATTGGAAAAATGCAGCAGATGAAAAGTGGGGCCGGAAAGCAGATGCAAATGACTTGCCCGATGCTGCCAGTTTTTTTTCAAATAGGGCTTTTTTTTTGAATCATGGGGGACTTGTTTGCAAACGATCATCCGCGTTATGGTAGTGCTTGGTCTTTTAATATTTAATAATTTTCTGTATTATCATTGCTTCTCCAATATGCAGTTTAAGGAAATATAAACCGGGAGTAATTGAAGACGCATCCAAATGCATGTAGTTTAAACCTGGTTCCAGTTTTTTTAATATGGGTTTTGTTACCTGTTTTCCCATATTATTGTACATAGTAATGAATGCCTTTTCAGTTTTCTCCATCAAAATCTCAATGCTCAAATAATCTGTGAAAGGATTTGGAAATATTTTGAAATCAGGTTCATCCAAAGACTCGTTAATGCTATTGTACCCACATGCTGCCAAAACCTCGTCGGGGTTGTTGCAACCTAAGGAGTTGTTGTTAATATTGACTGTTCCATTTGGTGCAGCCAAACAATCGCAGATGCTTTTAACTTCACAAACAGATAATGAAGTGTTATTTGAAATATCAAGCTCAAAAAAAATCTGGCCAGGTAGATTTTCCAGTCCAGTGAGGCTTGTCAGGGCGTTGTTGTGGTTTATATTCACTCCAATGACGTAATTAAGGTTTTCCAGAGCTGTCAAGTTCGTTAGGGATTGGTTTGAGATAATATAAAGCCAAAGCTGAATAAAAGCCAGGTTCTCCAGACCTTTCAGGCTTATGAGGCTTTGGTTAAAGATTACACGAAGGTGTCCACGCAGGATTGAGGTTAAGCCTTCCAGGCCCTCCAAGCTTGTTAAGGAGGGGTTACCTTCTATGGACAGACTACCTCCAACAGAAGTAAGAGTTTCTAGCCCAGTCAGACTCGCAAGGTTGTTGTTGTCAATTATCGATATTTCCCCTTCTACATCAATTATATTATCTAAACCCGACAGACTAGGTAACATATTGCACCGCTCTATGGAAATATTACCACCAATTAAGTTTAACCCTTCTAAACCTGATAGGCTATTTAGGGAAAAGTTATCATTTATTAACAAGCTGCCCCCTAACGATGTCAATCCATCCAGACCATTCAGGTTGGTAAGGTTAAAGTTATCTTCTATTAACAAGCTGCCACCTATTGATGCCAATCCATGCAGAACATTAAGGTTGATAAGGTTATAATTATCTTCTATTATCAAGTTTCCCCCTATGGATGTCAAAGTGTCCAGACCAGACAGATCGACAAGGGAATAGTTATCATCTATTCTTAAACTGCCCCCTATGTTTGTCAAGCCATCAAGCCCTGCAAAGCTTGTCAGGGCATCGTTACGGGATATTTCACAGTCGCTTCCTATAAATATTAAACTATCTAACCCTATCAGATCAATAAGCCCGTTGTTGCTCAAAATATTGAGGCTCCCTCCGATCGAATTCAGATTGCCAAGAGCAGTCAAATTAACTAAGGAGTTGTTATCAGAGATTTCAAGCCCTCCCTCAAGAGAAATCAGATTTTCCAAACCCATCAAACTGGTCAAGGAACTATTATTCCACAATTTGATACTGCCACCGAAGGCAGTTAAGCCTTCAAGCCCCATCAGGCTGGTCAGTGAGGATTCCCCAAAAACCGAAATATTACCCCCGATAAAACTCAAATCTTCAAACCCTGTAAGGCTGGTCAAGTTGTTATATTCTATGTATAAAGAACCCTCAATGCTATCCAGGTTTTGCAATTGATTAAAACCCGAGAGCATATAATTACTCTTTAATGAAAAGCTGCCTCCGATATGTACCAAATTATCTAAACCTGCCAGACTAATCAATTTTTGGTTATGTTTAATTGATAGGTCACCTCCGGTAGTGCTCAATAATTCAAGTCCATGAAGGCTATTAAGTAGATTATTTTCGTGAATTATAAGGCTGCCTCCAATGTGTTTCAGACCTCCCAGTCCAGTCAAATTATTTAGGGAAATATTCTGCAATATTAAGATGTTGCTCAAAATAGTATCCAGATTACTTAACCCGCTAAGATCGGTGATATCATCTCCTGAAATATGCACACTCCCCTCAATAATAGTACAGTCAGGGTATCCAAATTGGAAAGCATCAATTTGTTCCTGTGAAGAAAAGGTGATGCCATTAGGAAGACAGGATTGACCTGCAACATGCACAAAACTGATGGTGAAGGTTGCAAAAAGAATTATAATTTGTTTCATGTTGTGGTTTTTAACGGCTAATCACTTTACAAAACCACCTGCACCCAACACTTGAATTACGCAACGTACTTAAATATGGTTTTGAGTTTGCTACTTATTAGGTTTCATGATGACTCGGCCATTTTACACTGTAAAAATAAAAAATTATCACAATGCATTATATAGAGTAGGCTAAAAAGTCGCAAATGACCTGCCGATGGTGCTAAAGTTTTTATAATTAGTGTCTTTCCATAACGTCATGGGCCTTCATCAGTTCGTAATCTTCGCTCGCCGCCTCAAACTTTCCTGGCAAATCGCGCAAGGCCACCTTCTGCTGTTTCCTTGTACAAACTGGGAATGTCTTTGCCGGTTTCCTTCATCGTTTGCACAATTTTGTCGAACGACACAAAATGATTTCCATCCGAAAGCAGGGCAAACATATTGCAATCGAGGGCACGCGCAGCAGCATGGGCATTGCGCTCGATGCAGGGCACCTGCACCAACCCGCCAATGGGGTCGCAGGTAAGGCCCAGGTGATGTTCCAGGCCCATTTCGGCGGCATATTCAATTTGCTGTGGCGAGCCGCCAAAAAGCTGGTTCACAGCCCCTGAGGCCATCGCACAGGCGGTGCCTATCTCGCCCTGGCATCCCACTTCGGCACCTGAAATAGAGGCGTGTTCTTTTACAATATTGCCAATCAAACCGGCTGTCGCAAGTGCTTTTACAATTTTGGTGTCGGAAAAACCATGGGCATGTTTGGCATGGTATAAAACAGCTGGCAACACACCGCTCGAGCCACAGGTGGGGGCTGTTACCACCTTGCCGCCCGTGGCGTTTTCTTCGGATACGGCCAGGGCATAGGCAAAAACGAGGCTGCGGCTTTTCAGCGAATCTTTCAGGCTTTGGGCCTTGATGAAATAGGAGGATGACTTGCGGGCGAGTTTCAATTCGCCGGGAATAACGCCCTCGTTTTCAATACCTCTGCGGACGGCATCCTGCATCACTTCCCACACTTCCTGCAAATGGCCGAAAGTATCTTCAGGCTCGTGCAATTGCACATATTCCCAGAATGTACGTCCATTTTCTTCGCACCATTTCAGGATTTCAGACATGGTGGTAACCGGATAAATTGTTTCCAGACTGTTTTTGATCCATCCGGCTTCATCCTCAATGGCACCGCCGCCTGTACTGTAAACGGTCCAGTCAGTTGTGGTTTTTCCTTGTTTATCGAAGGCTTCCAGCTTGAGGGCATTGGGATGGCGGGGCAAACGCTGCTTTGGTTCCCACACAAATTCAACAGCCTTGGGAAGCATCACACCCACGATTGCCTTATCGGTTAAGTGGCCCTTGCCGGTCGAAGCCAGGCTACCGTACAGCGTAACCCTATAGCTTTCGGCATCAGGCGTTTTTGCCTTAAATATCGTTGCGGCGCGCGACGGCCCCATGGTGTGGCTGCTCGAAGGCCCATAACCAATGCGGTAAATATGACGGATCGAATCCATATTATTTCAAGGTTTTATAACCTGATAAGCTTTTTTGTCTCTGTACGTATTCCATCTGACAACTGAACAAAATACATGCCTCCTGGTAATGAACTCTTTTCCCCAAGGAAAAACTGGTGCTCTCCTGCATGCAGCCTGCCCTGGTGCACAACTTCCAAAAGCTGCCCTTGTGCGTTCATAAGCCTGATATCGAAGGTCTTTCCTTGCGTCAGGTTCAGGTCAAGGGTGAATGAGCTGTTTGAAGGGTTTGGATAAATCATTACCGGAAATTCAGTATTCATGCCTGTCTCGTTTAGTCCGACAAAGGTGGGTGAATCCAGCTTTTTGCTGGTAAATAGTATAAATTCGCCCGGCCCCAGATCAATAGCGGCACTCACATCGGTTACGCTAATCGAGTCGTTGTTGAAATGGTCGTACCACATGCCGGTAAAAGGGAAAGCCGGGTTCATGCTGCCCTGCTCAACACTGAAATTGCCTACCAAAACCACCGACATTTCGGGATGGTTCAGGTTGATACGCTTTTGGGCGCCGGCAACTGTCATATTGAAGTCGTTGGTGCTGAACACATCATATTCCTTTTTCAGCCGGATCAATTCACTATAGTAATTATACAAATCGCGGCGTTGCCAGTTGTCGTAATAATCCCATTTAACGGGTTTGGGGTTGGTGCGGCAGCCGTCGTCGATGGTGCCGTCCTCGCAATGGTTGATGGAATAGTCATAGCCCAGTTCGCCGAATTGCCAGATCATTTTGGGACCTGGAACGGCAAAGAAAAAGGCAGCCGCAGCAGCATTTCTTTTGGTGGCAATATGCAATTGCTTGGCATCGTGGGCGGGGTTGCTTGAGTTGCCATATTCCTTGTTTTTAAACATCAGCCTTTCTTCGTCATGGCTTTCCATATAGCCAATCAGGTGGGGCACACTCCAGCCGCGTGCTTTATGCGAAACCCAATTGAAATTGGAGTTGGCAGTCCAGCCCATAGTGGCTTCGTTGTAGGCATAATTCATATTGCCCCATATCATCATGCCGTATTCAGCCAGTACCTTTTCTTCGGGGTTGTCGGCAAAGTGCTCCAGGATGACGTAGGCATTTTCATTTACATTCCAAATGTGATCGGCCATGCGTTTGAGAAGGGCCACCCTTGCGGCATCATAGCTTGAGCCCTGGTTGCCTGTTTGGTTGTTGGTGAAGCCTTTTGTAAAGTCGAAGCGGAAGCCGTCCACCTTGAATTCGGTCATCCAGTAAGCATTGAATCGGTCAATAAATTGTTGTGTATAAATACTTTCGTGATCAAAATCATGACCCCAGCACCAGGGTTCGTGCGGGCAGTTTTGGTTGAACCAGGGGTTGTCGGCCGAGGTTTGTCCCCATTGGCCGGCATTGGGGTCAAAGTACATCTGCACCATAGGCGATTGGGTGTAAGCGTGGTTGAGCACCACATCCATAATAACGGCCATGCCGCGCTTGTGGGCTTCGTCAATAAACTTTTTATAATCGTTGGCGCGACCATAAGCCTTGTCGGTGGCAAAATAAAAGGAGGGGTTGTAGCCCCAGGAGTTGTTGCCTTCAAACTCGTTAAAGGGCATCAGCTCGATAGCATTTACACCCAGTCGCTCCAGATAATCAAGGGTGTCGATTACGGTTTTGATGTCGCGGGTGGCCACAAAATCGCGGATGTGCAATTCGTAAATAACCAGTTTTTCTACAGCCGGTGGGTCAAAATCTTCCACTTCCCATTGGTAGTGTTGTTGGGCGGTTTGCAAAACGGAGGCAATTCCGGTGGTTTTGTCTTCCGGGTATTGTATTAGATTGGGATAAGTAGTATTTGAAATCCAATGGTCGTTCCAAGGGTCGCTTACCTTGTGGGTGTAGGGGTCGGCCAGACGCAATTCGCCATCAATAAAGTATTGGTAGATATATTCCCTGCCGGGTTCCAGCTCATCAATGGTGATCCAGAAATGAGTGCCGTCAGGGGTTCGGTTCATATAGAAGTCTTCATTTACCATCCAGTCGTTGAAATCTCCAAGCACAAAAACATATTCCTTTAAAGCAGGCGGGTCATGCAAAACCAGTGTTACAGTCTGGTTATCAATATAATTAATACCGGGAATTACATCTTGGGGAAGTGCAGCCACAGGCGCATCGCCCCGCGCAAAAAAGTAAACCGAGTCGGAAACCATTTCAGTGGCTGTTTTGGCATCCACCCTTAACCATTGCGAACCGGGCGTATCAGCCAACAGGGTGTGGCTAAGCTGATTTCCAGCAGTAGCTGCAATCAAGCCTCCATTGAGATAAAGCAGCAGGCTGTCGGCTTCGCTGGCCGATGCTTCCACCTCAACGTTTTGGTTCAGCTCGATGATGCTGCCGTTCACAGGCGATTGGATGCTAACATGCAAGCCTGCTTCGTAAACATCATAAAAGATGTCGCCGTTTTGCTCGGTTTTTCCTTCGAGCCATGTACCACCCACTTGTACTCCACTTCGGAACACAAATGCCATTTGCAAAATGGACTCTGATGCAGGCACACCGTAATAATTTCGAATCGATGGTTCTATTGTCAGGGTGTAAAGATCGGTTCCGATGCGTTCCAGTTTGGCCTTTGGAATGTTAACGCCCCAGTCGGCAACAACATGTTTCCAGTCGGAGCCGCTGTTGCTTAAATTGGTAATCACACCTGTGTGGGCATACACATCACCCGTATAACCTGCCAGGCCACCGCTACCCTGTGTGGCATCAAAGGTAATTGTTACTGCCTGGTCGTCTGTCGGGAAAGGCGGATCAGTTACGATGACCTGGGCCTGTATCATGGAAACAGAAAAGAGGAGTCCTGCAAATAGATTGAAAAGCTTCATGTTTATAGATTGTATATGTTAGGTAACAAAAGTAGCTATTTTGTCTGGTGTTTGCTTGTTCAAATGCGTTGATAATGCACCTTGGGGAAGTACAATCGGTTGCAGTGTGGTGGCGAGTCTTGCAAATTGGCTTGATAACAGTGAGGTGATTATTAAAAAACCTTACTTTCGTAATCAAAATTATAAGATGATGAAAAAGAGTTTTGCTACAATAACAGCTATTTTGATGTTGGTTTTGATGACTGCGTGTGTTGGTTCCCTCAATCAGGTGGAATCCACTTTTCAAGGTGTACTGATCGTTTCGAACAAAAGTGGAAATGATGTGCATTTTATTGATCGCGCGAGTGGTGAGGTTCTGGCAGTTTTACCTACCGGAATTGAACCCCATGAGGTGGAGGTGTCGGATGACGGAACGATTGCCGTTGTCTGCAACTATGGAAACAGAGAGGAGCCAGGCAATAGTCTGTCGGTTTATGATGTAGCCTCCTTGACCTTGATTACGACCATCGATTTGGGCCGGCATACCAGACCTCATGGGATGCAGTGGATAAATGGTACCAGGCATATTTTGGTTACAGCAGAGGGCAGTCAAAGCCTGCTTGTAGTTGATATTGAATCACGTAAAATACTTATGGAAATCCAGACTCAGGAAGATGTTTCCCATATGGTTGCTGCCACACCGGATTTTAAAAAGGCTTTTGTGCCAAGTATCCGGACTGGAAATATAGCTGTGCTCAATCTGGAAACTGGTAAGCTGACAGACCATATTTATAGTGGCGAAGGAGCCGAAGGAATTGATGTTTCACCTGACGGAAAAGAAGTGTGGGTAACCAACCGCGGCGAAAATACAATCACTGTATTTGATGCAGAAAGTTTGAAAAGGCTTGCAACCATTCCCTGCGCAGATTTCCCGATAAGGGCCAGGTTCACACCTGATGGCAGCCGCTTTGTGGTGAGCAACGCCCGTTCGGGCGATATGGCGGTTTTTGATGTAAGCAGCAGGCAGTTGGTAGCTAGGGTAAAAATGATGCCACCACCACCATCTGCCACCGACCAAACGCGTTATTTTGCTGAATTTGAAGGCACATCCATACCCATCGGCCTGGTGGTGCCTGACAACAATACGGTGTATGTGGCCAATACCCGTTCGGATGTAGTCACTCGAATCGATTTGGAAAAACTCGAAATTACAGGACATTTTGCTGCCGGTAAGGAACCGGATGGTATCGGTTTTTCAGCGGTTAAACCTGATAAAAAGCAATAGCTGTAAACTTGACAGGGATTATTTCAGCCGTCTGCAACGATCTAACTTTCCAGCAAGAATAAGTGCATTCAGCTCATCAACTATAGAGGTAAATGCCTGGCTGTTGCCACAATGGTACATTTCAACAAGCGGGTCGGCATCCAGAATCATGTCCATGAGTTCACCGGCAGCAGGTGTTTTGGCCAGGTGGCTGTAATTGGCATAAGTCATACTGAGGAATGCCACCTGTTCGTTGATTCCCCTTTGATCCAACAAAAAACCATCAGCCAGCCCGATGGGCAATGCCAATTCTCCCTGTTGTATTACATCAGATGGTGCCGGAAAGCTGCTTAACTTGCTTTTGTCCTCCGTAAGGGTGACAGCCACCTTGTCGCGGTAGTCCGATTTGGTTTTGTAAATGATCACAGGAGGGCCCGGACTAAAAACGGGGTTTACAAGATCGGTGTGTTCCTGTTCGTTCTTTTTAGTTTCAACTGGTTTTTGGTTGGTTTTGCAACCGGAAACACTGGCCAGCAACAGCAGCACAAAAGGAATAATAAATGCTTTCATAGGGTTTGGTTTGGGAGGGCAAGTTAGGGAAAAAGCAAAAATCAAACACAAAAAAAGAGACTGCCTTTTTTGGACAGTCTCCTGGCTATTTTTGGTATTTGGCCAAGAATTAAAAGAGGTTGATGTGAATGAATGAAGGGAATCTCGAATAATGAATCTCGAATCTCACTTCAAGATTCGAGATTGGATATTCGACATTCATGATTCAAAAGAAAGGATTAAAAAATAGGAATCTCGAATAATGAATACTGAATCTCGAATCTTGATTTTTTCCCACTTCAAGATTCGATATTGGATACCTGCCTGCCAAACGCAGTCAGGCTGGTTCGATATTCAACATTCAAAAAGATTTCAGAAGAAAAAGAGAATCTCGAAAAATCAGCCAATACTTTTGGTTGTTGACAGCAATGACAATTTAAATTCCTACTTCAACACCAAATATCCCCAGGCATCCATTTCAAGTGATAAGCCTTGCTTAAGGCTTACACTTTCGCCACTGAGCAGGCAATTGTAGTCGCCATCAACACTTCCATCAGCAAAATTTATGCTTTGTAGTTCGCCGGTGAGGTTGATCAGCACTACGATTTTTTCATTTCCATCCGTGCGTGTAAAAGCAAATACTTCACTTGCTTTATCAATCTCAATCTTATTGAAATCGCCACCCTGATCGGCATTCCACAACAGCTTGTTTTCTTTTTTTATCTGATTCAGCTTGGTGTAAAAGGGGCCAAAACCTTGTGGGTCGGACCAATCAATTTCATCTTTTTCGAAAAACTCGAGCCGGTGGCTGAGGCCTGCTTCCTGCCCGTTGTAAATAAGCGGAAATCCAGGAATGGTATAGGTAAGCACAGCAAAAGCACGCGCGCCATCGCCCATGCGCTCAAAAACGGTTCCATTCCATGAGTTTTCGTCGTGGTTCGAAGTAAAATACATGCGGTAAGCCGAAGCCGGGAAAATGGTATCCACTTTTTCGAAATACGTCCAAAGGCTGTTAACATCATATTCACCTTTGGCGATATTGTTCATAATATGGTGCTGTTCCCAGCCATAGTTGGCATCAAAAGCCTTGTGCATCAGGTCGGCCTGTCCTTCGTCTTCGGCCAGCATAAAAACAGGTTTGATAGCGTCCAATTCAATACGTGCGCGCTCCCAAAAAGGCGTAGGCACCATACCGGCCACATCGCAGCGGTAGCCGTCGATATTGGCTTCGCTTACCCAGAACTTAAGCGCATCGATCATGGCGTCGTGCACCGCCGGGTTTTTGTAATCCAGTTGGGCTACATCGGTCCAGTCGAATGGGGCAATCATCTCGCCGTTTTCATCCAGGGCATAAAAATCGGGATGTTCATCCATCCAGTGATGGTCCCAGGCAGTGTGGTTGGCCACCCAGTCGAGCAGCACATAAAAGCCCATTTCGTGTGCTTTTGCAACAAGGTTTTTAAAATCATCAAATGTGCCAAACTCAGGGTTTACAGCTTTGTAATCCTGGATGGAATAATAGCTGCCCAAAGTGCCTTTGCGTTCTTTTTCCCCAATGGGATGAATGGGCATAAACCACAGGATATCAACGCCCAGTTCTTTCAGTCGGGGCAAGTGTTCAGCAAAAGCATTAAAGGTGCCTTCGGGCGTAAACTGGCGGGTGTTTACTTCATAAATAACAGCCTTTTGCGCCCATTCCAGTGTGATAACTTCTGATAACGGTTTTGGCTTTTCAACCTGTTTCTGAGGTGTCTCGCAGGAAGTTAACATCACTACAATAATAGCGATTAAGAGAATTACGCCACTAGTAATTAAAAAAGGATACATCGTTTTCATGGATTCTTTAGTTTTGGTTTATAAATTTAAATTACACTATATCAATTAATTCAATAATTTTCTGAATAAAAAACACTTTTAAAAGCGGATATGAAATTGCTGCTCATGGCCATCGTAGCGCGCGCGCAAACGCCACAACCCATCATTGCCGAGCCAGTAGCCGGCAATGTTTTTATCTGCATCCTTTATTTTCTCAAGTTTGCGTCCATCAACAACTACTCCCTTAAAGGCCTTGGTGTTGCCATAAAATACCCATTCCACCAGGCGCGATTCGGGCATGCCGGCATAGCCGTTTCCGCTTCTGGAAATTGTCAGCAGCATTTGATTTTGATCGGTCTTGCCTGAAAAACCGAGCAGTTCATAGGCCCCATCTTCAAAAGCCCCGAACGACCAGCCATCGTCTTCATACATTTGGCCGTTTATGTTTCCATCTGCCTGGGGCAAATAGGTGTGGAGGTAGAGGCGCCTTGAGCTGTAATGATCGGTTGTGTTCACAGGCTCCACACGCGGAATGATGCTGCCGGCGCGTGCAAATACGGGTATGGATTCATATGCAAGGTTAAAATTCAGGGTTTTACCTCCCGGATAGTAATTTCCGCTAAAGAAGTCGTACCAGTGGCCTTCGGGCAGGGGAATATTCATGCTTTGCTGACCTGGATTGACCACTGGTGCCACCAGCAGCTCTTTGCCAAAATAATAGGCCTGGTCAAAAGCATCAAAAAGCGGGTCGTCATGATAGAAAAAGAGCGGCTTGACCAGTGGCAGTCCAGTTTGGGAATTTTCCCAGCTTATGGTATATATATAGGGCATCAGTTCGTGGCGCAGTTTCATAAAATTACGCACAATACGCTTGGTGGTATCATTGAAAAATATGGGTTCCGATGGGATGCCCGAGCCGTGAGGCCTCAAAATGGGCGTAAAGGCGGCAAACTGTAACCATCGCGTATAAAGTTCCTCATCTTTTTCGCCAAGGGCAAAGCCACCGGCATCAGCATGAATAAAAGGCAGGCCGCTCATGCTCATGTGCAGCATGGCCGGCAATTGCGCCTGCAAGCCGCCCCAACTGCGCGCTACATCACCTGTCCACGGATAGATGCCATAGCGCTGCGATCCGGCAAATCCGCTTCGGTTCAGATTAAATATGCGTGTGTCAGGATAGCTTTTGCGGTAGTTGTTCCAAATCATTTTGTGCCAATAGTGAGCATAAATATTGTGCACCTCATCGGCCATGCCATTCACATGCATGATGTCCGACGGATGGCTTTCGGGTTCACCCAGGTCTCCCCACCAACCGGCAACGCCATTTTCAATTTGCGGAACATATTGGTCCCACCACCATTGGACTGCTTCCGGTTTAAAAATATCGATCAGCCCGGCGTCCCCAAAATAGAATTCACGGTTAACATAGGTGTTTCCGAGCGTATCGGTGGCCAACAACCCCAGTTCGGAGGTGATGCGAAAATTTTCAAGTGTGTCAATAATATAGGGTTCGGTGATGAGAATGGTTTTTACGCCTTTTTTTCGAAAATCAGCCATCATACCCACAGGATCGGGCCAGTTTTGCCAAAACCAGTCGAGGCGGCCCATATGGCCCATAATGTTGTCGCCAAACCAATAAAAATCGATGATGATGGCGTCAATGGGGAAGTCTTCTTCGATCATCTGGTTTACAATCCAGGTAGTTTCTTCCTGTGTTTTGTAGGCCATGCGCGATTGCAAATTGCCCAATGCCCACCGGGGTGTCAATGGCTGAAAACCTGTGAGTTTGCTGTAGTCGTGCAACAAATCATCGTAGCCATCAGCTGCAATAAAATAGTACTTCATCGGGCCGCCGATGGTACCAAATTCAAGCACATCACTATCATAATGGCCCATATCGAGGTAGCCCCGGCGGGGGTTGTCCAACAGCAAAAGATATTTTTTGGATGAAAGCACAACGGGCATCACGTAGTTTAAATCTTTGGCGCCCAACTCATAACCATAATGTGGCCGGTTGTATAACCCCAGATATTCACCCCTTAAATCCATGCCGGTGGCCCGCTCGCCTGTGCCATAAAGTCTTTCGTTTTCAGAAAGCTTAAAGCGGAATCCCCGGTTGATGTCCCGCGCAAAAAATCCGCTTTCTTCGCTCAATAGCAATTTATCATGCTTATAAAAGTGAATGAGCAGGGGGTCTTTGTCCACCAGAAGCGTTAGTTTAGGAAGTTCAATTTTTAGCTGGGACGGAGTTTCACTGAGTTGCATTTCAATGTCTTTTGGTTCCATAACAACCGCATTGGACGAATCGAATTTAACGAAACCTTCGGGGTGAAAGGCCACTTCAACGATGTTTTGGTCAAACAGCCTGATCGTAAGCGCTCCCTGATCGGTGTCAACAAGCAAGGCATTGTGGCTGAGAATGCGGTGCGATTTGTATTGCTTATCGCTGATCAACATTTCGCCGGGACTGTATTCGGCAGGCACAAAGCCATTTACAGGCATCAGAAAATCTTCGTTGGCTTTGGTCTTGGCAACAAAAGTCCCGTTTTCGTTTCTGAAAACGAATGCAATCTGCTGAACTACTGTTGTTTCAGGAATGTTGAAAAAACTACGCGGATGAATCTCAAATTCATATAAATCACCACCGATTGGTTGCATAATGGTACGTTCATCATGCTTTCCCCAAACCCCGACAACCATTTTCCAGTCGTGGGTGCCTGTGCTTCCGGCGGTAATCAGTCCGGCGTGAAAATAGACGGCCTCTTCATACCCTATTAAGGCCTGATTGCCTTCGGCTGCATTAAAGGTGAAGAGGAGGGTGTCGTCGATGGTTGGGTTTTCGGGAGCTACCTGCAAAGCTTGCCCAAAAGTAATGCTCCAGCTACATAAAATGAGGACTAAAGCTGAAAAAATGAATCTGATGGAAAGTATGTTTTTCATTGCTTATATCTGTATGTTAGTGCGTTTTTTTCTGTTTTTTAGACCTGTAAGATAATGAGTTCGCAAAAGGTCCCGCGCATAGGGGGGGCAATTGGTTTCTTCGATTAGTTTCGTGGCCCATACTTTTTGGGGTTATTTACCAGATGGTTCAACATTTTCCCGACTTCTTCCGATTGGTTGACAAGATTAATGTAAGTATTTGGAGAAAAATAGCCATATGACTTTGCGAAATCCAGCGAAACCTGTGTTTTAGTATTTTCCATCAACTGCAACTCGGAGCATGCCATGCCGGCCCACCAATTCGGAGGTTCAACACGAACTTTGTCAATTTGGGCGATCAGGGAACCGATGCTTAGCCAAAAGCCAAGCAGCAAAACAAAAATCAAAGGGAAAACTTTCTTCATAGTCGATCAATTGATTTGAACGTGATTTTCAATAGGGACGTAAAAATACTAAATCCAGCATACAAAAACCACCTTTTCGGCCAGTCGAATCCAAAAATCGACCGCAATCGATTGTTAATTTTTTCTAAAAAGCATAGCTTCATTTTCGAAAACTTTTCCGTAATCGTTTGCACTGCAAATTACACAAAACTAAACGGCTTTTACTTCGGGAAGCCATTCGCAAATCGTATATTTGCATGTTAAAGTGTATAACCTTTATTAAATTGAAAATGAGTAATAAACAATTGTTGAGGCAGTATTGGGAAGCTTTGTATCCGGAGAAAGAACTGCATTTGCTGGATGCATTTTTACAAGAAGTTGAAAGCCTGAAAGAAGCAGATGAAAGCCTGAATCCTGAATGGTACAAGGATGCGGTAGTTTACTCCTTGTATGTTGATTTGTACAACAAGGATTTTGATGGACTTACTGCCAAACTTGACTACTTGAAGGGGTTGGGTGTAAGCTGTTTGTGGCTATTGCCAATTTTAGACTCGCCCATGCGCGATGCCGGTTTCGATATCCGCAACTACGACCTTATCCGACATGATTTGCTGGGTTTTGAACCTGGTTTTACAAGAGACAAACAGGAAAAGGTTTTTGGTAAGTTTCTTGCCGAAGCCAAAAGCCGGGGCATTCGTGTAATTTTTGATGTGGCTATCAACCATTGCTCAGAAGAGCATCCGTGGTTTGTGGAAGCCAGAAAATCAGAAGACAATCCCTATCGTGATTATTTCATCTGGTCGAAGGATACAAATTTGTACAAAGACGCCAGGATTATCTTCAAAGGCATGGAAAACAGCAATTGGGAGCCGCTGGGCGACTGGTATTTCTTCCACCGCTTTTTCAACTTCCAGCCCGACCTCAATTACCGCAACCCCGAAGTGTTGCTGGCGATGTGCCGCAACCTGCTTTATTGGCAAAGCATGGGCGTGGACGGTTTTCGGGCCGATGCCATCCCTTATTTGTGGAAACAGCAAGGGACCAACTGCGAAAACCTGCCCGAGACTCATACAGTCGTAAAGTTTTTCAGGGCCATACTGGACTATGTAAAACCGGGGACCCTTTTGCTGGCCGAAGCCTGTCAGCAGCCGGCCACTGTAGTTGAATACATGGGCGATGGCGATGAATGCCATGCTGCCTATCATTTCCCGCTTATGCCGCAATTGTACAAAGCCATTGCCAGTAAAAATGCTGAACCGGTAAAACATACCCTCAGCCCGGCCATCACACCCGAAATACCCGAAAGCGGCCAATGGTTTACCTTTTTGCGTTGCCACGATGAGCTGAGTCTTGAGCTGGTTTATGTTACCGAAGAAGATCGCAAATACATTCACGAAAGCTATTGCCATGAGCCTGCATGGAACTTCCGTTTGGGAGAAGGCATTTCGGCACGTTTGGCCAACCTGATGCAGTTCGACGATCGCAAAATTGGCCTGGCCTATAGCATGATGCTCAGCCTTCCGGGTACGCCGGTGATTTATTACGGAGATGAATTTGGCAAAGAGAACGACCATAACTTCTATAAGGAAATGACCCAAATGGTGGGCAAAGATGATACCCGATTCTTGGTTCGTGGAAAAATTAACTGGGAGCTGCGCGAAACCCAATTGAACGATCCCCAGAGTTTCCAGTCGAAAGTGTTTGGGCATTTGCAGCAGATGCTTCAGGTGCGCAACCAACACATGGCTTTCGGACGTGGAACGCTTGACTTTATTGAATTGAAGGACAGCCAGGATAAGGTAAGATCAGAAGTTTTGGCTTATGAAAGAAAGTTTGAAAATGAGCAATTGCTGATTGTGCAAAACCTTTCAGATCTAGCTGTGGATCTCCAACTTCCAGAACTTTATGAAAACTACACAAACATGTTCAATGGTGAGCCACTTATGAAAAACAGCTTGAAGCTGGAACCTTATGCCTATTTTTGGTTTGTGGCATAAAAACTCATTTTAGTTATAGAAAGACATAATTGTAACAACCCTATCAAATCCGACCATGAACAAACACTTCGATGCTGTAATTTTCGACCTCGACGGCGTAATCACACAAACCGCTCTGGCGCACAGTGCTGCCTGGAAAAAAATGTTCGACGAATTTCTGCAATTTTATGCCAAAAAGCAGGGTAGCGAATTCAAGGAATTTACGCACAAAGACGATTACCTGCCTTTTGTAGATGGCAAGCCCCGTTACAAAGGAGTGGCCGATTTCCTGGTTTCGCGCGGTATTGATTTACCGGAAGGTACGCCCGATGATGCTCCGGGTTTTAATACGGTTTGCGCCCTGGGAAACAAAAAAAATGAAGCCTTTAACGAAGTGCTTGCTCTGGATGGTGTAACTGTTTATCCATCAACAGTTTCGCTTATGGAAGAGTTGCGCAGCAAAGGATACCGTGTTGGTGTGGCTTCCTCAAGCAAAAATTGTGAGCAGGTTTTAAAAACTGCCGGTTTGCTCCATTTAGTCGAAACCCGCGTTGACGGCGTTGTATCTGCCGAAATTGGATTGAAAGGCAAACCCGAAGCCGATATTTTCACGACTGCTGCTGATAACCTTGGTTGCACCTACGATCGTTGCATTGTTGTTGAAGATGCCGTTTCAGGCGTGCAGGCAGGAAGAAATGGCCGTTTTGGACTTGTACTGGGCCTGGCGCGCGAAGAAAATGCCCGCGAATTACTTATAAACGGGGCTGATATCGTTCTCGAAGACATGGCCGAAACCAGTATCGAAAAAATGAACGAATGGTTTGAAACCGGGCTTGAATCTGATCAATGGTCAGTAAGCTATCACGACTACGACCCAAAAAAGGAGCGTTCGCGCGAAACCTTGTTGTCGGTTGGCAATGGATATTTTGGAACAAGGGGCGCCATGGAGGAAATGGATGCCAATGCCGTGAATTATCCCGGAACTTATATGGCCGGCATGTACAACCGCCTCATCACCAAGATTGCTGACCGCGATATTGAAAATGAAGATTTTGTAAACTGTATCAACTGGCTGCCCCTTACATTTCGCATTGATGGGGGAGATTGGTTTGATGCAAACAATACCAAACTCCTTGGTATCAAACGAAAACTGAATTTAAAAAATGGACTGCTCTGCCGCGAAATGCAGTTTGAGGATGCTCTTGGCCGCCAAACCCAAATAGTCTCCGAACGCTTTGCCAGCATGGACAACCCACAATTGGCAGCTATGCGTTACCGTATTACACCGCTCAATTACAATGGCACAATCGAAATTAAAAGTGGGCTGGATGGCAAGTTAACCAACCAGGGTGTTGAACGTTATAAAGCGCTTTCATCCAATCATTTGGAACAAATTAGAGAAGGTGTTGAAAACGAAAAGCTTTATGTGTTGGTTAAAACCAACCAATCGGCGCACCAAATAGCAGCTGCGGCAAAGCATTCGCTTTTGCAAAATGGAATTGCCTTTGATTGCAAAGCTGAAATCAGCACCACATCCGGACAGGTTTTTGCCAATTACAAACTGGAAACCAAACAAAATGAAGCTGTTACAATAGAGAAAATTATATCGCTGGGTAGCGATAAAGAGTTTTTCATTGAAAATGCCTTGCTGAGTGTGCTGAGCCTTTTAGATGACTCCAAACAATTTGATGAATTGCTGGAAGAAAGTTCCACAATTTGGGAACAGCTTTGGGAAGATATGGACATAAAAGTAACAGGCGACCGCCTGTCGCAAAAGCTGTTGCGCCTGCATTTGTTCCATTTATTGGTTTCTGTTTCGCCGGTCAACAATTTGCTTGATGCCTCCATCACGGCGCGCGGCCTGCATGGCGAGGCCTATCGTGGTCATATTTTCTGGGACGAACTTTATATCTTGCCCCTTTACGACCTGCACCTGCCCGAAGCGGCCCGATCCATGTTGATGTACCGCTTCCGCCGCCTCGATGAAGCCCGGAAATATGCCAAACAGTATGGTTACAAAGGCGCTATGTTTCCCTGGCAAAGTGGCAGCGATGGACGTGAAGAAACGCAAGTGGTCCACCTCAATCCGCTGACCGGAAAATGGGGCGATGACTACAGTTCATTGCAACGCCATGTTTCGTTGGCCATTGCCTACAATGTGTGGGATTATTATTGGATTACCGATGACATTGATTTCCTGAAGGAATATGGGGCTGAAATGTTTTTTGACATTGCCCGTTTCTGGGCCAGCAAAGCCACATTGAACCAACAAAGCGGACGTTATGAAATAAAAGGTGTGATGGGTCCTGATGAATTTCATGAGCATATGCCCGGTTCGGCGGAAGGCGGTCTCAAGGACAATACCTACACCAACCTGATGGTGGCCTGGTTGTTTAACAAAACCAAAGAGGTAAAAGAAATAATAGGTGATGATTTTGAGGAAGTTGCGAGAAAAATGCAGCTCTCATCCGATGAGTTTGAAAAGTGGGTACAAACGGCACGCCAACTGAATATCGTATTCAACCGCGATGGTATCCTGGCACAATACGATGGCTATTTCGGATTGAAGGAATTGGATTGGGATTATTACCGCCAAAAATATGGCAATGTTTACCGCATGGACCGCATCCTGAAAGCTGAAGGGAAGTCGGCGGATGAATACAAGGTGGCCAAACAAGCCGATACGCTCATGGCATTTTACAACCTGAACAAGGATGAAGTGGATAAACTTCTGTTTGATATGGGCTATGAGTTGCCGTTGGATTACCTGCAACGCAACCTGCATTATTATTTGCAGCGCACCTCGCACGGGTCCACTTTGAGCCGATTGGTGCATGCCCGTCTGGCTGCCATGACCGGAAACCAGCAATTGAGTTGGGATTTGTATCAAGATGCGCTGCAAAGTGATTATGTTGATATACAAGGAGGTACAACTGGAGAGGGCATTCATGCCGGTGTGATGGCAGGTACCATACTGATTACGTTAAATACGTTTGCAGGTATCAACTACCGCGAAAAAGAATTGCACATTGAACCCAACCTGCCCGAAGACTGGAGAGAACTATCATTCAAGTTAAACTTCAAAGGTGTTCATTATAGCTTTTGTTTGTCGAAAAGCGGTCTCAAAGTGCTGGCAGATGCAAATGCAACAATTTATGTGTGTGGAAAAATGCTTAATTTAGAGGCTGGAAAAATGAATGAAATCAACTTAAGTTAAGACTTTGCTTTTATAAGAAACAAAATCTGAAAATCCATTCAAAACAATGCTAAACGATAAAATAACTGTAACAAAAAAGCATACCGACGCAGCCCAATACATTATTGAGGAGATTCTGCCATCGGTCAAGCCCAAGTTCATCATTGCCATTGGCGGTGAAGTTGGCTCAGGCAAATCAACCCTGGCATATTCACTGGCGCAAAAATTAAAGAAACAGCGTATCAGGAGTAAGATTATTGACCTGGATGATTTTTATAAAATCCCGCCCCTCGAGCGCAAGCAATGGCGCCGCGACAATGGCATCGATAGTATTGGCCCGGACGAGTATGACTGGGACATGATCAACCACGTTATCAAGGATTTCCAGGAGGATAAAAAATCAACCATGCCTTGTGTGGACCTGATTACCGACCTTGTTGACGAAATAAAAACCGATTTCAAAGGAGTGGACGTGATGATCATCAACGGACTGTATGCCACCAAACTGAAACAGGCCAATTTTAGAATATTTATTGAACTCACCTATAACGAAACCCAGGAAGCCCAGGCCTATGGCCAAAAAGAAGAAATGACCGAATACAGGAAGAAAATCCTTGAACGCGAACACCAAATGGTACAAGCACTCAAAAAAGGCTCAGATATGTTCTTCGATTTTGATGCCTCATTGGATAAGTATCATCTTTAAAACCTTCAATACACTATGTTAGGAGACATATTGCTCATTGCCGACAAGCACCGCGAAGCGGGCGAGGCCATTATCGAAATGATTCTGAAAAACCGCAAACCCAAGATGATGATTGCCATTTCAGGCGAATCGGGTTCTGGAAAAACCGAACTGGCACATGTTATTGCCAAAGGCATGCGCAAACATGGCATTTTTGCCAAACCCCTGCACATCGACAATTACTACCGCATCCACCCGCATATCCGCACCGAATGGCGCAAGGAGCATGGTATTGATAAGGTGGTGGGACCCGGTGAATATGATTGGGAAACCATTAACCGCAATGTGCGCGAGTTTAAGGAAGGCACCACTTCCACCGGCCCCTGTGTGGACTTGGTAACAGAGCAAATCGATCAGCTTACAACCGATTATAAAGACATCGACATGCTGATTATCGATGGCTTGTATGCCATCAAAGTGGATGACCTTGATATGCGTGTTTTTATTGAGCTTACCTATCACGAAACAAAAAAAGCACAGGCTGTGCGCGGCAAGGAACCTCAAAATGAATACCGCATGCAGGTGCTCGAAAAAGAACACCAGGAGGTGCTGGCTTTAAAACCGACTGCCGATGTGTTGGTAGGGATGGATTATAAGGTGCGGGAAGCCTGAGGTGTTTTTCTTCAAATAGGAGGTTTGGAGAGTTTTCCTTTTGCGATGTGTGCAATAGTTACTAATGTTCGTGCTTAAAATTACCGTTCGCTTTGTGTTATGTACGGAAATATTACGTACATTTGTATAAATATTTTAAGTAATGAGTACATCGATTAAAGAACACACACGTTTTGACGCTAGGCTTCCCAAAGAACAAAAACAATTCTTTGAGCGAGCTGCTATTATTGGTGGGTATAGAAACCTTACGGACTTCATTATTCTCACAGTTCAAGAAAAAGCAAAAGAAATCATCAAAGAAAGGGAAGAAATAATTGCTTCCAAGAGAGATAGCCAAATCTTTTTTGATGCGATTACAAATCCACGGGAACCTGGCGAAACTTTGAAAAAGGCTTTGGATGATTACAATGCTTTTGTCTCCAAATCAAAATAAATTGATGATTGAACTATTAGGAAAAAAGCACAACCGGAACGATTTTGATTGCGAAAAAAAACTTTTGAATTCCTATTTGAAGAATCAAGCCGGGCAGGACATAAAAAGAAAACTGTCCGTTTGCTTTGTGTTGGCCGAAAACGTAACCAATACCATCCAAGGATATTACACACTTTCGAATAACATTATTCCGTTAAGTAGCTTTTCTGGGCAAATACGAAAGAAACTTCCTGAGTCGTACAGCTCAATTCCCGCCACCCTGCTTGGAAGGTTGGCAATTGACAAAAGGTTTCAAGGAAAAGGAATTGGTAAAATTTTGCTTATTGATGCGCTAAAGCGAAGTTATGAAGCCTCACATGAAATTGGCTCATTCGCAGTTGTGGTTGACCCAATCGACAAAGAAGCTGAAAAATTTTATGAAAAATATGACTTTATCAAGCTTCCGGACAGCGGGAAAATGTTTTTAGCAATTAAAACGCTGAAAGAACTGTTTGGGCATGTTGAGCCTGAGTGAACCGGATGGAGAGCAACAATCTCCGCGCAAGCATTTCCCATTTCGTTTGTTTTACATTTTTTCGCATCTTTGATAAAAATACCCGCTATGAAAGCCTGCATCAACATTTACCAACTCTTTCCACGGCTTTTTGGCAACAAAAACACCCAAACCACAGCTTACGGCACCATCCATGAAAACGGTTGCGGCAAATTTTCCGATATCAATGTGGCAGCAATCGAAAGTCTCAGGGATTTGGGCATTACCCACATATGGCTCACAGGCATTATTCGCCATGCTACCTTGACTGATTATGCTGATTATGGCATTCCTTCAAGCCACCCAGCTGTGGTGAAGGGACGGGCCGGTTCACCTTATGCTATCAGCGATTATTATGATGTGGACCCCGACTTGGCCACTGACCCAGGCAGACGCATGGAAGAGTTCACCGAATTGATTGAACGTATCCACAAGGTTGGCCTGCAAGTCCTGATTGATTTTGTGCCCAACCACCTGGCCCGGCAATACCAGTCGGTAGCCAAACCAAAAGACGTACGCGATTTTGGGGCTGACGACGATACCTCTGTCTTTTTCAAGCCCTCCAATAATTTCTACTATATAGTTAATGAGCGATTCGTTCCTCCCTCGCGCGAAAGCGACCCGCTGGCACTTGCTGCCGATATAAGCTATAATGAATTCCCTGCCAAAGTAACCGGAAACGACTGTTATGCTGCCCAACCATCTATCAACGATTGGTACGAAACCGTAAAACTGAATTATGGCATCGATTTTTTCAATGCCGAAGAAACCCATTTTAATCCCGTTCCTGATACATGGAAAAAGATGCTGCATATATTGCATTATTGGACAGGTAAAGGGGTGGATGGCTTCCGCACGGATATGTCGGAAATGGTGCCCGTGGAATTTTGGAAATGGCTCATACAGAACTTACGAAAAGATCATAAAGCCCTTTTGTTTATTGCTGAGATCTATCAGCCCTCTTTGTACAAAGTATTTATCGAAGCCGGTTTTGACTACCTGTATGATAAGGTGGGGCTATACAACACCATGGAGCAAGTATTAAAGCATGAGGAGGCTGCCGAATCGCTGAGCGCTTGCTGGAAGAATTTGCCCATTCCGGATAAGCATATGCTTCGTTTTATGGAAAATCATGACGAGCCCCGCCTGGCGTCGCCACATTTGGCTGGCGATGCTTTTGCATCCTTGCCTGCTGTTGCTGTAAGTGCGCTGATGCATACGGGCCCATTTATGGTTTACAATGGCCAGGAGTTTGGCGAAAAATCTGCCGGATCGCCCGGCTATAGCGGCGACGACGGACGAACGAGCATTTTTGATTACACCCATATGTCTTCCATCCAAAATTGGATAAAGGACGGCCAGTTCGACAGCAGTTTTTTGGATCTGGAGCAAAAGCAATTACACAATTTCTATAGGAAAATTCTTCATCTCAGGCAAAGCCATCTTGCTTTTAGCGAAGGTGCCTTTTACGATTTGATGTGGGCCAATCCCTGGTACACCGAATTCGATCCCCGCTATGTGTATGCTTTTATGCGTTTTACAGATGAAGAAGCCGTCATAGTGGTGGCCAATTTCAACCGCAGCGAAAGCCGCTCGATGCGACTCAAAATCCCACAGGATGCCCTACAGGCCGCAGGATTAACACCAAAAAAATCAACCAACTGGATAGCCATCAACCTGTTAAATCCGGATGAAATGCATACTTTTGACCTGCAACAAATCAGTACCGGGGGAATTCAGATTTTCTTACAATGTGCTGAAACAGTCGTTTTTAAACTTAAACCACAAGATTGACCATGGATAAAAATAGTTTGCCACTTGTAAAAAGCGATTCATGGCTCGAGCCGGTTAGTCAGGCTGTTGCCGAACGCTATGAAAGATTCATCAACAGGATGGATTATATCCAAAATAATTATGGCAGCCTGCGTGCTTATGCTTTGGCTGATCAGTTGTTTGGATTCAATTATGACCCGGTGCGCAAAGGCTGGTGGTACCGCGAATGGGCACCGTCTGCTGCACAACTTTACCTCATGGGCGATTTCAATGATTGGAACAATTCATCGCATCCATTGGTAAACAATGGACGTGGTATTTGGGAGATTTTTCTGGACGACAAAACCTACAAAACAAAGCTTAAGCATGAAGGCTTTTTGAAAGTGGTGGTCCATTCCGAAAAGGGCGCGCAAGAACGCATTCCCGTTTATATTAAAAGGGTGGTTCAGGACGAAAACACCAAAGATTTTTCCGGTCAGTTCTGGAATCCTGATAAGCCTTTTAATTTCCGTTTTAACTCACCAAAATTACCGGATAACGAGCCGCTGCTGATCTACGAATCGCATGTGGGGATGGCACAGGAAAAGGAAGGTGTTGGCACTTATGTTGAGTTTAAAGACAATATTTTGCCGCGTATCGTGAAAGCCGGATACAATGCTGTTCAACTGATGGCCATTGCAGAGCACCCCTATTACGGCTCGTTTGGTTATCATGTGTCTAACTTTTTTGCGCCCAGCTCACGTTTTGGCACACCAGAAGAGCTTAAGGAATTGGTTGATCGTGCCCATGAGGTTGGCCTGTTGGTTATTATGGATATTGTGCATTCACATACGGTAAAAAATATTCGTGAAGGAATTAATGAGTTTGATGGTTCCGATAGCCAATACACCCATGCCGGCGAAAGGGGAAACCATGCGCTGTGGGATTCCAAACTCTTTAATTATGGCAAGGACGAGGTGCAGCAATTGCTGCTGTCGAACCTGCGCTATTGGATGGAAGATTTCAATTTTGACGGCTTCCGCTTCGACGGGGTCACCTCAATGATTTATTTTAATCATGGCGATGGCGTTACTTTCGACAGGCCCGAAAAGTATTTCACCGAAGGCGTTGAATTTGATGCCATTACCTATTTGCAATTGGCCAATGAGTTGATTCATCAAATCAAAGCTGGTGCCATTTCAGTGGCAGAAGAGGTGAGTGGCATGCCGGGGCTTTGCAATCCTATTTCAGATGGTGGTATTGGTTTTGACTACCGTCTGGGCATGGGCTTGCCCGATTTTTGGATCAAGCTGCTCAAAGACCAACGCGATGATGACTGGAATATCGAGGAAATGTTCCACACCATGACCAATCGGATTTTTACCACCAAAACACTGGCATATTGCGAATCGCACGACCAGGCCATGGTTGGCGACAAAACCATCGCTTTCAGGCTGATGGACAAGGATATGTACTTTCATATGGCCATAGATGATAAAAACCTGTTTGTCGACAGAGGCATGGCCCTTCACAAAATGATACGGCTTTTCACCATCAGCCTTGGTGGCGAAGGCTGGCTCAATTTTATGGGCAATGAGTTTGGCCACCCTGAGTGGATTGATTTTCCGCGGGCAGGCAACAACTGGAGTTACAAACATGCGCGCCGGCAATGGTCACTGCTCGAAAAAGACTATTTGCGCTATCGCCTCCTCGGCGATTTTGACAAAGCCATGATTGATTTGATGAAATCGCACAACATCATGCTGGCTTCAGCACCCTGGTTGTTATATGCCGATCAGGCAAACAAAACGCTGGTTTTTGAACGCAACAACCTGCTTTTTATTTTCAACTGGCACCCTGCAAACGCCTTACCCAATTATGAAATCCCGATTAAGGAAACCGGGGATTACCGGATTTTACTCTCCACAGATGATGAGCAGTTTGGGGGCTTTGGCAGGGTGGATGTAAAAAAGGCTTACCCTACCTTTGTGAAGGATGGGAAGCCTTATATGAAAATTTACAATGTAAACAGAGCTGCTATGGTGCTGAGCCGGATAAGCTGAGGTTGTTTTGGCAGTTTAAGCAATTGCTTAAAAATTACGCCCTTACCCGTCTTCGCTGACTGCCCCAGTTCCGTCCTTGCGCCGGCTCTGCCTTTTTGGGCTGGATAGTCGGGTCGTGAGGGTAGGGGTGCTCATCAATAATGGGAATCTTCTTTCCGATCAGTTTTTCAATGTCACGCAAATTTGAACGCTCATCAATTTCACAAAAAGCAATGGCAGTGCCACTAAGGCCTGCCCGGCCCGTGCGGCCAATGCGGTGAATATAGGTTTCGGGCACTTCGGGCAAATCGTAATTGAAAACGTGCGTCAGCTCGTCGATGTCTATACCACGTGCGGCAATATCTGTAGCGACGAGTACATTCAACCGGCCGTCCTTGAAATCGTTCAAGGCCTTTTGACGGGCTGTCTGGCTTTTGTTTCCATGAATGGCAGCAGCAGTTATTTGAAGGCGGTCGAGTGATTTAACCACCCGGTTTGCGCCATGCTTGGTGCGTGTAAATACCAAAGCTGTTTTGATGTTGTGTTCATTCAGCAAATGCAAAAGCAATTTCGGTTTGTCAGTCTTATTGGTATGATACAGGCTTTGTTCAATCTTATCAACTGTCGAAGTTGGGGGCGTTACCTCCACTTTGGCCGGATTTCGCAGTATAGAACTGGCCAGTTTCTGAATTTCATTGGGCATGGTAGCAGAAAAGAAAAGTGTTTGCCTTTTTTCGGGTAATAGCTTAATAACTTTACGTACATCATTGATAAAACCCATATCGAGCATACGGTCAGCTTCGTCAAGGACAAACATTTCCAGTTGGTTCAGTTTGATATAACCCTGATCAATCAGGTCGAGCAGGCGTCCGGGGGTGGCCACCAGTACATCGGCACCACGTTTGAGCGCCCTTGTTTGCGGCACTTGCGACACGCCACCATAAACAATAGTATGGCTTACGTTGGCAAACTTGCCATATGCGGCAAAACTTTCTTCAATTTGTATGGCCAGCTCCCTTGTTGGGGTAAGCACAAGCACCTTGATGCCTGGTTTTGGCTGCCTTTGCTGATGCAAAAGCTGAATAATGGGAATAGCGAAAGCAGCAGTTTTGCCGGTTCCGGTTTGGGCACAGCCTTGCAGGTCGCGCCCGGCAAGCACAAAAGGAATTGCGCGTGCCTGAATAGGTGTTGGATTGATATATCCTTCGGCTGTCAAGGCTTTCATGACAGGTTCGATTAATTCAAGATTTTTAAAAGACATTAAATGTTTTGGGTAAAATGGAGCTGATATAGACGTTGCATTTTCTGCTTCAGCGGTAGGTAATTTTGATCATGCAGGCTTACAACTTGCCTTATTTAGTGATGATCCAGTCTGCAAAGATAGTGCTTTATGACAAGCCCCCGACAAAGACGCGTTTATATAGCAAGGGGAAAAGCAAGCTTCAAGCAATTAAACCCCTACCTCGAAAATACATATTGCAGGATGTTAGCCCCCATCTGCAAGGCTTTCAGGCGGGTTTCCTCGCTGTTGCCATGCACTTCCTGATCCTCCCAACCATTGCCTAAATCAGTTTCATACGAATAAAAACACAGCAGCCGTCCTTCATAAATAAGCCCAAACCCCTGGGCGGGCTTGCCATCATGTTCGTGAATTTTGGGCAGTCCGTTGGGGAATTTATAGCGTTGGTGATAAATGGGATGGTCAAACGGCAACTCTACAAAATCCAGCTCGGGAAATACTTTTTTCATCTGTGGACGCATATAGGGGTCTATGCCATAATTGTCGTCAATGTGAAGAAATCCGCCGGAGATCAGATAATTGCGCAAGTTTTCGGCTTCTGAAACAGTGAAAAACACATTGCCGTGGCCCGTCATATGCACATAGGGATAGTTGAACAGGTTGGGGCTGCCCGTCTCAACAGTAGCAATTTCGGGGCTGATATTGGTGCCCAGTTGCTTGTTTGCATAGTCAACCAAATTGGGTAATGAAGTGGGGTTGGCATACCAGTCGCCGCCACCACCATATTTCAACAGACCTATTTGGAAATCGCCTTGACCAAAAACGATGGTGTTGATGAAGAAGAATATTATAATGGCTGTTTTTTTCATTGCCTTTTCATTTGATTTATAAGCTGAACGGTATGGCAGGCAACCAATGCAGCTGTTTCGGTTCTTAAACGTGCCTCGCCCAGGCTTATTGGCTTGAATCCGTTTTTAATGGCAAGTTGCACTTCTTCTTTGCTGAAATCCCCTTCGGGGCCAATCAATATCAGACAGTTGCTGCCCGGGGTGTAATCATCAATTAAAAGATCATTTACCGTATCATCAATCCAGGCAATGTATTTTTGCCCATCAAATGGTTTAGCAAGCAATTTTTCAAAACGGATTAAATCGTGCAAAACCGGCAGGCGCGATTTTATCGATTGTTTCATAGCGGCTACCAATACTTTTTCAAGCCTTTCGGGATTCACTTTTCTGCGCTCGGAATGATAGCTGTCAAACAAATGTATCGCATCAATGCCAATTTCTGTTGCTTTCTCCAGGAACCATTCCAGGCGGTCGTTGTTTTTTGTTGGTGCTATAGCAATGTGCAATTCGAAAGGCCAATGGTCGTATCCTTTTTGGCTTTCAGT
>JAGYLH010000042.1 GCA_018400955.1 Bacteroidales bacterium
TTTTGAAAAGAGATAACGTGTAAGGAAAATTCCATTTTGATTGCCTTCGTTACCCGAAAAGGCACCAGAAACAACGTGCTTCAATTCCCATCCATCATTCGAGAGTTCCTGGATTTTATTGGTGACAGTTTGGTCATTTTCGCGGATATTTTTAAAATTGATCCCCACCATGCTGAAAAAGTTATTGATTTTAACCTCTTCAAAATCACCTTTGTTATCGATGGAAACCATTCGTGATCTGCCCATGCCACCTGGAATCACCGACTCAACAACGGTAATCTGTAACCATTTTACTTCTTTTTTGGTTTCTTCCGGGCTTTTAAATCCGAAAATAATCATCAGGCCTGCCATTGCAGCCACCACTAAAAACAAATGTAATCTTTTCATCTTTAATTAATTAGTTTGAAATGTTAATAATGAATTGTATAGTTAAACGATGCGAAAATACGTTTTAATAAAACAGGGTCATAAGTAATATGCTCAGACAGCCTGCCACTAAATTTCAACGATTCATTAGTTTTTTGAAAATCAGTATGTTTGTATCGGTTGGAGAATTTTCGTTTGCCATCAGGTGTTTCCACATAGGTGCGCTGATCGAGCCTGAGCCGCCGTCCTTGTGTACGCAGTTCAATAAACACGCCAACGCTCAGCCCATTTTCCTCAAAAAGGGTGAAGTCAAATTGATTTTCGCCATCCAGGCTAAGGATAAGTTCCGGGATAAATTCGGTTTCCTTTCCGTTGAGGGCTATGCTCAGGTTGTTGATCTCGATTTTGGGCAATTGCTGGGCACTTGCTGAGCCTGCAATCAGCATAAGCAGGAATAAGTATTTTTTCATGGCAACAAACATCCTATGTGTTTTGAAATTTAAGTTGTTATGCTTTGAAAGATGGAAGTATTTTAAGAGGGTTGCAAAGCAGAAAATATTTATTTTTGCAGCGGTTTTCTACTGCCCAAGCTTCAATTTCAGCACTTGGAAAATAGCCTATTAACAAATAGTTGTTTGTAAATTTGTTTAAACAAAAATTTGTTTCTATTTTTGCACCCCGTTTTGGGAGAAGTATGCGCAGAATCGATATAAAAAGAAACAATTTAATTAAATGAATACATTGAGTTACAAGACAGTTAGCGTAAACAAAGAAAACGCTAACAAACAATGGTTGGTAATCGATGCCGAGGATGAGGTGTTGGGCCGTTTGGCTTCCGTCACTGCCAAATTTTTAAGGGGAAAGCACAAAGCCAGCTTCACGCCACACAGTGATTGCGGTGATAACGTTATCATCCTGAACGCCGAAAAAATCAGACTGACCGGAAAAAAAGAAGAAACCAAGTATTATATCAGGCATACAGGCTACCCCGGCGGACAGCGGATTAGGACATTTCAGCAGCAAATGGCTAAAAAGCCTGAAACAATTATCGAACACGCAGTTAAAGGAATGCTTCCCAAAACCAAATTAGGTGCTGAACTCTTCCGCAATTTATATGTTTATACCGGTACAGAGCACAAGCACGAAGCGCAAAAACCAAAAGTAGTCAATCTTAAATCAATCATATAACGAACATGGATGTAATCAACACCTTAGGCAGGAGAAAGACTGCAATTGCCCGCATTTACTTAAAAAGTGGTAACGGCAGCATTACGGTGAATAAAAGGGATTTCAAGGAATACTTCCCCACAGGTACTTTGCAGTTTGTGGTTGAGCAACCGCTGCAATTGACCAGCAACCTTGAAAAATATGATATTAAAGCCAATCTCGATGGAGGTGGCATCAATGGTCAGGCAGAGGCTTTGAGCCTTGCCATCAGCCGCGCCTTGTGCGAAATTGATGCCGAGCACCGCCCTGTTTTGAAAGAAAAAGGACTTATGCGTCGTGACCCACGTATGGTTGAGCGTAAGAAACCTGGTCAGCCCAAAGCACGCAAGAAATTCCAGTTCAGCAAGCGTTAATCCTTCGGCTGACAACGAATATGTGTTTAGTATCCAAATTGCTAAGACTTCTACAGTTAAGAACTACTTAGCAATTGCTTTTAGTGAATGTAAACAATTTTTAATCAAACTCTTATGTCAAGAACAACTTTCGAAGAATTATTGGACGCAGGTGTGCATTTTGGCCATCTGAAAAGAAAATGGAATCCCAACATGGCTCCTTATATATTTATGGAGCGCAATGGAATCCACATTATTGACCTGTACAAAACCCAGGCAAAAATTGAAGAAGCTGCAAACGCCATGCGGCAGTTGGCCCGATCAGGAAAAAAAGTCCTCTTTGTGGCTACAAAAAAGCAGGCTAAGGATATTGTATCCGAGGAAGTTACTAAAGTGAATATGCCCTATGTTACCGAGCGCTGGCCCGGAGGTATGTTGACCAATTTTGCTACCATCCGCAAAGCGGTTAGAAAAATGTCAAATATTGACAAATTGATGGTGAGCGACTCCTACAAAAACTTATCGAAACGCGAACGCCTTCAATTGGGCCGCGAACGCGAAAAGCTGGAAAAGAACTTTGGTAGTATTGCCGACCTGAGCAGGCTGCCTTCAGCATTGTTTATCGTGGATATCGTAAAAGAACATATTGCCGTTGCTGAGGCACGCAAGCTGAACATCCCCACTTTTGCCATTGTTGATACAAATTCCGACCCCACCTTAATTGACTTCCCCATTCCTGCCAACGATGATGCATCCAAATCTATTTCGCTCATTTTGCGCATTATAACGCAAGCTGTTGAAGAGGGTTTGAACGATCGTAAAATGGCCAAGGATAGAAAAAGTGACGAGGATCACGAACAAGATGATGAGCAAGGTGACGAAAGCGGCAGGTCATTTGATTTGGATGAAGAAGAGGGTAGCAAAAATGTAAAGCCAGGAACCAAATCAAAAGCTGAGGACAGCGGTCGCGACAAACCCAAAAGGCCTAGAAAACCAGTCTCAAAAAGATAATATTTTAATAAACGAAAAATAGTTAAAAATGAATATTACTGCCTCACAAGTAAATGAATTAAGAAAACTTACCGGAGCCGGTATGATGGATTGCAAAAACGCCCTGAAAGAGAGCGAAGGCGATATGGAGAAAGCCATTGATTACCTGCGCAAAAAGGGTCAGAAGATGGCCGCCAAAAGAGCCGATCGCGAAGCCTCAGAAGGTGCTGTAATTGCATTGGTAAGCGATGATATGCAATATGGAGCCGTGGTGATGGTGAATTGTGAAACAGATTTCGTTGGCAAAAACGAAGATTTTGTTAAATACGCTACCAGCATAGCCCATGCAGCGGTTCAAAACAAGGTGAAGGACATTGATGCCCTCAAAAACCTTGAGATCAATGGCCGTAAAATTGCTGATACCATCATGGACCAAACAGGTGTGATTGGTGAAAAAATTGACCTTGGTGCTTTCCGCTTTGTTGAAGCCCCTGCTGTGGCTGCATACATCCACCCGGGAAACCGTTTGGCAACTGTTATTGGTTTGAACAAGGGCGTTGATAGTGCAGCACAAATTGGTCGTGAACTTGCCATGCAAGTTGCTGCCATGGATCCTGTAGCTGTTGACGAAGCCGATGTTTCACAAGAGGTTATCCAACGCGAAATTGAAGTAGGAATGGACCAGGCACGCCAGGAAGGCAAACCAGAAGCCATGCTTGAGAAAATTGCCAAAGGAAAATTGAATAAATTCTTCCGTGAAAACACTTTGCTGAACCAGGATTTTATACGCGACACAAAAAAATCAGTACGCGTTTATTTGAGCGAAGTAGATAAAGATTTGACTGTTACCGCTTTCCAACGTGTTATGTTGGGATAGGCAGGAAACGGAAATGGAATAAAAAAGGAGTACCTCATAGGTGCTCCTTTTTTTTATTCTCTTTAAACCGGAAATATATCAGAATTCGACCAAGTTAAGCCAGCAATTCTTTTACAATTTTGGAAATAAATTGGTTGTCGGCCCTGCCAGCAGCTTTTTTGCTGGCTGCACCCATTACCCTTCCCATATCTTTGATGCTTGAAGCGCCTGTTTCGGCAATTATTTCTTTTACCAGAGTCACCACTTCATCCTCACCCATTTGCTTGGGCAGGTAATTTTCAATGATATCGGCCTGGTAAACTTCTTCTTCGGCCATATCTTCCCGGCCTTTTTCGGTATAAATTGCTGCTGATTCGCGGCGTTGTTTAACCAATTTTTGAAGCAGTTTCAACTCAACCGATTCAGGGATTTCACCACTGCTGACATCCTTGCCTGTTTTTTCAAGCAAAAGGGCTGCTTTAATGGCCCTTAATGCACCCAGCTTACGCATGTCTTTGGCCAACATGGCTCGCTTGATGTCTTCGTTTATAATGATTTCCAATTTCATAATCATTGATATTATTATTAACCAACTCGGCGGTTGATCAAATGCTTTTCCAAAATATTACAGTTTTTTGCTGCTTAGTCCACATTATCGTGCAAATAGGAATTGTCTGAGCGCAAGCCCGGCTTGTCCTGATTGCTATCGATGCTGTAACGTGATACTTCTGCACCTTCGGAATCAGTTTGTGAAAGTTTTACCCCTTTGCGCAGATAAGCAGGTTGTTTTTCCAACTGGCTCAAACCTTCCGGCGATCTCAGCTTCATGCTCATGTCCTTGAGTTTGCTTTGACGCTCAGCTGATTTTTTATCCATTTCGGCTCTTTCATCATAAGGCATCGGGGCAGCAGGTTTAAAGGGTGTTTCTTTTTCTTTGTTTTCGTGCTGCGGTTCCCGCGAGAAATTAAAAAGATCTTCTTTTAGTCTTTCTACTTGATTGGAAAAAACCTTGCTTGTTATGCCTGTATTGTCCTCTATTTTCTCTTTTTTTTCGGATTGGTCGCTTTCCCCGAACAGCTGATGCACCTTGGAGGGTTTTGGGGTGTTTTCGGGCGTCTTGCGAATCTCTCGTATGCTTACTTCTTCATCGTGAAAGCGTAGTCTTTCAATCTCCGGTTTTTGCTTTTCAGGCTGTGGTTTCTCTTCAGCCGTTTTTGCTTCCCTGCGGTTCGTTAATGATGGTTGGGCACCATAAAGCTCATTTACAATCACATGCTTTTTTGTATCACCAATTGGCATATCCTCATCCGATTCAAAGCCGGTAGCGATAACTGTAATTCCAATTTTATTCTCCAGATTTTCGTCCGTACCGTTACCCCAGATTACCTCGGCGGTATTGCCACATGTATGTTGAATGAAATCGGTGATCTCGTGCACCTCATCCAGCGAAACTTCTTCTTTGCCGGAAGTAATATAAAGCAAAATGTTTTTGGCACCGGCTATATTTGAGTCGTTCAAAAGCGGCGAACGCATCGCATCTTCAATAGCAACAATTGCCCTGTTCTCTCCTTCTGCATAGGAAGAGCCCATAATGGCCTTGCCACTGTTTTTCATCACGGTTTTAACATCCTCAAAATCAACATTTATATATCCGGTTACGGTTATAATTTCGGCAATACCACGGGCGGCGATGGCCAGTACATCATCGGCTTTTTTAAAGGCTTCGGTGATGCGCATATTGCCATATTCTTCGCGTAGCTTGTCGTTGCTGATAATAAGCAGGGTATCCACATGCTTGCGCAATTCATCAATCCCTTCGAGGGCTTGCTGACGCCGTTTTTTCCCTTCAAAGCTGAAGGGGATGGTCACAATGCCGACAGTCAGGATTTCGAGTTCGCGTGCAATTTCTGCTACAATTGGGGCAGCGCCTGTTCCTGTTCCGCCGCCCATACCGGCAGTAATGAAAAGCATTTTGGTGTGGGGCGATAAAAGGTCCCTGATTTCTTCCACCGTTTCCATAGCGGCATCGCGGCCTACAGAAGGGATATTGCCGGCTCCCAGGTTTCTTTTGCCCAGGTGAATTTTGTTTGGTACGGGGCTTTTTTCCAATGCCTGTGCATCGGTATTGCAAATAACGAAGTCAACACCTTTGATGCCTTCCTCGGCCATGTGTGTAACTGCATTGTTTCCGCCACCGCCAACACCAATAACTTTAATGATATTAGACTGGTTTTTTGGGTGCTCAAATTTTAGCATGTCGGTCATTTTTAGCAAATTTAAAATTACTTGTTTCTTTTTCTTAATTGGTATTGATTTTCAAGAGTTGTTAACATGAAGCCGTTGATAGTTTTTCATCTGTTGAATTTACTCCATCAATTCGCGATCGAAGAGTTTTTTGATCTTTTCCAGATAGCTCGGCCCTTTTTTGATTTCCTTCGCTTGCTTTTCCTTTGTTTCCGGCGTGTCGTCCTTGTAGTTTCCTTTGATCCGTTCTACTTCTTCTTCGCTGTCATGCCTGATAATTCCCTCAATCACCAGGCCAATGCCGGTGGCATACATGGGGCTTGTCATTTCGTCGGGGGTGTCTTTGGCAAGGTGTTCGTTGGGATGGCCAATTCGAACATCCATACCCGTGATAAACTGTGCCAATTGATCAACATGTTTCATCAAGGCACCGCCACCGGTGAGTACGATGCCTGCGATGAGTTTCCTTTCGAAACCGGAGTTTTTAATCTCATAATAAACATGCTCAATAATTTCTTCCATGCGCGCCTGTATGATGGAAGCCAGGTTTCGGAACGAAATTTCCTTTGGGGGTCTGCCACGGATTCCCGGAATAGACACAACTTCATCTTCCCTGTTTTCACTTGCCAGGGTAGAACCAAACTTTGTTTTCACTTCTTCGGCATGCTTTTTTATAATGGTGCAGCCTTCGCGTATGTCCTCGGTGATGATATCGCCACCAAATGGAATTACAGCGGTGTGCCGGATAATCCTGTCGTGAAAAATGGCTAAATCCGTGGTGCCGCCACCAATGTCAACAATCACAACGCCTGCCTCTTTTTCCTCGTCGCCCAAAACAGCTTCAGCCGATGCAATGGGCTCCAGGATAAGATCAACCATTTCGAGCCCCGCACGATGTACGCATTTCAGGATGTTTTTTGCCGCTGCGGTTTGGCCAATGATTACATGAAAATTGGCTTCGAGTTTGCTGCCCAGCATGCCAATGGGCTGCTTCACACCCTGTTCGCCATCAACGATATACTCTTGTGGTATAACGTCAATAATTTCCTCACCGGCAGCCATGCTCAGCTTGTACATATCATTAGTGAGTTTTTCTATTTCGAGGCGGTTGATCTCTGTTTCACTATTCTCGCGTATCAGGCTGCCACGATGTTGCAGGCTTTTGATGTGTTGCCCGGCAATACCAACATTTACGTACTTAATCTCAACCCCTGAAGTGGTTGATGCTTCATCCACGGCTTTTCGGATGGAATTCACCGTTTCTTCAATATTGGCTACAATACCCCGTTTCACACCAATGGATTCGGTTCTTCCATGCCCCAAAATTTCGATTTTTCCATGTTCGTTTCGACGGCCAACGATGCAGGCAATTTTGGTTGTGCCAATATCCAGTCCAACAATTATGTCTGAAGCTTTCATATGATCCTATATTTTAGTGCAAACTATTTGATTTCTAAATTTCAGGTTGATGCTGCGGTAATTGAGCATCTCGGTGTCATGTGCTGATTTTTCGTAATACAACTGCATATTGGCAAGCTTTTCATCCAGGTTTTCCAGGCTGCCGATTATCACAGTTGCACGTCCTAATTTCGGGCTTAATTCATATTCGCCCAAGCTATTTACATAAATTTGGTCCACCAAGGCTTCAAGGAATTCATTGCGTTGCAATGTTTTTGCAAGTGTATGTATTTCAGTTAACTTGGTATTTATGTATAAACTGTCGCTGAGGTGTGCTGTGCCTTTTTTAGAAAGTTTGGGAAAATTGATGTATCCGCTGGCGATCAGCACACGCGGTGTGAAGTGTGGGCTTGTAGGAAAAATAGTGCCATTTTCATCAATATATACGGTGTAATCTTTGCTGTTATAGGCACGTAGCAATGCAACACGCTCATACAGCTGTATGCGGAAAACGCCATCAATTCCAGTACTCACATTGCTTTTTGCTATCCAGGGATTGGTGTGGATATGCGTTTTGATGCGATCTAGTTTTAGTTGTTTTACTTGCTTGCCTATCAGGGAATCGGTAACTTTAATTACTTCATTTTCTATAGATTGGGCATCCAAAAACCCTTGGTTGGCCGGGCGGTTAATCCGGATGTGCATATCATGAACAATGGTGTTGCGGTAGTTTTCACGCGCAAAACCAAGCAACAGCAGCAAACCTGCTATGCTTATTGTCCATACCAATATGCTCATTATCCTTTTTATCATTGGGTCAACAGCTTTTCAATTGGTTCCACAAGCCGGTCAATATCACCGGCACCCAGTGTCAACAGCATGTCGGGTTTGTTATTGCCCAACCATGCCAGAACATCTGATTTATCTATTAAATGTTTTTTATCTAGTTTTATTTTTTCAAAGAGCACTGCCGATGTAATTCCTGGTATGGGTTCTTCACGTGCCGGATAGATGGGAAGCAGCACCACCTCATCCAGCAAGGCCAGGCTGTCGGCAAATTCTTGCATCAAATCGCGGGTACGGCTAAACAAATGGGGTTGAAAAATTCCGGTGATTCGTCTGTCCGGAAAAAGTTCGCGTGTGGCATTGATGCTTGCTTTCAATTCCTCGGGATGGTGGGCATAATCATCAATATAGGTCACTTCTTTGCTGTTGATGCGCACGTCGAACCTGCGATTAACGCCTTGGTAAGTTGTCAAAGCATTGCAGGCATTTTTAATATCATGATCTATGGCTGAAATTACTGATAAAGCCGCCAGGGCATTCTCAATATTGTGCCGTCCGGGAACGCCCATTATCACCGGGGTTATCTTGCTTTGTTTCATAACCAGATCGAAACAAAATTTCCCCTGTTTCACCTGAATGTTCGTGGCGTTCAGATCGGCTTGTTCATCAATGCCATAGGTCAGGTTTTGATGATCAGTTTTAATGGGCAAACCATATCTGCTGATCAACAGGCCGCCAGGTTTTATATTTTGTGCAAACTGCTCAAATGTTTCCTGCATATGCTGATGGCTGTGATATATGTCCAAATGGTCGGCATCCATTGAAGATATGATGGCGATATCGGGATGAAGTTGCAGGAATGATTTATCGAATTCATCGGCCTCAACCAGCATATAGCGGGCATCCTTATGGGTTATCATATTGCTGTTGAAGTTTTTGCCAATGCCTCCAATCAGGGCAGTAAATGGTATTTCAAGCTGATGCAGCAGGTGGGCTAATGTGGTGGTAATGCTTGTTTTGCCATGTGTACCGGCAATGGCAATTGTAAACTTATCGGCTGTGATTTTGCCCAATACCGCAGATCTCTTCATTATCTGAAATCCTTTTTCGCGGATATAGTTCCATTCTGCATTATTCTGTGGAATAGCCGGTGTATAAATGACCAGGTCGGTATGTTCGGGAATCAATGCCGGGTTTTCCTGATAATGGATATGCATCCCTTCGGTTTCGAGTTCGCGGGTCAAATGGCTGGCTGTGCGATCATAACCATGAATTTCAACCCCTTGATCCCTAAAATACCGTGCCAGGGCACTCATGCCGATGCCGCCAATCCCCAGGAAGTATATGGTATTTAATTCGTTGAAATTCATGCTTTTTCAATCAGTTTTAAAATTTCATCCACAATCAATTCGCTTGCATTGGGCAAGGCAAAACTTGCCAGGTTATTGGCCATTTCAGTCCTGCGTTTTTCATTAGTCACCAGACTGATGATGGCAGGCCCAAGCAACTGGGTGGCCTCTTTGTTTTCAATCAGCATGGCTGCATTTTTCGCAACCAGCCTTTTGGCATTTTTTGTTTGGTGGTCCTCGGCTGCTGTTGGCAAAGGCACAAAAATGACCGGTTTCGCAACTACTGCTATTTCCGAAATGGCCATGGCACCTGCTCTCGAAACGATCAGGTCAGCAGCAGCATAGGCCAGGTCCATACGGCTGATAAAGGCAGTAGGTTTTACCTGTGCCGAAAGCCCGGCTGCTTCCACAATGCTTTTGGCTTCATGAAGATACGCATTGCCAGTTTGCCAGATGATTTGCAAATTGGCCTGGGCCAAATCCTTAATGCTCTTGGCAATGGCCAGATTAATGGAGCGTGCGCCCTGGCTTCCGCCCACAATGAGCAATACGTTTTTGTCGGTCGAAAGGCCAAAGAAAGAAAGCGCTTCGACACGTTTTCCATTGATATCAATGGCTGTTTTTCGCAGCGGGTTTCCTGTAAGGACTGTTTTTTTTGGTGGAAACCAATGCTGCATATTCTCATACGCCACACAGATACGATCAACTTTCCTGGCGAGTATTTTGTTCGTTATGCCCGGATAGGAATTCTGCTCTTGAATCAAAGTGGGTATTTTCAAACCAATGGCAGCGCGAAGGGTTGGCCCACTGGCATAACCGCCCACACCCACTACCACATCGGGTTTGAATTCACGAAGGATTTTCCTTGCTGTCCAAAGCGAATGGATTAATTTGAAGGGAAAACTAAGGTTTTTCAAGCTCAGGCTTCTTTGGAACCCACTTATTCGCAATCCTTTGATAGCGTATCCTGCCTGGGGTACACGTTGCATTTCCATACGGCCCAAAGCACCAATAAACAGCACATCAGCCTGTGGCACCCTCTCGCGCAAGGTGTCGGCAATGGCAACAGCCGGGAAAATATGTCCCCCTGTACCTCCTCCGCTGATGATTATTTTAAGCTGTTTGGACATCATGGTTTGCTATAAGTTGTTTTTTTGCAATTTCTTTACTTACGCTCAGGATAATCCCAAGCGACAAACTGGTAAACCAAATGGAGGTACCCCCCATGCTCACCAGGGGCAAGGGTTGTCCGGTTACCGGCAGCAAACCCACAGCTACGCCCATATTGATCATGGCCTGGAATACCAGGCTGAATGCCACCCCAATACTAAGAAAAGCACCAAATGTTTGTGGGATTTTCGTAACAATTACCACCGCCCTGAATAAAAGGATAAGGTAGAGCAAAACTACGAAAGAGCCACCAACCAGGCCATATTCTTCCACAATGATGGCAAAAATAAAATCGGAATAGGGGTGGGGCAAAAAATTTCGTTGTGTGCTGTTGCCCGGCAGCTTTCCGAACAAGCCCCCACTCGCAATGGCAATCTGTGCCTGCTCAGTCTGGTAATTGTCGCCGGTGCCGTTGACGTAATTTTCAACTCGGTTTTTCCAGGTCCACAGTCGTCCTTGCCTGTCGTCGGGAAGCTGCATGAGCACAAGCACGAAAATGGTAAGTGCCACGATTCCAATGCCCATTAGTGAGAGAATGTATTTTATATTCACACGGCCAATATACATCAGTACTACAGATGTTGCGAAAAGCATGGCAGCTGTAGACAGGTTTGCCGGCAAAATAAGGAATACAACAAGTAAAACGGGCAACATAATGGGCACAAATGCGGATTTGAAATCCTTTATATTGTTCTGTTTTTTAGTAAGCAGACGTGCCAGGTACATAATCAGTGTGAGTTTGGCCAGGTCGCTGGTTTGAAATGTAAGCCCAAAAGGCAGAGGCAACACCCGTTTGGCTTCGTTCAGGTTGAGGCCATAAAATAAGGTGATAAAAAGCAGGGGGATAGCAACAATCAAAGCCACTTTAAACACAGGCGAATAATAGATGTACTTGACCTTGTGGGCCAGGTACATCAGGAACAAACCCAGGAACAGGATGATAAAATGCTTGAGCATATAGTATTCAGTATTACCACCTTGATAGCGGTAAGCCAATGTGCCTGTTGAGCTATAAACTGCCAGGAGCGAGAATATGGACAGCAGAAGAACAACAATCCAGATTACCTTATCACCTTGTATAGCTTTGAGTAAGTTGGGCATTGTAGCTTTGGTTTACAGTTTTTTTACAGCTTCTTTGAACTGATTTCCACGGTCTTCGTAATTTTCAAACAGGTCGAAACTGGCACAGGCCGGCGAAAGCAGCACTATATCATTGTTGCGTGCAATGTTAGATGCCAGGAAAACAGCTTCATCGGCAGAATTGGCCTCGGCAAACGTTTTAATAGCAGAGCCAAAGGCTTCATATAGCTTGCTGTTGTCTGTCCCCAGGCAGATGATGGCCTTTACTTTCTTTTCCACCATGGGCATCAGCTGTTCGTAGTCGTTGCCTTTGTCGATGCCACCGGCAATCCAAATCACTGGCCTGTCCATGCTTTCCAGGGCGTACCAGGTGGAATTCACATTCGTGGCCTTCGAATCGTTGATATAACTAACGCCGTGGATATTGGCCACAAACTCCAGGCGATGGGCAATGTTCTGAAAATCAGAAAGCCCCTGCTTGATTGTTTCCTTTCGGATCTGGATAAGTTTAGCCGCCAGGCCCGAGGCCAGGCTGTTGAAAGTGTTGTGTTTACCTTGTAAGGCAAGTTGTTCAAGTGTCATTTCGCTCCTTATTTTATTGATGTTAAATACAATCGTTTTGTTTTCCATTGTTGCCCCTTCCAGGCCTTTGTCAGGCCCCAGTGAAAAGGGGTATTTTTTTGCTTTCACAGTTGTTTTTTCGAGCTGCTGCTGTATGACCAGATCATCAGCCCAAAAAATGAAAGCATCTTCTTCGTTTTGATTTTGAATCAGGCGGAATTTCGATTCGATATAGTTTTGGAAATTATTATCGTACCGGTCAAGATGGTCGGGCGTTATATTCAGGATTATGGCAATTGCCGGCCTGAAATCAAATATTCCATCCAATTGAAAAGAACTGATTTCCAAAACATAATAATCGAACTGCTCAGTGGCCACCTGCATGGCAAAACTCGATCCCACATTGCCGCCAATGCCGAGGTTTAAACCGGCTTTTCGCAGGATATGTCCTGTGAGCAGCGTGGTGGTGGTTTTGCCGTTACTGCCTGTGATGGCAATAAGTGTGGCATCTGTGAACCAGGAAGCATATTCAATTTCATCCATGATGGGTATGCCCGCTGCTTTCAGATTTTCCACAACAGGAACCTTATCGGGAATGCCGGGGCTTTTTATGGCCAGATCAGCTTTTACCAAGCGTTCCAATGTGTGGCCACCTTCTTCAAAATCAATTTCATACTGTGAAAGAACTTCTTTATATGCTGGCTTTATCAAGCCATTGTCCGATACAAACACATTGATGTTGTGCTTTTTAGCAAGCACAGCGGCACCGCAGCCGCTTTCGCCGGCTCCAAGCACCACCACATTTTTGTATTTGAATCGTTTTGCATTCATTTATTTATTTACCTCAATTTGAGGGTTATAATTGTCGAAACAGCCAATATGACCCCCACGATTAAAAAGCGGAGCACAATCTTGGGTTCGGGATAGCCCAGCTTTTGATAATGGTGGTGCAAAGGCGACATTTTGAATATCCTTTTGCCTACACCGTATTTTTTGCGGGTATATTTAAAATAGCTCACCTGCAAGATAACCGACAGACTTTCTGCCAGAAAAATGCCGCATAAAATGGGTATTAACAGCTCTTTGCGGATGATGATGGCAAACACGGCAATAATCCCGCCTAATGCGAGGCTGCCCGTATCGCCCATAAATACCTGGGCGGGGTAGGAATTGTACCACAGGAAACCAATATTGGCCCCTACGAAGGCACTGATAAAAATGGTCAACTCACCCGTGTTGGGCAAATACATAATATTCAGGTAGTCAGCGAATATAATATTGCCCGACACCCAGGCCAGCACACCCAGAGTGGCACCAATTATGGCAGAAGTGCCTACCGCAAGGCCGTCCATGCCATCAGTTAAATTGGCCCCATTCGACACCGCCGTAATGATTAAAATTATGATGGGAAGGAAAATCAGGAATGCCCATTTTTCATATCCAGGGCCCATCCATTTGAGCAATACTGCATAATCGAACTCATTGTTTTTGATGAAAGGAATGGTGGTTTTTGTTGACCGCTTTTCTTCTACTTCAAAACGGGATGCAGGGCCGCTGATATCTATATTTTGCACTAGCTGTTCAATCTGACGGGGCTTTTCGCGCAAAACAATACCATCGTCAAAATACATGGCCGTGGCCACCACAATACCAAGGATTACTTGTCCGATAATTTTCAGCTTCCCGGGCAAGCCACGTTTATCCTTTTTAAACACTTTGATGTAATCGTCCAGAAAACCAAGTCCGCCCAGCCAAACCGTAGTAAAAAGCATCAATAAGATATAGGGGTTCAGCACGTCGGTGAATAGCAGGGTTGGAATTACAAGCGATGCCAGAATGATGAGGCCTCCCATAGTAGGAGTGCCTTGTTTATCAAGCTGGCCTTCCAAACCCAGGTCGCGGATGGTTTCACCAACCTGTTTGCGGTTGAGGTATTCGATCCAGCGTTTGCCAAAATACAGTGAAATGATAAGGGAAGTGATTACTGCCATAGCCGCCCTGAACGAGATGTACTGAAACACCTGGGCGCCTGGTATATCGTAAGCCTGATCGAGATATGTAAATAAATAATAGAGCATGGCTGTCGCTTATATTTCCAATAGATTGAACAATTCTTTTTTGTCGTCAAAAGGGTGTTTTATCCCTTTAATTTCCTGGTACTTTTCGTGCCCTTTGCCTGCCACCAGAATGATGTCGCCCGGATTGGCCAGCGCAACAGCAGTGCGTATGGCTTCGAGCCGGTCAACAATGGCAAGTGTTTTTTTGAAATGTTGCGGTGGAACCCCCTTGCGCATTTCTTCAATTATTTCTGTAGGGTCTTCATTTCTTGGGTTGTCAGACGTTAAAATGAGTCTGTCGCTCAGTTCTGCTGCTACTGCTGCCATTTTGGACCTTTTGGTTCGGTCGCGGTTTCCGCCTGCACCAACCACTGTAATGAGCTGCTCGTTGTGGGTGCGGATTTCATCAATTGTCTTGAGTACATTGTCAAGGGCATCGGGCGTATGGGCATAATCTACTATGCCTACTGTGCCATCCATGTTGCGCTTGTAATCGAAACGGCCCTCAGCAGTTTCGAGCAGGCTCAATCCGGTGAGCGCTTGCTGTGGTTCCATGCCAAGCAAGCAGGCCGCCCCGTAAATGGCCATCAGGTTGTAGGCATTGAATTTTCCGGTTAGTTTGGTAAAGAGCTGTTGGTTGTCAACTTCTAGCACCAATCCTTCAAACAGGTTTTCCATCACCTTCGCTTTGTAATCCGCCTGATGTTGCAAACCATAGGTTTTTATGCTTGCTTTACAGTTTTGCACCATAAATTGCCCATTGCGGTCGTCCTTGTTGGTAAGCGCAAAGGCTTTTTTGGGCAGCATATCGAAAAACATTTTCTTGGCATCGCGGTATGCCGAAAAAGTATTGTGGTAATCGAGGTGGTCGTGGGTGAGGTTGGTAAAAATACCGCCGGCAAATTGCAGTCCCGATACCCGGTGTTGTACCAGTGCATGCGAGCTTACCTCCATAAACACATAGGTGCAGCCTTTCTCAACCATTTCATGCAGCATGGCATTCAGCGCCATGGGGTCAGGGGTTGTATGCGTGGCCCCAATTGTCTGTTTCCCTACTTTGTTTTCGATGGTTGAAAGCAAGCCGCAACAATACCCGGCATCACTGAAAAGGCGATAAAGCAGGGTGGCAATGGTGGTTTTTCCATTGGTGCCTGTAACCCCCGTCAAGTTTAATTTCTGCGATGGGTTGTCATAATAATTGCCAGCCATCAGGGCGAGGCTCAAGGCACTGTTTTCTACCCTTATGAAGGCAACACCTTTTTGTTTGGGTGTCGTTTCATCTTCAAAAATAATGGCTGTAGCACCTTTCTTAATAGCCTGACTGATAAATTGATGTCCGTCGGCTTGATTTCCTTTTATGGCAACAAATGCGAATCCATCCTTAACAAGGCGCGAATCAAAAGCAATGCCTGTGATTGGTTGTTCAACCGAACCACCTACTTCCCGCACAGGGCATTTATACAATATGTCGGCCAGTATCTTTTTCATTATAAACTTCTTAACCTTAGTTCGATTTGTTCCCCTTTTTTAGGTGTGGTGCCGGGCTTTATTGATTGCCAGGCAACCTGCCCACGACCGTTTATTACAGCTTTCAGCCCCAGGTTTTCAAGCATGAAAATGGCATCGCGTGCACTCATGCCAGTAACATTTGGGACCAAATTGGTGCTAAACTCAACAGGCTCAATTTGAATGGTTTCACCATTTAAACTGGGTTTGGCCCAGGTTTCACCATGCGTAAGGTTTTCGGTAGCATATCCCAGCTTGCTGTAAATTTTTTGTAAATCATCGTAATTGGTTGTGCCTATAAGCGGAGCTGCATCAGCCAGGTAGGTGTCTTCTTGGAATCCATCGTGGATGTCGAGGCGGGTGGCATACACCTTATCGGCAATTTCCTTGAAAACGGGTGCTGCTACCGCACCGCCATAAATCCGCCCGGCTGATGGGTTGTTCACCACCACGATGCAGGTGTATTTAGGATTGTCGGCAGGAAAGTATCCAACAAATGAAGCATTGTAGTTTTGCTTGTTGTAGCCACTGCTTCCCGAAGCAATTTGAGCGGTTCCCGTTTTTCCGGCAATGCGGAAGGGACTGTTGCGCAGATGCCGGGCAGTACCCGATTGCACCACGCCTTCCATCAGCGATTTCACTGAATCGATGGTGGCCTGCGAGGCAATGGACTTGTGTATTATTTCAGTTTCGAAAGTCTCGAGGTTGATACCACCTTGCCGGACCGCACTAACAAAAATGGGTTTAACCATTTTGCCATTATTGGCGACGGCATTGTAGAAGGTCAGGATTTGTAGAGGTGTAAGTGTCAACTCATAACCTATTGACATCCAAGGCAATGTTGTTCCGTACCAATTGCGCTTATCAGAAGGGTGTTTGATGTAGGGTCGTCCTTCACCGGGGATATCTATTTGTAGTGAGGTGCCCAGCATCATGCTGTGCAGTCGATCAGCAAACTGTGCGGGATTGTCTTTGTACGCCTCATATACAAGCTTTGAAATGGCCACATTTGATGACTTTTCAAATGCTTCCCTTATAGTTATCTTTCCATCGCGGATGGGATAAACATCGCGCATGACCCTGCGGAAATACACGGCCGGTCCACGTCCGATGTCCATGCTATCGCTGAGCTTTATTTTTTTGTCCTCCAGCAAAACCATCATGGAGGCCAGCTTAAAAGTTGAACCGGGTTCTACACTTTCGGCAATGGCATAATTGTAGGTTTCCTTGTAACGGCGTATGCTGCTGTCATACGTAAGGTTGGCAATGGCCTTTATATGTCCGCTCGAAACCTCCATCAGTATGGCGCAGCCCTGATAGGCGCCATTTTCCGACAGATTGCGTCGCAAAGCACTTTCGGCAACGTCTTGCAGGTTCACGTCGATGGTTGTGAGGATATCGCGGCCATTTTGTGGCTCCACTTCGTTTGAGCCAAAAATGGGCTTCCAGTCACCATTGTTAATTCTGCGCTTCAGTTGCTTGCCATCAATTCCTTTCAGAGTTTCATGATAAGCTCCCTCAATGCCCACGAAAATCTTTTCGCGGCTGTTTTCATACCCAATAGTGCGGCTTGCCAATTCCCTGAAAGGTTTTTCCCGTTTTTCGCTTGGAATGGCAATCAAACCGCCCCGGTTGGTGCCTCTGCTCAGGATGGCAAATTTGCGCAGTTGCTGAAGTTCAGCATATGAAACCCGGTTTTTGATGATTAAATAGCGGTTGCCTTCGCGCCTGGCCCGGCGCAAATCGTTGGCATAGGCAGTTTTGGTTTTGTTTTGGAACAGCATGGCCAACTGACCGGCAAGGGTATCAACTCGGCTGTTGAAAAAAGCATCATCAATAAGGGGTGAAGCTACATCCATACGGATTTCGAATACCGGAACTGAAGTGGCCAACAAGGAGCCATCGCTTGCAAGAATATTGCCCCTTGTAGCTTCGATGTCGAACATATGCAACTCCTGCTGATCAGCCTTTTGGAGCAAATCATCCCCAAGCTTAAATTGTATGTACGCCATACGCACAATAATGGCAACACCAAACAAAAGCATGGCAATGTAAAGCAGGTACACACGGAATAATATGTCGCTTTTAGCGTCGCGCATAGGGTTTTATGGTTTATCGTCAACAAGACGTTTTACGGGTTGAACAGACTCTTTCAGTCCTGAATTTTTTAGTTTGCGGGCCAGTTCCGACTGCTTGCTCTCCTGCATCAGCTGCGATTTGCTTGAGATGTAGGAATAGTGTAGTTCCTTGAGTTCGCGATTCATGGCATCTATCTGACGGCTTGTGCGTTCGGCATAGTAACTGTTGGCAATGTAAAGCAGCGCAAGGCCGGCCAGAAAAAACACAAAAGCGAATTGTTTACGCGCTTTTTCATGCATCAGGAACTCCCCGCCAAGCACCTCAAGGATGCCTTCGGTGATCTTCTCCATAAAACCTGGTTTTTTCGGAGCCTCTTGCTGGGCTTCTATTTCCGGGTTTTCTGCTTGCGCCTGTTCAATATGTTTGTTTTTTCCGCCCATTATTTTTTCTCTGCAATGCGCATCCTTGCTGAGCGCGCACGACTGTTTTGTTCAATTTCACTTTCGCTTGCCACAATTACTTTCCTGCTGATTACCTTGAAGGGGGTGATGGGATTTCCATAGAAATCTTTCTCAATTTCACCTTCAAAATTGCCCGCCTTCATAAAATTTTTAACCTGCCTGTCTTCCAGCGAATGGTAGGAAATAACTACCAGCCGCCCACCGGGTTTTAAGCAGTTAACTGTTTGTACCAGAAATGCTTTAAGCACCTCAATTTCCTGATTCACTTCGATGCGCAGTGCCTGAAAGAGCTGTGCCATCACTTTGTTTTCCTTGCCACGAGGCAAAAGGCGCTCCACGGCCTCTTTCAATTGAAAAGTCGATGTTATTTGTTTGTTGCTGCGGTAGTTGCAGATGGCAGCTGCCATGCGGCCCGCAAATTGTATTTCGCCATATTTTGCCAGAATCCCTTTTAATTCCTCTTGCTCGTAATCATTCACTACAGTTCTGGCATCCAGGGGATTGTTCTGGTCCATGCGCATATCCAATTTGCCATCAAAGCGGGTGGAAAAGCCTTTCTCGGCCTTGTCAATCTGATAGGACGAAACCCCCAAATCGGCGAGAATGCCATCTACCTGTCCGGCATTGTGCAGCATAAGAAAGTTGCGCATATACCTGAAATTCTGTGGAATAAAAGTAAAACGGGGATCATCCGGTGCATTGATGGCTGCATCATCATCCTGATCAAAAGCAATCAGACGCCCGCCATCCAGCTCGTTGAGTATGGCCTTTGCATGGCCACCACCACCAAAGGTAACATCAACATAAATCCCTTGCGGGTGGATGCTGAGTCCCGAAACACTTTCATGCAATAAAACCGGTGTATGGTACATGATTACTCGATGTTGGTGATTGATTGTCCAAGCTTTTCAGTTGCGGATTTCTCGAAACTATCCTGGTCAAATGCACTAATCCTTGCATTGTAAGTTTCTTTGTCCCAAAGCTCCATATTCGTTGTCAGCGAAGTAAGGATAACCTCTTTGGTAAGCTTGCCATCATCAATCAGATTCTTGGGAATCAGCATTCTGCCTGTGCTGTCAAGCTTCACTTGCTTAGCCCCGGCATTGTATTTTCTGATAAACTCCACATTTGACTTTACGAAAGGGTTCAGGGCTTTGAGTTTTTCCTGGTTACGGAGCCAGTCGTCCATGGTGTATAGCTCAAGGCAAGTGTCAAAAAGGGCTGGCCGAAGCACAAAACCTTGATTGGCTATCTCACCAAGCTGCTCTTTGCAGTCGGCGGGAAGCATCAGGCGCCCCTTGGCGTCAAGCTTACAGTGATATGAACCGATTGGATAGCTCAAAAAATTTCCTTTTTAATTCGTAAAAATACTGCATATTTTCCCACATCGATACAATTTTTACCACTTTTTTGATAAAATGTTACGAACAATTCACACAATTTTGTTTATTTAAATTCAAGTATCATAAAATCAATTAGATAGTAAAGTGGTAAAAAATGGGTTGTTTTTTACTGTTTTGCACACCTGTTTTTAATGTTTTAAGGACTTTTTTATGCCAGGGAATCACTTTTTGGCTGCAGCATGCTTATTTCAGTATATTTGTGTTGAAAAAACCTTGGTTAAAATTGAATTTTTATGGAGGGAAGGATTTCTTCGGGTGAAATTAAACTTATTGATGTAGAACGTGTTATACAGGCAAAAAGCCCGTCAGTGGCATCCTATATCCCTGGTTTTCTTATCCGTTACCTTAAGCGTATTATCCACCAGGATGCCGTGAATGAATTTATTAGCAAATCCAAACATTTGCAAGGGCTCGATTTTGCCGATGCCGTTATGGCGGAATTTAATGCAGAAGTTGAAGTTGTTGGTATTGAGCATATTCCTATTGATGGACGTGTTATTATTGCTTCAAATCACCCACTTGGTGGGCCCGATGGTATTGCGTTGATGCAGCAGGTGGGCAGGGTGCGGACTGACCTACAGTTTCCGGTTAACGATATCCTGATGTTTCTTGAAAACCTTAAACCACTTTTTATCCCCATCAACAAACATGGCAGCAATGCGGAAAACATTCGTATTCTGAATGATACGTTCGCGGGTGATGCAGTTATTTGCTATTTTCCTTTTGGGCTTGTATCGCGCAAACGCAAAGGTGTGATTGCTGATTTGGAGTGGAAGAAAACATTTATCTCGAAAGCAAAAAGGTTTAAACGCGATATTATCCCGACCCATATTAGCGGACGCAATTCGAATTTTTTTTATCGACTGGCTAATATCCGGAAGGCACTTGGGATAAAAATGAATTTTGAAATGTTGTACCTTGCAGATGAATTTTATAAGCAAAGTGGCAAGGCAATACAAATAAAGTTTTCACAACCAATACCTTATACTGTTTTCGACCGGCGCTATAGTGATGCCGAATGGGCCGAAAAGCTGCGCAGGTATGTTTATTGGCTGGGTGCAGGAAACCATGGGGCATTTGATCCTGACAAGGACTATGCAAATATTTAAAAAAATGAAATTGTAAGATGGAAGCGATAATTCCTCCGGTTGAACGGGAAACATTAAGACATGAACTCACCAAAGAGCGTTTTGTGAGAAAGACCAACAACGGCGACAATGAAATCTACATTATTTCTGATGTGGATTCGCCTATGACCATGCAAGAAATAGGGCGCTTACGCGAACTTAGTTTTCGCGATTCCGGCGGCGGCACAGGCATGGCTGTTGATATTGATGATTATGACCTGGGAGAAAATGGATTCAAACAGCTTATTGTATGGAATCCTGAAGACCAGGCTATTATGGGAGGATACCGCTTTATTCATTGCAAAAATCTCGACATAAGTGCTAATGGACAGGTAAAAACACCAACGGCAAAGCTTTTCCATTACAGCCCTCACTTTGTCAAGGATTTTATCCCCTGGACCATCGAACTGGGCCGAAGTTTTGTACAACCGGAATATCAACCATCTAAAAATTTGCGCAAGGGCATGTATGCCTTGGATAATTTATGGGATGGACTGGGGGCCTTGATTGTGGATTATCCGGATGTGAAATATTTTTTCGGCAAGGTTACCATGTACAGGCATTTCGATGCGTTTGCCCGCGATTTGATTTTGTATTTTATGAAACTTTACTTCCCCGACCCTGACAAACTGGTGTACCCCCATGATCCATTGTCTAATAAAACAGATGCCAACAGGATTGAACAAGTTTTTAAAGGAAATGATTATGCCGGGGATTATAAAATATTGGTGCAGCAGGTGCGAAAGCAGGGTGAAAATATTCCACCGCTTGTGAATGCTTATATGGCTCTTTCGGCAACTATGCGAACTTTTGGCACTGCCTGGAACAAGTCCTTTGGCGATGTTGAGGAAACAGGAATAATTATTACAATCAATGATATTTTCCCTGAAAAAAAGGATAGGTATATTCGGGTAAAATAATAAGACTTAACATCACAATATCTTAAAAGAGAGGTCAATATAATGATTATTTCATTTGCTGAATTTTTACAAAGCAATACCGAGTTTAACAAACTCCCTGATCCGGTTTATCCCGAATATGCTTTTATTGGCCGTTCAAATGTTGGTAAATCTTCATTGATCAATATGTTAACAGGCAGAAAAGGTCTTGCCAAAACATCCGGAAAACCTGGGAAAACCATCACTATAAACCATTTTCTGATCAATAAAATATGGTATCTGGTTGACCTGCCGGGATATGGTTTTGCCAAGCGGTCGAAGGTTGCACGCGAAAGCTGGAAGAAAATGCTTTATACCTATATGCAAAAAAGGCCAAATCTGGTTTATACCTTCTTGCTGATCGACTGCCGACTCGAACCCCAAGCCATCGACCTGGAATTTATGGGTTGGCTGGGTGAGCATGGAATACCTTTCGTGATTGTTTTTACCAAAGGCGATAAGCTGGGCAAGGTGCGGTTAGTGGAACAGGTGGAGGCCTATAAACAACAACTCCTCCAACAATGGGAGGAGCTGCCTGTATGTTTTATAAGTTCGGCGGTTAATGCCATGGGAAAAGAAGAAATCCTTTCACTGATCGATGGGGAGAATCAAAATTACAAGGCCTATTCAAGCTCGATCATCAATTGATCTTTTGAAACCCTGTCGCCGGCAACCACATAAATCTTTTTTACCGTGGTATTTTCGGGGGCCTTTACTTCATTCAACATTTTCATGGCTTCGAGTATCATCAGGGTTTCGCCTTGCTTTACCTTTTTGCCTTCCTTCACGTGTATGCTGATAATGGTGCCGGGGATAAAGGCAGTCAGCTTGAAGGGGTTGAATTCTTCGTAGGCCTTGCGCTTTGCAAACTTTTTGGTGTGCAAAGTCCTGTACTTCACATTATCAATCGTTAGCGATTTATAACGTGGCTGTTTTGATTTGCACTTTTCTTCTTCTGCTTCTTCCATAGTGATAAATTAATTCATCAAACAAGGTGTTGATTCAACTTAAATTTTAAAATCAGCCCGATCAGAACGGGGGAATACCATGCTTTTTCATGGGCACTTCCACAATCTTATCCTTCGATATTTCAAGCGAGTGCATCAGCATACGCCTGGTTTCGGCAGGTTCGATTACAGCATCAACATAACCATAAGCTGCTGCAACATATGGGTTTGCAAATTTCTTCTTGTATTCTGCCACTTTCTGTTTACGCATTTCGTCCGGGTTTTCAGCCGTTTGTATTTCCTTACGGAAGATAATATTGGCCGCACCCTCGGGACCCATTACAGCAATTTCGGCTGTTGGCCAGGCAAACACAAAGTCAGCACGTAAGTGATTGGAACACATGGCGATATAGCCTCCACCATAGGCTTTGCGCATAATCACGGTAATTTTCGGCACGGTAGCTTCCGAATAGGCATACAGCATTTTGGCTCCATGACGGATAACGCCGGCATGTTCCTGATCAACACCGGGAAGGTAGCCGGGCAAGTCAACCAGTGTGATGAGCGGAATATTAAATGAGTCGCAATAGCGGATAAAACGCGCTGCTTTAATGGATGAATCCACATCGAGCACACCGGCCAAAACCAAGGGTTGGTTGGCCACAAAGCCTACCGTTTCGCCATTCATGCGTCCAAAACCGATTACGATATTGGCTGCATAAAGTTCCTGTACTTCAAGGAATTCTGAATCATCTGCCAAAGACTTGATCACATCGCGCACATCATAAGGCTGACGGGGATCGGTTGGCAGGATGTTGTCGATTTTATACTGGCGGGTTTTGGGTGCTTTTTTAGGGAAGCGTTCCGCCTTTTTCATATTGTTCCAGGGAATAAAGCTAACCAGTTGTTTTATCTGGTTAAAACATTCCTCTTCACTTTTCGCAAAGAAATGGGCATTACCTGTAAGTTCGGCATGCACACGTGCACCACCAAGTTCTTCCATCGAAATTTCTTCGCCAAGCACCGTTTTTATTACTTCGGGCCCGGTGATAAACATTTTGGAAATATTCTCCACCACAAAAACAAAATCGGTAAGGGCGGGCGAATAAACGGCACCACCGGCACAGGGTCCGAGGATGACCGAAATTTGTGGTATTACACCGGATGATTGGGTGTTGCGGTAAAAGATTTCACCATAACCTGCCAGGGAGTTTACCCCTTCCTGAATACGTGCGCCCCCGGAATCGTTAATACCTATTAAAGGAACTTTCAACTTCATGGCATGGTCCATGATTTTGGTGATTTTTTTGGCGTGCATCCAGCCCAATGAACCACCGGCAACCGTAAAGTCCTGGGCATAAATACAAACAGGATAGCCGCTCAATGTGCCCGTACCGGTGATTACCCCATCACCGGGCAGGTATTTTTTGTCCATGTCAAAATCTTTGGCTGCATGTTCCACAAAAAGGTCGTATTCGTGGAATGATTTGGGGTCGAGGAGTGCGATAATACGCTCGCGCGCTGTAAGTTTACCAATTGCTTTCTGCTTTTCGATGGCTTTTTCGCCACCACCCATCAATGCATCGCGCATGCGGCGCTGTAAGTCTGAAGTCTTTTGCTTTAAGCCCATAAACTGTTGATGTTGGTTCTTGTGTCAGGTGAAAAAAAATAAGTCAATCCGGAAGGTCTTGTTAGTCAGTTGTTCATGACTTTCTTGTTTCTGGCTTAACTTATCTGCTTGTTGCAAAAATAAGTCATTTTGTTAATAATGCAACGTTTTTGTTGGATGTTTAGGGATTAATTATAAAATACCCTGCTGCCATGTTCGTGTTCATCAGATGCAAAATCGAAAGCAGCAAGCAATAAAACATTACTAATCATTTAACCACATTGCATTACCGCCATTTTTTTGTTTTGAAAGTGAAAAAGATGGAATAAACTTTGGTTTTATGATTTCACAATCGATTGCGGAAAAGGGAACATGCGCATGGGATGTAATCAATTCTATTAGCAACCACTTCTGAATCAACAGCTTAATCTAGTTTAAGCACTGCCAGGAAGGCTGTTTGGGGAACTTCCACATTGCCTACCTGTCTCATGCGTTTTTTTCCTTTTTTCTGTTTTTCGAGAAGTTTACGTTTGCGGGAGATATCACCCCCATAGCATTTGGCTGTTACGTCTTTGCGCATAGCTTTAACCGTTTCGCGGGCTATTATTTTTGCGCCAATAGCGGCCTGAATGGCAATATCAAATTGCTGCCGCGGAATGAGTTCACTTAACTTTTCGCACATGCGCCGCCCAAAGGAGTATGCATTGTCGCGGTGAATCAGGGTTGAAAGGGCATCCACAGGTTCGCCGTTCAGCAGGATGTCGAGTTTGATCAGGTTGGCTTGCTGATAGCCAACAATATGGTAGTCGAAAGAGGCATATCCACGCGAAATGGACTTCAGCTTATCATAGAAGTCAAAAACAATTTCGCTGAGCGGCATTTCAAAGGTTACTTCCACCCTGTCAGATGTGAGATAAACTTGGTTTTTCATCACCCCGCGCTTTTCAATGCAAAGTGTCATGATATTGCCCAGATATTCCGACTTGGTGATTATTTGTGCAATGATGTAGGGTTCCTCAATGAAATCCAGGTGATTGGGATCGGGCATGCCGCTTGGGTTGTGCACTTCTATCATATCACCTTTTTTGGTGTATGCCTTAAACTGTACGTTTGGCACAGTGGTAATCACATCCATATCAAACTCACGGTCGAGTCGTTCCTGCACAATTTCCATATGGAGCAACCCCAAGAAACCACAGCGGAAACCAAACCCGAGGGCAAGGGACGATTCAGGCTCAAAGCTGAGGGAAGCGTCATTCAACTGCAGTTTTTCAATGGCCGCCCGCAATTCCTCATAGTCATCTGCATCAACAGGATAGATGCCGGCAAACACCATGGGTTTTACATTTTCAAAACCGGCAATCATTTCCTGGGTTGGACGGCTCACATGCGTGATTGTATCTCCTACTTTGACTTCGCGTGAGGTTTTAATTCCTGAAATAATATAGCCTACATCACCGGCCGACATGGATTGGCGCGGAACCTGTTTGAGCTTGAGCACCCCGATTTCATCGGCATGGTATTCTTTGCCAGTGGCAATAAATTTTACATGGTCGCCTTTGTTGATGGTACCGTTCAGGATGCGGAAATAGGCTACAATGCCTCTGAACGAATTGAATACCGAATCAAATATCAAGGCTTGCAAAGGTTCGTTTACATTTCCTTTGGGATGGGGTATCCGGTTAACAACCGCTTCCAGGATGAGGTCAACACCTATACCAGTCTTGGCACTGGCACTCAGTATGTCGTCCCTTTTGCAACCGATCAGCTCAATAATCTGATCAGCCACTTCTTCTACCATGGCGCTGTCCATATCAATCTTATTAATCACAGGAATGATCTCAAGATCTTGACCCAGCGCTAAATAGAGGTTCGAAATGGTTTGCGCCTGAATGCCCTGTGTGGCATCAACAACAAGCAAGGCCCCTTCGCAAGCAGCGATGGAACGGGACACTTCATAACTGAAGTCAACGTGTCCGGGGGTGTCAATCAGGTTTAATATATAGTTGTTGCCTTCGTGGATGTATTCCATTTGAATGGCATGGCTCTTGATAGTGATGCCGCGCTCTCGCTCCAGGTCCATGCTGTCCAATACCTGCTCCTTCTGCTCCCGCACAGTAATGGTATGTGTTAGTTGCAGTAGTCGGTCGGCCAAGGTGCTTTTGCCGTGGTCGATATGGGCTATTATACAGAAGTTACGGATATGTTTCATTGGGCACAAAAATACAACATTCCGTTGATTTCTTTACGTTTCGTCCAAAATTCAGGATAGGGTGATCACCTTAGGAAGTTTAGGTTATTTACCGGATAATTATGTCTGTTTAGCGACATTAATTTTGTTTTATAAACCTCAAAACAACATATATATCATGAAAACAAAAATGAAAAGTTTACTGGGTATGGTGGCCATGTTGTCACTTTCCTTTTTTTTGAACCTGCACCTTTTTTCGCAAACACCTGAATTTCAATGGGCCAAGGGCCTTCGGGGAATTGCCAATGGCATGGGGTCGATTACCACGGGTTTAGTTACGGATATGCATGGTAGCGTATATATCACAGGCTCCTTTTATGGCACCGTTGACTTTAATTCTTCGCATTTAGGGGGTGCTGTGCCAAACAATCTTTCGAGCAATCCCCTCATTTTCCCAGATGTTTATTTGGCTAAATATGATGCGGACGGCAACAATCTTTGGGCAAAGGCTTATGGAGGCGCTGAAAGCGATAACGGCCAAACAATAGGCATCGATGCCAATGGTCATATTTATATTTCAGGCACCTATACCGGCACAGCCAATTTTGACGGATTTAGCTTGCAATCCACCGGGACGTTGGGGAATTTTTTCGCGAAGTTCGATGGGGAAGGCAATTGCCTGTGGGCGGTTGATTTGGCCCAAACGCAAAGCAGCCTTTTCGTGGAGTCGGCCTATACAGACGATAGTGGCAATACCTATCTGACAGGCTATTTTTACGAAAATGCACTTTTTGGCGACATCAACTTGGAAAGTGCTGGCAATGCCGATATTTTTGTAGTGAAATTTGATAGCAGTGGGGATATAATATGGGCAAAAGGAATGGGTGGCTCATCAAATGACCGTAGCAAGGGCATTTCGAGTGATCAGGATGGCCATATTTATATTTCTGGTTCGCATGCAAATAATGCCACCTTTTGCGATATTACCATAGAGGATTATGCCGGATTTGTATTGAAGATGGATCAGGAAGGAAACTGTATCGATCTGTTTAATATTGGCGCCGGGGCTTATGATGTAAGCGTATCTGTTGGCAGCGACGGACACCTATATGTAGGTGCAAGTTTTGTTAATCAGGTAGTTGTGGGCGATCAATCACTTACCAGCGCAGGTGGATCAGATATGTATGTGGCCCGTTTTGCTGCAGATGGCTCATTGCTATGGGTACATCAGTTTGGTGGCGCCGAGTGGGGCGATGCTGCCAAGGCAATTGCTACCGACATGGATGGCTTGGTGTATTTTACTGGCCAATACCAGGGCGAGGTGCAGTTCGGCGAAATAACGCTTGAAACCCCGAATTCAGATTTTGCCAATATCTTTTTTGCCATCTTGAATGCCCAGGGTGAATTGCTTGCCGCTGAAGGCATGGCGAGCCAATCGGCTGATACACCGCAAACCCTTTATGTCAGTTCGGGCGGAAGTGTTTATTTGGCAGGTAGTTTCAACGGGCAAACCCAATTCAACAGCATACTATTGCATAGCATTGCTATTGATGGTTTCTTTATGAAGTATGGTGAAGAAGTAGCTTCAACAACCGAGACAGGATTTGTTGCCAATGCAGATATTTCGATCTTCCCCAACCCGGCCAGCGACCTCCTAAACATAGCTTACAAACTGGATAGCGGAAAGGATCAATCATTTGTGGTAAGCATAACCGACCTGAGCGGAAGGACTGTTTTAAAGGAACAATTCCATATCTTAGGCAATCCGCTGCATATTAGTCATCTAAAGCCGGGCATGTATATCGTTCGCTTAGTTGGTAGCGAAAAGCAGGGAGCAGCCAAGCTGTTGAAAAAGTAAAACTGTTTATCAAAAGCTTGTATTAATCGCAGACATGAATTAACTGATTTTAGTTGAAATACATGTTTCATTCAAATTTCTGTAACTTGTATTATGGAAAACAGGCAGTTTAATACTTTACAAACTTTGCAGATGACTCCCTGTCGTGCGATAAAATACGCAGCAAATAGATGCCGGAAGGTAAACTTTGAACATCCAGCCTGTTGTTTCCTTCAACAAACTGAACGGAACTATAAGTTCGTCCGTCCACCCCAACTACTAACAGCTGGTCAGTTGCCGAAATACGCGTATCAAGGCTTAAGAAGTCTTTTGTAGGATTTGGATATATTGTGAGCTTTTGAGTTTCCCTTGCTTCCGGCTTTTTCAAACCAACCATTTCCCCACACTCGATTCCATCTTTCTTAAAATAAACCAATTGTTGGATTGTCCTGTCAAAATACCAATCAGGAGGGTAGTTTTCTACATATTCATGATACAATCCCAAACCGGCCACTATTTCACGCTCATATTGAAAAGAAGTACCATGTGCACTTGTAAAGCCCCAGCAGTTATCTTCAGGGCAATAGGTTTGGTGAATTTTTTCAATGCGATAAGTCCAAAGTTGCAAATCACAGTATGAGGTTTTAACCAAGCTGTTTTCGAACATAATTTGGGATGGCCCGGTCCACTCAAAGGGCACCTCTGCTATCTTTTTCGCTTTTTGGTATTTGAGGTAAATTGTATCATATTCGCTCCAATTTGTGATTTCATTGTAACGGTAAAGCGCAACATGATAGATGATTGAATCAGTAAGGTTTGTTCGGGTCAAATAGGTATGCCTGGTGTATTTTCTGGTGTTTAAATCTGGGTCATTTGTATTCCTTATATAAATCCATTGAATAATATCACCTGGCTGATGATCATAAACTATTTCATGGGTTAGTGCTGTAAGGCCAACTTGTGGCTGGTTATTGCCAATTAATTCCAGCGGAAAAAGTTCTTCAGGAAACACATCCACCTTGAAGAAGCTTATGAGTCCCAATTCTTTACCAATCATTATTTGATGATTGTGCAAAGGCGATTCAATAGGGGTGCCGCTGACAGTGGTGTGGGCAATCCGGTAAAACCTTATTGAATCCACTATTCCCAAATGGTTGAGGGTGTCAGTAGTTTCGAACAATATGCTGAAGATTTGGTCAGCGTCTTCAAAAAAGATCATGGATTCGCCTTGTTCAATGCTTAGATCGAATTGCAGCACCATCCCAGAACTGTTCATGAATTCATATATATTCCCAGCCGTTTTTTTAACGAACGGCCCCAGCCATGAAGGCCTGTCCTGAGGTTGGCAATATTCCTGCCAAAAATACGGTTCGCATTGATCGGTAATTATTGCCTCTGATGAAACATGTTTAAAATTAAAGAAGTAAGTGTCTTCTCCTGAAAAAGTAACGCTATCAAACCTAATGCTAAAACTCAAATCTCGTTCCGGAAGATTGGTAAACAACATTTTGGAGTTTTCATTAAATAATTCATAGGAGGAAGCTGAGCATAAAAATGATGAGACAAGCAATGCAGTAATCAATATAATGTTTTTCATGGTATATGGTTTTATTGGTTTGAAAATACAAATTTCCCTTCGGGCGAAGGGGAAGTAGTGGTGAATTCCCAGGCTGTTTTTGTGTTGCCAATAGTTGCGCGGAGGTGCACAGAAACATCTTTCCAATGTGCAAGAGCTGAGGCCGTTTATCCATGGATTGGTTTGCGGGTTTTTTGTCAATGATATGCTTCATTTCATTCATGTGCATACTATCAAAACAGCGTGGATAATTATTGCTTATTCATCTATATGACAATTAAAAGGCAAGCATACCCTTATTCAATAGTAGATTAATTTTCATATTTTTAATTTTTTAAAACCTTAAACCCACAAAAAGTTAGTCATAAATTCAGCTAAAGCATTGGATAAAAATATTTTATACAAAGTTTAGCAATTGAAAAAATTCACTTTTTTATAATCAAATAAATCACAAAAAAATGACAAAGCCTGAAACAAACCGTTTACTGATTTAGGATGATGGTTTTTTATCCTTTATCGCCAGGACGTGAAATAAAATGTACAGGATGCATGGTTTAAACCACTGTTTTCTTCCATTTTCCCCTTGTAAAAAGCCACAGGGTAAACAGCCCTACGGATGTTTCGGAAATGAACACGGCCCAGAATACCCCTGACTCCTCCCATCCCAGCTTGATGGCAAGCCAGTAGGAGAGGGGGATTTGTATCAGCCAGAAGAAAACCAGGTTGATATAGGTTGGGGTACGTGTGTCGCCGGCACCATTGAAAGCCTGCACCGAAACCATCCAC
>JAGYLH010000043.1 GCA_018400955.1 Bacteroidales bacterium
GGGATCAGTCAAAGTAACCGATGCAGAATATAGTTGTTGGTCGGCATAGCGATAAGCTTCTATCGTAAAGGTGTTACCCACTGTGTATCCGGGGTCTCCATTGTTTAATTCACTGAAAACGGAGACAAAATTGGTAAATTCGTTTGCGGGGCTGGCCACTTCAGTCAAATAACCAACACCTACCAAAGTTGCACCGTCATAGACGGCAATGGCATCAAAAGGCAGCAATTCGTCAGGGCCTACGAAAGCTTCGCGGATATAAATTGTCCATACCGGCTCATTGGGGTTTCCACCGGGGAAGGCAGTATAATTTGCAGGATAAGTAGGCAAAGCTGAGATCATAAAGATACTTGCAGCTGTTTGGTATCCATTGTTTACCGTTGCATTTCCATTAGCAGTGAGATACCCTCCGTCCGTAACTTCAATGCTGTAGTTGCCGGCAGCAAGGTTATTGAAGGTTGCAATGCCTGAGGCATTGGTGCTGGCCGAACCGCCGGGGGTGATATCAACCGAAGCGCCACTGATGGGTAAATTGGTTACACCATCTTTTACTGTAACCTGCAATGATCCGTTTGTTTTGGTAAGCAGGAAGTTCTGGGTGGTGGTATTGTTTGAGGTAACAGCAACAGTTTCATTGCCATTTGCATGGTATGTGGCACTTGCAGTTACAGTGTAAGATCCGGGAGGAAGGTTGGAAAGTGTATAAACTCCCGATCCATTGGTGGTTGTATTGAAAGCCCCGGGATTAGCCGTAACACTGGCGCCTGCAAGTGGGCCATCACTGTTGCTAACGGTTCCTGTTATTGAACCGGGAGGAGTTGTCAAAAGCACATCAGGAACATTGGTGGTTCCGTTGGCGGCTACACTCACATTGAAAACGGTATCGTTGCCGTATCCGGTAGCTGAATAAGCCAAAGTATAGGTGCCCACAATCACTGTCCCAAATTGGTAAAATCCAGCTGGATCAGTTGTGGCGGTTTGTCCGGTCTCTACGATCTTGGCTGTAGCATTTGCAATGGGTGTGTTATCAGCAAGTTTTTTTACATAACCCTGTATGGTTCCCGGTGAATCAAAAAATCCAATCTGGGGATAATCCCAGGTGTAGGTATTGGCCGGAGGGAAATGGGTGTGCTCGTGACCGTTACCAACCAAGGTGTTCCATGTTAGGGACATGTTATCGAATATGGTATTCGTACTTGCCCTCCAGGCTTTGAAGGTGTATGCATTTCCGGGGGTGTATCCCTGTACCGCACTTCCGCCTACATCTAATTTTTCATAAGCGATCCACTGATTGCTGTACATGTTTTCTTCGGTACATACCTGGGTGAGTGTGAAAGCGCCAACCAAAGTAGCACCATCAAAAACGGCCAATTGGTCGCCTGCTACCATGTCAACGCCATCAATTTGGGCTTTGGCAGTAAAAAATGTCCATTGCCCGCCGGAAGGATGTCCCGTTGGTGGAGTCCATGGCTGTGCATAAGCCGCACTGATCGCCAATAATAAAATCAAGGAGAGGATGGTTCTCTTCATTTGATTGGTAAAACTTCCCATAACATTTTCTATTTTAGTTTTTTAACGCTTGTATTTCAAAATCGTGCTTACCGTTTTTCTATTTTTAGGAAATCCATTTCATATATATATTCGGCAATGTGGTACCTCTTTACAATTACCAAGCCATTATTTATATTCCTTCTAAATAAGTTAAAGACGAGCCGTTTAGAAAACCAACACTTTTGAAATGTCAGCCGAAAATGTCCCAATAATGGAAATATTTTGCCATATTTGGACTGAAATAAATAAAAATGCTCAATTATAGATGAAGTTGCGTAGATAAATGCTGGGGAAATCAGAAAAATTCTTATTCTGGGTCTAATATAGATGGTTTTAGTCAAATTGAAACAAAAGTATCGGCACACACCAATTATCCCATCCGTTTCTTGATGTATCATAGACATCTATCGTGTCATTTGGCGGTTCGACTATAGGAAACTGGACATCGTCACACCAGAAACGTCAATGATAAGGCTCGTTTGGTTGGTTAATTGTTTCATAGCTTTCACTTCCTGACCTAAACTTCAACTAGTAGTTTAGCGAATTCTATTCAAACACAGAATGTCCAAGAGTAGGATTTCATTCTATTATCCTGTCACAATATGTTCTATTTTGCGCAAATTAATCTATCGATTTATGGAAAAAGTCCATCTAAAGAAATATTGTAGGATATGGGCAGGGCTAAACCCAGACTCAAGTAACTAAATGGAATTCAGTAAAATGTATTCAAAACAGATCAGCGGATAATCAAGCGCCTGGTGAGCTCAAACTCGTTTGTCAGTATTTTCACGAAATAAACACCTGAATCTAAACCAGTAAGATCAACTGCTATAGCTTTAGAATCAGTCTCGTAGGAGCCGACCAGCTGACCAACCATATTGAACATCTGAACCTTGCTCAGCTCAATATCAGATTCCAGATAAAAAACGTCAGTGGCCGGGTTGGGAAAAAGTCGTATTTCGGGTTTCAAAAACTCCATAATTGAGTTGGGTTCGAGGGTAATTTCGGCCAAACTAAAAACACCATCACCCTCAGGGTAAACTGTTCCAAGATAGGCACTTTGGCTTATAGGCTGAAAAACAAACTTCGAATTTACTATCTCACGTTCTTCGTCAGCAACCCACACATTAAGTTTGATAGGATTGCCTGGCCGATAACCTTCTCCCTCATTCAGGGTAGAAAAAACAGCTAAGTTGTTTTCAAAAGGGTTATTGCTGCTCACTACCATGGCACCAACAAGCTTTTCGCCATCAAAAGCAGCTACCTCATAACCGGGTTTCAACTGGTCGCCCGAAACATAAATGGTAAACACGGCATCAGCCGGATTGCCTCCGCTGAAATTATAATAAGTCTGCGCCCTTGAATACGTTAGCGTTAGCAAAAGACCAGTGAACAGCAGGAGTTTAATACTATTTTGCCTTTTCATTTCTCGAAGATTAATTTTCAATTTCAATCTGTTTTAACTCATCCCTTTGGTATTTGGCTTAAGTAAAGATTTAATCTTAAACAACAAAAATCACACCAACATTTACATATCTCTGTTAAAACAAATACACTCAAAACACTTTAATCATAACACACAGACAAAACTACGCATATATTTTTCCTTTTGGGTAATTTTCATAAAGGAAATTGAATTTTATTAAATTTGCCAACTTACTTTCAAATTACTTACACATGGAAAACATCACCCTGGGAATAGGCTCACGCGTAAAGCATCCCGAGTTTGGCAAAGGCGTTGTAATACAAGTATATGCTGATGCATACGAAATTACGTTTATAGATTACGGCACCAAAACCATACTAAAAACCTTTGCAGGGCTCGAAGTGCTCGACTATGTTGGCAGCGAGTTGGACCTGGTTAGCTTTGAGAAAGTTGAACGGGTTTTTACTAAATTGCTCCGTCGAATTACTGATATTCAGGAAACTGTCCCAATCGGTAGTCGTTGGCGTGGTGGTATGATGGTGCTCGAGCCTGGTGACAAGAGCTTGAAAAGCAAAGAGATCCCTATTGATGGATTCTTCCATAAAATTGTGATGGTACGCGACCGGCTTCGGGTGATGGAACAGCGTATCAACAGTTCAAAACTGGAGGAAGATGAAAAGGTTAACCTGCAACAATACATCACCCGTATTTACGGCAGTTTGACAACCTTCAACATATTATTTGCCGAAAAGGATGATTATTTTGTAGGTGATTCAAAATAGGAATTCAACCAGAATCAGTTTCCTAATAAAACCATCTTAATCAGGGGAAATTTACCTGTTTCTCAAAAAATCTGCTGTTTGGCTGAAATATTTCCAAAGGAAATTTCTGGATTCCTCATCCATTTTCACTTTGTCCAGAGCCTTGCGCATACAGCCAAGCCACTCGTCGCGAGCCTGTTCATCAATAGGAAATGACATATGGCGCATGCGCAATCGCGGATGTCCCCTGCGCTCGGAGTAGGTTGCCGGACCACCCAGATATTGTACCATAAACATGGACAAACGCTGTTCTGCCGCTTCCATATCTCCCGGGTACATAGGCCTTAAAATGGCATTCTCCTTAACTTCTTCATAAAAATAGGCTATCAACTGTTTGATATTCTCTTGACCGATGCGTTCGTAAAAGCTAAGTTCCATAACAACAATTAACTATTTAGGCATTTGGTAGCCGCGCTTTTTTGCAGCATCTTCCAAACGTTTCTGAAAGCCTGACTTCTTCACTGGCCGTTTTTTGTTGGCCTCTATTTTTGCCCTGAGCTTATCTTCGTTTATGGCTAACCTGAAAATATACATCTGGATAAATGTAATTACGTTTGCCAGGAAGTAATAATAACTAAGCCCTGAAGCATAATTATTAAACAGGCCTAAAAACATGATCGGCATCAGGTACATCATGGTTTTCATCCCAGGCATTTGCGTGCCCTGTCCGGCAGTCATGTTCATATTCAAATGCGTATAAATAACCGTAGAAATACTCATGAGCAGGGTAAACAAACTCACGTGGGCCCCATAAAAGGGTATCTCGAACGGGAGGTCCAAAATGCTGTCATAGCTTGAAAGGTCCTCGGCCCAAAGAAAAGGTTGCTGGCGCAACTCAATACTTGAGGGAAAAAACCGAAACAAGGCAATCAGTATGGGCATTTGCAACAGCATGGGGATGCAGCCCGCCATTGGGCTTGCCCCTGCCCGCTTATATAGCTGCATAACGGCCTGCTGCTTTTTCATTGCATCTTCCTTTTTCGGGAATTTCTTTGAAAGCTCATCCACTTCTGGCTTCAGCACCCGCATCTTGGCTGACGAAAGGTAGGTTTTGTAAGCAATGGGGAAAAGCATTGTTTTCAACAAAACCGTTAAAACAAGGATTACAATGCCATAATTCCAGCCATAACTGCCCAAAAAGTTAAACACAGGGATTACAATATATATATTGATCCAAGCCAGCAGGAAGAAGCCCCAGCCCAAGGGTATCTGTCGCTCGAGGTCAATGCCATAGGCACGCATTTCGCCAAAACCGAGCGGCCCGAAATAAAACGACATGGGGATGGTTTGGTCTCTTGAAAAACTAAATGGCAGCTCCAGGCTGGCATGCATGGTTTTCAGGTAACGCGGATTGGCAGGGGATGGATTTGTAGTAGTGCGTAATTCAGCATTGTCAAAATGCAATCCAGCAATAAGTGAAGCCGAGAAAAAGCGTTGTTTATATGAAACCCATTTCAGTCTTGTGCGGATTGATTCTTCATCGCTATCACCTTCCGATAGGTAATCAACATCATCACTCAGGTGCTTGTAATAAATGGTTGAACCATTAAACCGGTCAACACTTTTTTCCTGTTGGAGCATATCAGCTTTCCAATCGAGACCAATAAAACTTGTATTGGCCGCCATTACATTGTCCATGCCAACCAAATTAATATCAAAGCCCATCATATATTGGTCAGTCTGCAAGCGATATTCAAACTCAATATACTGATTCGGGTCCTGTTCGCCCATATCGTTATCCGCATAAAGGCGCATGCCAAAAACAAGGCTGTCGTTGCGCGTTTTCAGCTCGTCACCATCATAAACCTGGCCCCGATAGTAAGGTTCAAAAAGAAATTCGATGTATTGATATTCCTGTTCTGTGCAAAAACGACAAATCGAACAAGGCGGTATTCACATCAAAAATCTTGAGTGGCATAGAGTCGAATGTCTTGTAATTTTGAGTTCCACCTCACGGATATAACTACCCTTGGTGTTGACAGCGATTCTCATCACGTCATTTTCCAGGTAAATAATCCGTTCCTGACCTTTTGAAGCACTTGCAAAAGCCCAAAACGATCACGCAATTGCTGATAGCCGATTCCTGATTCGGATGTTTGCTGGTCAATGGTGGCTTCCACCTTATCAGGACCCTGTTCCAACTCCTGCTGAACACGCTTAATTTCTGCGGCCATCCGCACTGAGTCAAGCACACGCTGTTGTTGTTCTGACAGCTGAAATGGAGTCAGCTTGACGACGGCGTTGCTCCATTTCTTCTTGCGAGGGGTCATCCATATGGAATAACCAACGAGTATTACTGCAATCAGTATGAAGCCTACTATGGTATCTTTATTCATTATACTATATTGTTGTATATCTTATTTACAGGCTTGCAAAAATAGCAGTTTTATATAGATCGCAGGCAAAGGAATGTATAAGATTGCCAAATAATCAAAAATCATCCTTATTGTATTCTGGCAGTTGTATATACTTATCTCACTGTTAACAATGTATTGCCCGTGTTATGCACAAGTAAATTGTCACTAAACAAAACGGGCAGGCTTCTGGTGGAATCAATTATTAACCTATGGTTTTACTCATTAGTGCTGCTTCAATAAAACCAACAAACAAAGGATGTGCCTTAGCAACTGTGCTTTTGTATTCGGGATGGAATTGTACGCCTATGAACCAGGGATGATTGTCCAGTTCAATAATCTCAACCAATTGATCCTTTGGGTAAATACCGGTCATCTTCATACCATGGGCAATATACTGCTGTTTGTAGGTATTGTTGAATTCAAAGCGGTGCCTGTGGCGCTCCGAAATAAGCCCTTCGCCATAAAGTTTAAAAGCTTTTGAATCTTTATCCAATTGGCATGGATAAGCCCCCAAACGCATGGTTCCACCCATTTCGTTTATGCTTTTTTGATCCTTCATGATATCTATAACTGGATAGGGCGTTTTGGGGTCCATTTCAGTTGAATTGGCTTTTTTAAGCCCGATCACATTGCGGCCAAACTCTATTACAGCGCATTGCATGCCAAGGCAAATTCCTAAAAAAGGCACTTTGTTTTCGCGTGCATACTGTATAGCAGCAATTTTCCCTTCTATGCCCCTTGCCCCAAAACCGGGTGCAACGAGCACGCCATCAATATCTGCAAATATTTGACTAACACTTTCTTTATTAATACTTTCGCTATGGATATATTTAATCTTGACAGCACAGTCATTTTCTACGCCACCGTGTATAAAGGATTCGTGGATGGATTTGTAGGCATCTTTCAACTCAACATACTTGCCCACCAAACCAATGGTTACTTCATGCTTCGGGTTTTTAAGCCTTTCGAGAAACTTTTTCCACCGGCTGATATCAATTTCATGTGGGGGGATTGCGTTACATTTTCGCATCACCTCCAGGTCGAGCTTCTCATCAAGCATTAACACCGGAACATCATATATCGACGAAGCGTCTATGCTTTCGATTACAGCACTTTGATCAACATTACAAAATTGCGCAATTTTGCCTTTTATTGAATCATTCAGGGGTTTTTCGGTGCGGGCTACAATAATATCAGGTTGCACACCTTGTTCCAGCATTGTTTTTACCGAATGTTGCGTAGGCTTGGTTTTCAGCTCGCCTGCTGCTGCCAGGTAAGGCACCAATGTCAGGTGAATCACAACACAATTGCGGCCCATTTCCCAGCGCATCTGACGAATGGCTTCTATAAAGGGAAACGACTCAATATCACCTACTGTACCACCAATTTCGGTGATTACAAAATCATATTTACCCGTAAGGCCCAATAATTTTATGCTTCTTTTTATTTCGTCTGTAATGTGTGGAATTACCTGCACTGTAGTTCCCAAAAATTCCCCCCTGCGTTCCCTGCTGATTACATTTTGATAAATCCGGCCGGTGGTCACATTGTTTGCCTGTGAGGTAGGGGTGTTCGAGAAGCGCTCGTAATGCCCAAGGTCGAGGTCGGTTTCGGCGCCGTCTTCGGTAACGTAACATTCGCCATGCTCATAAGGATTGAGTGTGCCCGGATCCACATTGATGTATGGGTCAAGCTTTTGAATGGTCACAGAAAACCCACGACCTTGTAACAATTTTGCTAAAGATGAGGAAATTATCCCTTTTCCAAGGGAGGAGGTAACACCGCCTGTTACAAAAATATACTTTGCGTCTTTCATTTGGTTTTTGCTTCAATAAGCGGACAAATTTAAGACTTTATCCCAAGTTAAAGGGATTGAATTCAATTTGTTTTGAGACAGTTGTTAACCAATAAAATATAAATCAGTCTGCTACAGTTTCTCATGCAATAACATTGAGATAACACTAAGGTCCATACTCAATAATACCTATAGCTCTTTACCTTGCCAATGTGTCGGGCCAGACGGATAACCTGACTGGTGTAGCCAAACTCGTTATCGTACCACAAATACAAAATAACGGTGTGACCATCTTCGGAAACTTTTGTTGCAGGGCTGTCATAGATGCATGCACAGGAATCGCCGATACCATCGGACGAAACAAATTCAGTAGAATTGCTAAAACGTATCTGCTCTATCAAGGTGCCTTTGAGGGAAGCGTCCAGGAAAAGTTTATTCACTTCTTCCAATGTGGTTTTCTTTTTCACCTCAAGCGTTAACAAAGCCAGGGAAACATTGGGCACGGGTACCCGCACAGCATTGGATGTAAGTTTCCCCTTGAGCGAAGGAATGGCTTTGGCGGCAGCAGACCCGGCTCCCGTTTCAGTAATTACCATGTTCAAGGGTGCCGAACGGCCTCGCCTTGATTTTTTGTGGTAGTTGTCCAACAGGTTCTGATCGTTGGTATAGGCATGAATTGTTTCGATATGGCCTTTCACAACGCCCAGATTTTTTTCAATAATTTCTAACCCGGGCACGATGGCATTGGTGGTGCATGATGCAGCCGAGAATATTTTCTCACTATCCACCTCTACATCACCTTGGTTTACGCCATAAACAATATTCGGGATATCACCTTTACCGGGGGCAGTAAGTAATACTTTCGAAACACCTTTGGCTTTGAGGTGACGCCCTAGCCCTTCACGGTCGCGGAAAACTCCGGTATTGTCAATTACCATGGCATCTTCAATTCCTTCAGCTTCATAATCGATATCTTCCGGATTATTTGCAGCCAGCATTTTCACTGTATGACCATTAATGATCATGGCGTTGTTTTCGATATCTTCGTTGGCAACACCATCAAAAGTGCCATGCACAGAATCTTTGCGGAAAAGTGAAATGCGTTTACGGATATCCTCAGGGCTATTGCTTCGTGTAACAATGGCCCGCAAGCGCAGATGGGATCCATTGCCGGCATATTGAATCAATTCGCGGGCCAACAGGCGACCAATCCGGCCAAAACCATAAAGCACAACATCTTGTGTTTTTGTACTGCGGGGCGGTGCTTTTACAAAAGCTTTTAACTTATCAAGTACAAACTCCCTTACTGAGTTGTAGTTTTCTTTTTCATCGGTCCATTCGCTGTTGAGCCTGCCTATATCTATGCGGGCCGGTGCGATATCTTCCTCCAGTATAGCCCTGGCAATCAGCAATGAGTCTTGTACACTGACCGGTTTTTTCAAAATAGTTTCAGCCCTGATATGTTTATTAAGGATTTTGCCTGTGCCCCTGTTTACCAATACAGAGCGGAGCAGAATTAATTCGATTGATTTTTCGAACCATAAGCAGCTGACTACATTGATAAATTCGGTTGTTGCTTTTTCATTGTCAATCCATGATTTGAGGGAAGCGTCAAATTTGTTCATACGTTTTGATGTTTTGGTAAGTAAAGCTTAATCCGTCATACCGGGTTAATGGGTTTGGTAATTGTTGTCCGGCAAATTTAGAAAATACTTCCGCAAACGATTGCAAAAAAATAAAAAAAAACAGGGCTTTTTTCAAAACCCTGTCATAAAGTATTTTAATGCGATATTATTGTCCCAGATATGCTTTTAGCAATCGGCTTCGCGATGTATGCTTGAGCCTTCGTATTGCTTTTTCTTTGATTTGACGAACTCTTTCCCGGGTAAGATCAAACTGTGCCCCTATTTCTTCGAGGGTAAGGCTGTGGCTCATCCCGATGCCATAATACATATTGATTACTTCGCGCTCTTTATCCGACAGAGATGCCAATGACCGTTGGATTTCCTTTCCCAGCGATTCGCGGATCAGGTGCTCGTCGGTGTCTTCCGATTCTTCAGGAATAAATGAATCTAAAAACATAATGTCCTCATCCGTTTTAAGCGGGGCATCCATCGAAATATACCTTGTGGAAATTTTCATCGCCGTTTCAATCTTGTGCTCTGGCACATCCAAGTTTTCGGCAATCTCATCCGAAGAGGGTAAGCGCTCAAGTAGTTGTTCAAGCCTTGACGATGCTTTTTTAATTTTATTAAGCGATCCCACCTGATTCAATGGCAGTCGAATAATTCGGGATTGTTCGGCCAAAGCCTGAAGGATGGATTGACGAATCCACCATACAGCATAAGAAATAAATTTAAACCCCCGTGTTTCGTCAAACCTGCGGGCAGCTTTGATCAAACCCAAGTTGCCTTCATTAATCAAATCAGGAAGACTAAGACCTTGATTTTGATATTGCTTTGCCACAGACACCACAAAGCGAAGATTGGCATTCACCATTTTCTCGAGCGCCTTTTGGTCACCGGTTCTTATCTTACGGGCAAGCTCAACCTCCTCTTCAGCTGTAATCAACCCTTCTTTACCAATATCTTGAAGGTATTTATCCAGTGAAGCGGTTTCACGGTTGGTAATCGATTTTGTTATTTTTAATTGCCTCATTGTAATCTTTGTTTTACGATTGAAAACAGAAAAAGTTCTGTTTCGGTTCAATTATTTTCAGCCTAAGATAGAGCTGAATCATGAAATTGCGCATTCACTGAAATTTAGTTCGTGACATAAGCACCTTGTTAATTGGTGATTATGAAAGGGTATTTGTCCTTGGACCCAGTCTTTTTCAGCCTTAAAAAGAACGCAATTTATTTAAAATTATTCTAAATTAGTCAAAAAACTCAAAACTTATTCGCATTCCGTTGGGATACATGCCCTGTACACGGGTTGACTTGTTTCGTGTATTTGCCAAAGCAGCGTCAAGTTCTGTTTTCGAATCAATGTTTTGTCCGTTTATATTGGTCACAATAAACCCTTTAGCAATACCGCCACGTTTAAAAATACCATCACCCAGTTCACTCACACGCAAGCCGTGGTTTATACCCAGGCTTTTTTTGTCACTCGGTGATAACCGCTCAAGCGTAACACCCAATTCCTCATTAAAAAACCGCTCCTCCCGTTTCATAATATCTGTATTGCCTTCAAGATTTTTCAGCATGACAGTATAGGTTCGTTTGCGGTCGTTTTTGCTCGTAACTACTTCTACATCATCACCAGGCCTGTACTGTCCGACAGCTTCAAGCAATTGTGACATAGAGTTTACTGGCTTGCCATTTACACTCATTATAACTTCACCGGCATTGATACCAGCATCAGCAGCACCACCATTTTCAGAAATTCCTGCAATATATACACCGTTGATGGCTGATTGTCCGGCCTCCTCAGCCAATTCGGCTGTCATTTCACGGATTTCAACGCCAATATAACCCCTTTGAATCTCACCAAAACTGATCAAATCATCAACTACCTTGTGTACAATGTTAACAGGTATTGCAAATGAATAGCCTTCGTAAACACCTGTCCGGGATGCAATTGCGGCATTAATGCCAACAAGTTCACCACGTGTATTTACCAGGGCGCCTCCACTGTTGCCCCGGTTAATCACAGCGTCTGTTTGAATAAAGGATTCAATGGACGAACGAGAGCCTAATATGTTAATATTCCTGGCTTTTGCACTTACTATACCGGCTGTTACAGTAGATGTGAGATTAAAAGGGTTCCCAACAGCCAATACCCACTCCCCTACTTTGAGCTCATCTGAGTCACCATAGGTTATAAAAGGCAAATCGTCTGCATTTACCTTTATAAGTGCCAGATCGGTGGATGGATCGTTGCCTACGATAACTGCTGCCATTACCCGACGATCGTTGAAGGTTACCTCGATTTTATCAGCACCTTCAACCACGTGGTTGTTGGTTACTATATATCCATCGTGCGATAAAATCACACCCGACCCAAAACCTACCAATTTGTTTGACCTTCCCTGGTGCGGATGGCCGTAAAAATACTCACGTAAGCTGCCAAAAAAGTCATCATAAGAATCCGTACGCCTTAACATCTCTGTGCGAATATGCACCACGGCATTCACAGTCCTGTCAGCTGCATCAACAAAGTCAACATCCTGCGGGATTGATTTGTAAGCTGTTCTGTATAAGCTTACCTCCTCAGGCTGAACTGTAGTGCGATTGATTGTATCGTTGGAGAATACATCACTTCCGCCATCGCCAATGCCAAACAATATAAATATCGTCAGAACAACTACTCCTCCGGCTACTCCGGCAAACAAATTTCTTAGTCCTTGTTTCATAAACTTAAAATTTATGGTTTATCGTTTATAAAATTTTAGTTCTCATATAAATCCTAAAATACACTTTTTTAAAACGAATACTTGTCAGAAAAGTTTTCATATCCTTGTTAATTCATGTTAACAACCGAATGAATATCCTTTTTCCTCCAAAGTCAATTTAATCGGCATATAGAATACAATTAATTGTAATTTTGACTACAAAAATTGAACCAGCATTCATTCGGTTAAGAAGAATTAACAAATTCGACTACAGGCATTTTGGAGCAACTTTGACATGGATAGTATAGACAAACAGTGCTTTAGGTTTTATAAATACCACGGCACCGGAAATGATTTTATTGTAGCCGATAACCGGAACGGACAATACAATCTTTCGGCAGAACAGGTGAAACTACTTTGCGACCGCCATTTTGGCATTGGAGCTGATGGTTTAATTCTTATAGAAAACAACAGTACGGCAGATTTCAAAATGGTTTACTACAACGCGGATGGTTTTGAAGGCAGTATGTGTGGCAATGGTGGTCGTTGCGCAGTTGCTTTCGCACACTCACTCAACATCATAAACAAAACCACTTTATTCGAGGCTTATGATGGTTTGCATGCCGCCCAAATTGTCAACTCAAACGAAAAGGTGACCATGGTGGAGCTTGGCATGTCAGATATTAAGCATTGGCATGTTGACGAAAACCGCCTGCTTGTCGATACGGGTTCGCCCCATTATGTATGCCGCGTTGACGACTTGCATATAATTGATGTAGTTGAAAGAGGCAGAAGTATAAGGCATGACAAAACCGTTTCATCACAAGGGGTGAACGTGAACTTTTTGGAAAAAAGCGGGGATAATTTTCAACTGCGCACCTATGAACGTGGCGTGGAAAACGAGACTTTAAGCTGCGGCACCGGGGTAACAGCAGCGGCCATTGCAGCAAATCTATGGTATGGGGGCAATAATTTTGAAATAAAAACCCGGGGCGGTATGCTCACTGTTACTTTTAATAAACTGGATGAAACATTCACGAATATAGTGTTGTCGGGGCCTGCTGAATTTGTGTTTAGTGGCACTGTCAATATACCCAAATAGGGAATAAGTTATTGATTATCTAATCGTCCAATTTTAAAGAGAGGGTGTTGCATTTTTTTGTATTTTAGTTGCCATAAAAAAACGCTTATGTTCAGCAAATCAGGGCAAATTCGCTTGCGTGCTCCAGAGCCTGCTGATGCCCGGCTTATTTATCATTGGGAAAACAACCCGCAAATATGGCGCGTTGGGGATCATTTTGTGCCATATTCCATGTTTCAAATCGAGGAATTCATATTGAATTCCACCGACTTGTATGCCAACAAGCAACTTCGCTTTATGGTTGAAAAACGGGATGGCGACAAGTTTATCGTTGTTGGTACAATTGATATGTATGATTTTGACCCGCGTCATAGCCGGGCTGGAGTTGGCATCATGATCGATAGTGTCGCAAGGGGAAACGGCTTTGCATCCCAGGCCCTCGAAGTTTTTGAGCAATATGCGTTCGACACCTTGAACCTACATCAGCTTTATTGCTTTATTAATGCTGATAATGAACCTAGTATAGCTGTATTTACAAAGCTTGGCTATATACAAACAGGCATCAGGAAGCAATGGATTCAGGTAAACAATGTTTGGATAGACCAAATTCAGCTTCAGCACATCAACCCTAACCATCAAATTATCAACCAATGAGTTATTACCATCAAAAATTTAGCGGGACAAGGGCGAAACGCAAAAAATCAGCCCTTCACCGTTTTTTAATTTTTCTTCTCCTTCTCCTATTGCTTGCAGGATTGGGTGCTGGTTACCTGCTCTATACCATTATTTACAAACCCAATGTATGGACTCCCGGCGAAGCCGATATCTCCGTTTACCTCCCAAGCAACAGCAATTTTGAAGAAGTAAAGCAAATACTTTACAACCAAGGACTGATTGTACATAGAAATAATTTTGAATGGCTTGCCGAACAAAAGAGCTATCCTGACAACATCAAAGGGGGCAGATATATCATCAATCATGGCATGAGCAATGATGAACTTATCAATCTTTTACGGTCAGGAAAACAGACCCCTATACGCATGACATTTAATAATATACGGGATGTTTATCAGCTTGCCGGGCGTGTGTCGCAACAAATAGAAAGCGATTCGGCCGCTATCATAAATTTACTAACTGATTCAGCTTACATCGCCTACTTGGGGTTTGACCAAATGACACTGCCCGCCTTGTTTATACCCAATACATATGAGTTTTATTGGACCACCGATCCTGAGGCTTTTGTATCGCGGATGTTTCAGGAATACCAAAAGTTCTGGAGCCAAGCTCGCAAGGAAAAAGCAAACCAGGCAGGGCTTAGCGAAATCGAGGTTTCGATTTTGGCTTCAATCATCGATCGCGAAACGAATAAGAATGATGAAAAGGCCACCATGGCCGGTGTTTATATCAACCGTTTGCGCTCTGGATGGCGCTTGCAGGCCGACCCTACATTGGTATTTGCAGTGGGCGATTTTGAAATCAGGCGCGTGCTCGATGTGCACAAAACCATCGAATCGCCTTATAATACATATAAATATGGTGGGTTGCCTCGGGCCCAATTTGCTTACCTTCCATCGCCTCAATAGATGCTGTACTCAACCATGAAGACCATCGTTATTATTTCTTCTGCGCACGTGATGATATGTCGGGCTATCATGCATTTGCCGAAACAAACCTACAACATCAGCGCAATGCCCGCCTTTACAGGCAAGCCCTCGACAGGTTAAACATCAAGCGTTAAAACGAGGAGTAGCTTATAAGAAAGTTAAAGTAAATATTTATGTCAAACATAAAAGCATTCAAAGCATACGATATCAGGGGTGTATGGGGAAAAGATTTCGATGAAGATACCGTGTATCGCATCGGGTATTTCTTGAACTGCTCAAAGCCCGGAATATTCTAGTTGGACGTGATTGCAGGCTCTCCTCTTACGCCTTGTTTCAGGCCCTTTCGGAAGGGATTATGGATGCAGGCGCACAGGTTTCTGATGCAGGTTACACCACAACCCCTATGGTGTATTGGGGCACAGCCCGCTATGATTTTCGGCATCGGTAATGATTACAGCCTCACACAACCCAAAGGAATATAATGGCTTAAAGATATCAGGTGCCGATGCTTTACCAATTGGGTACGACACGGGGTTGGCCGAGCTGGAACAAATGGTATTAAACAATAAAATTACCATTAAGGAAGATCGCGGTTTGTTGCAGCCTATCGAAGTGTTCAAGCCTTATCTGCAGTTTCTGAGCCAGTATAATCCCAAAAATAATCTGTTGCGTATAGGGATTGATTGCTCCAATGGAATGGCTTCCTTGCTCATTAAAAACCTTTTGGGAGAAGACCCCCATTATATCAATGACAAAGCAGATGGCACTTTCCCCGGCCACGAACCCAATCCCCTGGATCCAGTAAATCAATTACAGATCAAGCAGTTGGTTAAGGATGAAAAATGCGATGTGGGTCTTATTTTCGATGGTGATGCTGACCGCGTGATGTTTATTGATGAAAAAGGAAATTTTGTGTCCCCTGACCTGATTATTGCCCTGATGGGCCACTATTTTTTTGAAGAAAAAGGACAAAAAGGAATAGTATTGCAAGATATCCGCAGCTCAAGGGCAATAGCTGAATATTTATCGCAATTTGGAGCAAAGGTTGAAACCTGGCGCGTTGGCAGGGCTTATGGCGCACTCAAACTGCGTCAAATGGATGGCTTGTTTGGCGGTGAACTAGCTGGTCATTATTACTTTCGCGACTTTTACTACTCTGATTCGGGCTTGATGGCTGCTTTGATAGTCCTGCAACTGCTAAACAGTTTCAAGGAAAAAGGCCTGACGATGTCGCAACTCATTGGCAGAATTTCGACCTACCACAATTCAGGGGAAATCAATTTCAAAATAAACGATAAGCAGGCTGCTATGGATGCTGTAAAAGAACACTTTACAGCACAAGAAAAACCCCTTTCGTTTATGGATTTTGATGGCTATCGCCTTGATTATGATGACTATTGGTTAAACATCCGTCCTTCCAATACTGAACCCTATTTGCGGTTTTTGGCCGAAGCCAAAAGCGAACAAAAACTTGATGTAATAGTAACGCGGGTGAAGGAAATAGTTGGGCGGTTTTTATAAGTTTGGTGTGTGAAATTAAAAATATGACGAAGAAAATCTGCATCTCCCATCCGACCAAAATACAGTCCATTTTTTTCATTTGTTTGCTGTTGATTTTAAGCATCCCATCTATTTCGATTGGGCAGCAAACCCACTTTCTGCAACATGCCGACACGCTTAACAAAACAAGATTGCAAGCTGTTACTATCGGCACAACCGCACTGTATGCCGGTACCATGACAGGCTTATATTATATGTGGTACCGCGATTTTCCACTAGGCAGTTTTCATTTTAAAAACGACAACCATCACTGGATGATGCTGGATAAAATGGGGCATGCGACCACAGCCTATCAAGTGGGATTATATGGTCATCAGTTGCTTAGCTGGACCGGACTGAACGACAATGCGTCCACTTGGATTGGTGGAAGCCTGGGATTGTTTTTTCTGACAAGTGTTGAAGTATTGGACGGGTTATCAACCGAATGGGGCTTCTCGCCCGGTGATTTTTTCGCCAATGCTTTTGGTTCTGCCTTGTTTATTTCGCAGCAATTGGCCTGGCAAGAACAACGTATGTCGATAAAAATCTCGTTCACCAGATCAAAATATGCCCAGTACCGGCCCAACTTATTGGGCAATAATCTTGTAGAAGAAATAATTAAGGATTATAATGGACAAACTTTTTGGCTCTCGGTAAACCCAAAATCCTTTTTACCACAAAGTAGCAGGTTCCCCGGCTGGCTAAACATTGCTTTTGGTTATGGTGGGGAGGGTATGACCGGTGCACACACCAACCCGGATATTGTGAACGGAATCGAAATTCCGCAATTTAACCGGACGCGTCAATTTTATATCAGCCCGGATATTGACCTTAAGCGATTGCCAATCAAAAACAAAAGCCTGCGTACCTTGCTCAGCGCAATCAATTTCATAAAGGTTCCTCTACCGGCCCTTGAATACAACAAGGAAGATGGGTTTAGGTTTCATGGCATCTTCTTTTAATTAGTGCTTGTCTTTTAAGTCCGATGGCTGCGTTATGCGCGTCATTCATATCAGTCGTTTACTTTAGTAAACTCCTGGCATTCATTCCTTGCATGCCTTGCCCTCGAACTTAAAAGCTCAAGCCCAAGATTTTAAAGACAGACACTAATTCGTGACAGTCATGGACTGCTTTTTTACGATGTTTTAAAAAAACGTTAATTTTACGGCCCTAAAGCTCTTAACTGGCATGAAAAAATTCACACCGCTCTTTTTTGTTTTCGTTTTGCTTTCAATAGCATTTTTAGTAACCTCCTCCTGCTCAAGCAGCAAAAACACATACCGGCAACAAGGGCAATCATTTAGTCCTGTTACAACCAAAGATTCACCTGTGCCAAAAAAATATATTATTCGTAATAAAACGAATAGAATACTTGGCAACGAAAGACCCATTCGATAAAAAAAAGCCCATTGGCAAAATGCATGGGCTTTTTTTCTCTGATAATAACTTTTACAACTATTCAGCTTCCATAAATGGATAGCGATAATCTGTTGGCGGATTGAAGTTTTCTTTTATCGTACGTGGGGAAACCCAGCGCAGCAGGTTCAATGGCGAACCCGATTTATCATTTGTCCCGGAAGCCCTGGCACCTCCAAAGGGCTGCTGCCCCACAACGGCACCCGTTGGCTTATCGTTGATATAATAATTTCCTGCGGCATTCACCAATACTTCGTTGGCTTGTTCAATGGCGAAACGATCGTGTGCAAACACAGCCCCGGTGAGGGCATAAGGCGATGTTTGATCAACCAGGTTGAGTGTTTCCAACCATTTTTCAGCTTCGTAAACATATATCGTAAGCACAGGCCCAAAAAGTTCTTCGTGCATTGTAATATAATGTGGATTGCTCGTCAGGATTATGGTAGGTTCAATGAAATATCCAGTTGATTTGTCGCAATTACCACCAACAATCACCTCAGCATCAGCATCTTTTTTGGCATTCTCGATAAACATGGATAGTTTATCAAACGAAGCTTCATCGATAACAGCACCCATGAAGTTTGTGAAATCTTCAACAGGTCCCATTTTGATAGACTTGACATCAGACACCAAGCTTTCTTTCAATTCAGGCCAAAGGTTATCAGGGATATAAGCTCTTGAGGCAGCGGAGCATTTCTGCCCCTGGTATTCAAATGCACCCCTTACCAATGCGGTGCGCAAGGTGTTTACATCAGCTGATTTGTGTGCAACAACAAAATCCTTTCCACCTGTTTCGCCTACAATTTTTGGATACGTATTGTGTATGGAAACGTTGTCGCCGATCGCTTTCCATATTTTGCTGAAAACTGTGGTTGATCCTGTAAAGTGGACACCAACAAAATCGGGATGGGCAGCCATTACTTTACCACCGACAGGTCCACTCGGAAATACCAGGTTAATTACCCCATCCGGCAAGCCGGCCTCTTCAAAAATTTCCATAATTACACTGGCCGCATAAATTTGTGTGTTTGCCGGTTTCCAAACCACTACATTGCCCATTATTGCAGGAGCTGAAGGCAAGTTTCCAGCGATAGCAGTGAAGTTAAAAGGCGTTAACGCATATATAAACCCTTCCAGCGGCCGGTATTCAATCCTGTTCCAGATGCCATGATCCGAAACGGGTTGCATACCATAGATTTCTGACATAAACTGCACGTTATAGCGCAAAAAATCAGCAAATTCGCAGGCAGCGTCAATTTCGGCCTGATGCACCGTTTTGGATTGTCCAAGCATGGTAGCTGCATTAATTTTTGCCCGAAAAGGGCCAGAAACCAAATCGGCTGCGCGCAAAAAAATCGCTGCCCGGTCCTGCCATTCCAAAGCCTGCCAGTATGGACGCACTTCCAAGGCCGCGTCAATAGCCATGGTAACATGACTGGCATCACTCTCGTAATAATAGCCTAGCAGGTGGTTGAAATCATGCGGCGGGTGCAAGCTTTTTTGCTTTTCCGATTTCACACGCTTACCACCAATAACCATGGGCACATCCTTAACCTCAGACCGCAATTGTGTCAACATGGCCTTTATTTCGTCACGCTCAGGAGTTCCCGGGGCATAACTTTTAACCGTTTCGTTCCACGCTTTGGGAACCTGATAGAATCCACTGTACATTTTGTTCTGTTTTATATTTGATAATGAATATTTTACAAAGAAAAACAATGCCGCTACAAAGATAGCATTTTTGCTTATTCAGAATGAATCCACGCAAACCACAACCTTAAGATTTCTTAATTTCAACCTATGTAATGCGGGAGGCACTTCTGATTTGATTGCACAACGCCCCAAAATTCCTTATTTTTGTAAATTGATAATATAACTTGACAGGCCTGGTTTTTGGATTGCGGCATGATCTTTTGCAAAGTGGAACAAAGCAGCAAATAGCAGGCATTAGCTTTAGGAAGATACTATGAACAAACGCGCGAAATTCAAAAAAATTGACAAGATTGCCATCAATGTAAAAGCCCATAAAATACTCAGGCAAATTCATACGGAGAACCCAGAGGTAAAAGATATTTTATTGCTAGCAAAGGACAAAGAAGAGGCTATTTTAGGCATGCAACGCTGGATAATGCCCTACTTTGATAAAAATCCACAAGCACTTGATTACTTTTATGAAAAAACAAAGGGAAGGGATGCATTTAACAATCTGAGCTGGAAAGACATAGGTGCCATTCGCATGATGGATTATATCCACAATGCAGGCCGCATTTTTGAAGACATCAATCTTCAGGGCGACCTGGTGGGCAGTCATCCCATCAAATACCTTTGGTTGGCTACCAAGTACGGAACAGGCGGCGCGAAAGCCGATTTTTTTACAGATATGTTGATGCTTTTCAGGCAGATAAAGGGCAGCCTCGAACGAAAAACCCCAACCAGCGAAGAACTTGATGCGTGGATGTTACGGCACCCGTCAGGCCTTGACGAGGAAATGGTTAACATCAGGCGACAAAACCGCGACCGCATCCTCAAAGTTCTTATTGAAAAAATCGACCTTGGCGAGTTAAAAAGCAATCGTTTTTATTTTGAAGAAGACACATCACCAGAACAAAAGTTCCTGCAGGCTTTGGAATGGTGGAACCAAAGCAACTTCCACCTTAAATTTGCAGTACGAACGCCACAATTGCTTAACGAGTTGCTGAACAACTCCCTCAGCAAGGAAACCATGGCCTTGTTAAACGATGCCAAAGAGGCAGGCATTCCCTTTTTCGTAAATCCCTATTATCTATCACTGCTGCATACAAGCGAACCGGCATCAGCTGTGGGTTCCGATCTTGCAATTCGTGATTATATAATTTACAGCAAACAGTTAATCAAAGAGTTTGGGCAAATTGTTGCCTGGGAAATGGAAGATATGATTGAGCCGGGCAAACCCAATGCAGCCGGCTGGGTGCTTCCTACAGTGCATAACCTGCACCGGCGTTATCCTGAAGTAGCCATTATGATTCCTGACACAGCAGGGAGGGCATGTGGCGGTTTGTGCGTAAGTTGCCAACGCATGTACGACTTCCAGAGCGGACACCTGAATTTCAACCTGGACAAGCTGAAACCAAAGGAAACCTGGCCCCAAAAACTGCAAAAGTTGATGGATTATTTTGAGGAGGATACCCAACTGCGCGACATACTGATTACAGGTGGCGATGCCCTGATGAGCAGCGACAAATCGCTCAAAATTATACTGGATGCCGTATATCACATGGCCATCAGAAAAAAAGAAAACAATGAAGGCCTGGCAGATGGGCGGAAATTTGCCGAACTACAGCGCGTAAGGCTGGGCACACGCTTGCCTGTTTTTCTACCCCAGCGCATTACCCCCGACCTCATTGAAATACTGGCTGATTTCAAACAAAGGGCAACGCAAGCCGGCATAAAGCAATTTGTAATTCAAACACATTTTGAAACGGCCATGGAGGTTACCCCCGAAGTGAAAAAAGCTGTGGAAATGCTTTTGAGTGCGGGGTGGATTATTACCAATCAACAGGTGTTTACAGCAGCATCTTCAAGGCGCGGGCACACAGCCAAATTGCGCAAGGTGTTGAATGATATCGGTGTACTTACTTATTACACATTCACCGTGAAAGGCTATAAAGAAAACAGCCACAACTTTGCCACCAACGAACGTGCTGTACAGGAACAGATTGAGGAAAAAACTTTTGGCTACCTAAATGAAAAATACAACAAGAAAATTGAAGGTTTTGCTGAGGATGCTGAAAAAATGATACAAAACCTGCAAAAGATCCGCGCTGAAGCAGGTGTACCTTTTCTGGCCACTGACCGCAATGTAATTAATTTACCAGGTGTTGGAAAGAGCCTTACATTCAGAACAATTGGTGTTTCGCGTCACGGACGGCGCATACTTGAATTTGCCCATGACCACACCCGAAACCACAGTCCGATTATTCACGAAATGGGAAAGGTGGTGATTATTGAATCAAAATCGATAAGCGAGTATTTGCGGCAGTTGGATGAAATGGGGGAAGACCCGGCTGAATATGAAAGCATTTTTGGCTATTCACTCGGAGAAACCGAAGCCTTGCAGAATATTTATAAATATCCCGCCTACAATTACAAGGTTTCAGAAGAATTTACAAATCTTGAACTTTCTGAAACCTTTATGGATATGGCAACTTAATTGGTTCCTTTATAAAGCAAAATAGCAGTTGAACCGGGATTACTCATTTGAATGGTTAACAACCTCCAGCACTTTTCCGTTTTGGTCGTAATTTCTCCATTCGCCAGTCATGCGCCCGTTTTCATACTGACCAGTTCGCCTTTTTTGTCCATTTTCATGGTATTCAATGGATTCACCATGTTGCTTATTGCCAATGAAATACTGTTGTGATTTCAGTTTACCACTTGGATGAAAACTGCGCTGCAAGCCATCGAAGAAACCGTTTTTATAGTTGTATTCCGCTACAAGCTGTCCTCTGGTATCATACCAAAAAGTTGAACCGTTGCGTAAACCATGCTCAAAATTTGATCTTTCCTGAATTCCTCCTTTTTCATAGTAAGTAGTCCGTTCGCCATGCAGTTCTCCGTTTTCAAAGTGACTTTCCATGGAAATGCGGCCACCTTGTTGAAACAGAATCTGATTTCCACCAAGCTGACCTGCCATATAATAGCCTTGTTCTGTGATATATCCTTTCTGATCGAGCAGGACATAGAACCCATGCAAAACGCCTTGATCATAATTATAAAAGGCTTTCAACTGGCCATTCGGGAAGAATTCCAGCTGTTTTTGTGGCTCCCCCTCAGACTCAAGTTTCCCTTGCTTTTGCTGCACTATTCCACTGCTTGCACTAGTTGGCAGAGTCAACAATATAAAGAAAAAAACAAGGGATATCAGCAGTAAACGTTTCATATTTTGGAAATTTTCCACAAATATACAGTAATTTACACCGTTTTGCTACTGGCATCAACAGCTAACAAAAAAAAGCCCGGCGGGGCACCGGGCTCGAAAATCAACCAAAACCAAATTTACAATCAATAAAAAAACGCTTATGCTTGATTGCGATTTGTTAAAACCTGAAAATACTGTTCAACTCTTGTGCCATCCTACATATTAATTTGATTATATGATATTTAGCTATACCATCAAACTAATTCCAAAAAGCTTTTCTATCGTTTTCGGGTAGCCCGCAATAAGGCTATAAACGCTAATCATACAGATTATCAATTCAGTAAACCGAATTTTTGGCACTATCCGAAATCGGAATAACATCTTATTTTCGGATACTAAACCGGTTCGGCAAATAAATCGAAGAAATCAGCAGAGGTAATCTTCACCTGCAAAAAGTCGCCAGGTTGAAAATCAGCAGATGAAAGGGGGATAAGCACTTCATTATCCACTTCGGGTGAATCAAACTGGGTGCGCCCGATATAGTAATCACCTTCCAAACGATCAAGCAAAACCGTTTGCACCGTATTCACGAGCTTTTGATTGTTTTCGAGCGAGATCAATTGCTGCAACTCCATAATTTGGGCAACACGCTGCTCCTTTACTTCGGCAGGCACATCATCATCGAGGCTGAATGCAGTTGTATCTTCCTCAGCAGAATAAGCAAATACGCCCAGTCGTTCAAACTTTTGCTCTTTTATAAAGTCAGACAATTCAGCAAATTCTTCTTCGGTCTCACCTGGGTATCCTACAATAAAAGTAGTCCGAAAGGCCACACCCGGAATTTTATCCCTGATACTTTTAACCAACTCTATGGTTTTATCCTTATCCAGGCCCCGTTTCATCGACTTGAGTATCCGATTGCTGATATGCTGCAAAGGCAAGTCAATATAATTACAAACTTTGCTGCTATTCTTTATCAGCGCGGCCAGTTCGAGTGGAAAGCCATGCGGGTAGCCATATTGCAGCCTGATCCATGCTATTCCATGAATTTGGGTAAGTGCGTCAACCAATGAAACAATCTCACGCTTTCCATACAAATCCAAGCCATAATAGGTTAAATCCTGCGCGATCAATATCAATTCCTTTACCCCTGATTCGGCCAAATAGCGGGCCTCCCTCACCAAATTGTCTATAGAAACGGAGCGGTGCTTGCCGCGGATTAATGGAATAGCACAAAACGAGCAAACACGGTCGCAGCCTTCTGAAATTTTGAGATAAGCATAGTGCCTGGGGGTGGACAAGTTGCGGCGATAGTGGTAGGTGTCAGCGTCCAGCGTATTGGCAGGTTCATTTTGCAGCATTTCAACAATGCTATTGGTATCGTTCACCCCCAAAAAGGCGTCCACTTCGTGTATTTCGGCTTGCAGTTGGCTTTTGTACCTTTCGCTGAGGCAACCCATAACAATCAGTTTTTCGACTTTACCGCTTTTGCGGGCATCAGCAAATGAAAGTATCGTTTCGACAGATTCTTCCTTGGCATCACCAATAAAACCACAAGTATTGATGATTACGATATCGGAGTTTTGTGGACTATCATGCACAACAGAAAACTGCTTGTCATCAAGCCTGCCGGCTAAATGTTCCGAATCTACGGTGTTTTTTGAACAGCCGAGGGTAATGATGTTGATGCGTTTTTTCTTCAAATTGCAATGACTTGTAAAGGGGAATTTCAGGCCTCAAAAAGGCTCTCAACAAAGCGCACACGATTAAATACCTGAAGATCTGTCATTTTTTCGCCTACACCGATGTATTTTACGGGAATTTTAAACTGGTCTGAAATTCCTATTACCACACCGCCTTTGGCAGTGCCGTCGAGCTTGGTCAGTGCCAGTGCATTTACTTCTGTTGCTGCCGTAAATTGGCGGGCTTGTTCAATGGCATTCTGGCCTGTTGATGCATCCAACACAAGCAGAATTTCGTGTGGCGCATCAGGAACCAGCTTTTTCATCACCATTTTTATCTTGGTTAGTTCCCGCATCAGGTTTTCTTTGTTGTGCAACCGGCCAGCAGTATCAATGATAACAACATCCGATTGCAGGGCAACTGCCGATTTCAGGGTATCATAACTTACAGAAGCCGGGTCGGCCCCCATTCCTTGATTCACAAGTGGCACGTCGGCGCGTTCGGCCCAGATTTTAATCTGATCCACTGCTGCTGCCCGAAAGGTATCGGCAGCACCTAACATCACCGATTTACCAGCCAACTTAAAGTTGTAGGCCAGTTTGCCAATGGTGGTGGTTTTCCCCACGCCATTTACGCCAACCACCATAATTACATAAGGTTTTACATTGGCAGGAAGGTCAAAACTTTCTCCATCACCTGTATTATTTTCCTGCAACAAGGCAACAATTTCCTCCTTTAGCAACCTATTCAGCTCACTCGTTCCAAGGTATTTATCTTTTAAAACACGTGCTTCGATGCGCTCAATAATCTTGAGTGTGGTTTGCACACCTACATCGGAGGTAACGAGGATTTCTTCCAGTTTGTCGAGCACTTCATCATCAACACGCGTTTTGCCCACAAGGGCCTTGGTCAGTTTTCCAAAAACACTTTCGCGCGTTTTTTCAAGTCCTTTATCAAGGTCTTGTTTTTTTTCTTTACTAAAAAATGAGAACAAACCCATAGTTGTTGTTTTGATAAACAAAAAAAGCTCTTCCACCAAATATGGAAAAGCTCAATACCAATTCCCTTAAAAGGGTTTTTACCTTTTACTTAAATACTCCTGCACCCTGTCGTTGGGGACAATATCTTCGGTAAATGTGTAAGCACCAGTTTTTTCTGATCTTACCGTACGGATTACCTTGGCGAACTCTTTTCCTTGCGCTTGAAGGGTTGCAACTACTTTCTTTGCCATATCTCAGTTTATTTTATTTCTTTATGTACTGTCATTTTTTTCAAGATGGGATTGAACTTTTTCAACTCCATACGCTCTGGTGTATTTTTCCTGTTTTTGGTGGAAATATACCTTGATGTACCGGGCATTCCGCTGGTTTTGTGTTCAGTACACTCCAGGATTATTTGCCCTCTCGCTTCTTTACTTTTCTTGGCCATGCTCTAGTTTCTTTCAAAATTTGGGACGGCAAAAATAGAAAGTTTCAGTCAATTATCCTAACAATAATCTGTTTTTTTTATTCTTCCGGTTTTTCATGACTTTTCGAAACGGCTTAATCAATAGATTAGTTCCGAAATTAAGGCAAGATATAAATTAATTCAACATCAAAATTGACCTTACATAAGGTTCGATTCCTGTAAAGAAAAACTCAACCGCCATTACCATTACGATCAGGCCCATCAGCTTCATCATCACTTTATTGCCGGTTTCACCCATAATGCGCGTGATCTTTGCACCACTGATTAAAACACTGAGCACCACAAGGCAAACAACAAAAACAGAAACAATTAAAAGTGTTTTTGACAGGGCATCCTGGCTTTGATCCATCAATACGATGGCATTGGTTATGGAACCAGGGCCTGCAATCATGGGTATGCCCAATGGCGTCACGGAAATGTCGTCAACATACTTTTTTACATTTTTGGAAGTCGTTTTGAGCCTGCTGATACGTGCATTCAGCATATCATAGCCCATCGTAAAAAACAGCACACCCCCAACCACCTTTAAACCGGCAACAGAAATCCCGAAAAAACTGAAGAGCATTTGACCTCCGAAGGCAAAGAGTACCAGGGTAACAAATGCTGTGATAAGGGCTTTTACGGCTGTTGTACGTTGCTGCCGCCTGTTCAGGTCGGCTGTCATATTCAGGAATAAGGGCATCACCCCAAGTGGGTTCATCAGGGTTATAAAAGAGGTGAAGAATAGCAGGAAAAGTGTCAGGTGTTCATTCATAGTCGATATTTATTACAGATGGGATCAGGGGTCGGTCTTTTAAAAAACCAAGCACCTATAACCTGCTAATCAATACAATAAATCGTGTTTTACAAACCGTTTATGATGTCGTTGACCACCTTCAAAATTTCCTGCTCACGGCTGATGGCCTGCTTTTCAATGGCCTGGCCCTTGGATAGCATATCCTCTGAAAATGCTTTGTCCTCAATGCCTGAAACATTGATCTTAACATTAAGATAAGCCCCCATAACAGCCATTCGTGCACATAGTGCGCCAACACCTGCATCAGAAACCGAATTGGGATTGCCAGTTTTGGCCATTGCTGCAATCACATCCATGGATGCAAGTGAAGCCTGCATAACGCGATAAGGAATCTCAATGGCATACTTTGAGGCAGCTTCAATAGCATTTTTGCGGGCTGCTGCTTCAGCATCTGTTTTTTTTGGCATCCCGAAGGCATCCATTATTTTATTGAAGGCATTGGTATCTTCATCTACCAGATAAAGCAATTCGTCTTTTAATTTCTGTCCTTTTTCGGCCCATACAGAAAATTCCTCCCAGCGGTCGTCCCAGCCCCGTTTGTGCGATGACAAATTGGCCACCATGGTAGCCAGGGAAGCGCCAAGGGCACCCACATACGCCGAAATGGAACCTCCGCCAGGTGCAGGCGATTCAGATGCTGTTTCGTTGGCAAACCCTCTGACTGTCAAGTCAACAAGTTTCTTGGTCTTTTCGGCATCTTCCATTACATATTCGATGATTTTTTCGCGCGGGTTGAAAGGCTTCAACTCGTCGAGCCCCATGGATTTAATGGCTATTTTGATCAGTTCATCATGGTCAACGCCCAACGAACGTTGTTGTTTGGCAAGAAAATACTTTCCGGCCTCAATCATGGCATTGAGCGGGATAAGGCCAACCAGTTCAGAGCCTGTAACGCGTATGCCCCGCGCATCCGCTTTGCGGCTAACTTCGTTAAATGCCTCATGCACAGAGGTGATGCTGATATTTGTCAGGTTCATTGAAATTTGGGCAATGCCATACTCTTCAATAAACCAACCAATGGCCTTAACTGATTTGAGGGTTCCAGGCACATGAACCGGATTCCCTTTTTCATCTTTCACAATTTTTCCTGTGATGGGGTTGCCTTCGCGCTTAACACGACCTCTTTCGCGCACATCAAAGGCGATGGAATTGGCCCTGCGTGTTGAAGTTGTATTCAAATTGACGTTGAAAGCCACTAAAAAATCGCGGGCACCAACCGCTGTAGCACCTGCTTTGGCATTGAATTCGGCCGGGCCAAAATCAGGCTTCCATTCCGGCTTGGTAAACTTATCTGCCAAGCCCTCATATTCGCCCGACCTGCAAGTGGCCAGGTTTTTTCTTTCGGGTTTAAAAGCAGCATTTTCATAGCAATACACAGGAATTTTCAACTCCTCCCCTATGCGTTCTGCCAGTTTGCGGGCATATTCCACAGTTTCTTCCATACTGATGTTGGCTACTGGAATAAGCGGGCACACATCCGTTGCCCCCATCCGTGGATGCTCGCCTTTGTGCTTGCGCATATCGATAAGTTCAGCGGCTTTTTTCACAGCCCGCACGGCAGCTTCGATCACTTCGTCGGGTGTGCCCACCATGGTCACTACAGTTCGGTTGGTGGCAGCACCGGGATCAACATCCAGTAATTTCACGCCTTCAACGGTTTCAATCTGATCTGTAATTTGTTTAATGATAGCCATATCGCGTCCTTCGCTAAAATTGGGTACGCATTCAATCAATTTCTTCATACTGTAAAAATTTATTTTTTGATGTATTCAATTTTTCCGTTTAAGATTACTTTTTCCACCTTGTTTATCCCATAATAATAAGGCATATAGGCAATTCCGGGCATGGGCTGTGTGATAAAAACATTGGCTTTTTTTCCAATGGAAATACTGCCCAATTCTTCACTCAAATCCATGGCGTAGGCGCCATTGAGGGTGGTACTGTAGATGCCTTCTTCAGGTGTTAACCGATACAGGATACTTGCCATCGAGAGGATAAGCTGCATATTACCAGAAGGAGAGGAGCCCGGATTAAAATCGCTGGCAAAGGCCACAGGTAATCCGGCATCAATCATTTTGCGCGCCGGTGCATAGGGCATATTTAGGAAAAAGGCGGCACCAGGGAGAATAACAGGCATGGTTTCTGACCCCTTCAAAGCTTCAATTTCTTTATCTCCTGTGTATTCCAGGTGGTCAACCGAAAGGGCATTGTATTTTACGCCAACTTGTATGCCGCCTGAAAAATCCAGTTCGTTGGCATGGATTTTTGGGCGCAGTCCATATTTCATACCTGCATTCAGGATGCGGTCGGTATCCTCAACAGTAAAAAATCCCTTATCGCAAAAAACATCGATATAATCGGCCAGCTCTTCTGAGGCAACCATCGGAATCATCTCATTGATGACCAAATCCACATATTCTTCCTGTTTTCCTCTGTATTCCAAAGGGATGCTATGTGCTCCCAAAAAAGTTGCCTTAATGGTCAGGGGCGAACTTTCCTTGAGTTTACGGATAACACGAAGCATTTTGAGTTCACTTTCCAACGTAAGCCCATAGCCACTTTTTATTTCAACAGCACCTGTTCCCATCGAAATAATTTCGTTAAGCCTTTGCATGGCTGACTCATACAGCTCCTGCTCGCTTGCAAGCTGCATCAACTTTGCAGAATTCAATATACCACCTCCCCTTTCGGCAATCTGCTCATATGAAAGGCCTTTGATCTTGTCGATATATTCAATTTCGCGTGAAGCCGGATATACCAAATGTGTATGCGAATCGCAAAAAGTTGGATATACCAGGCGGTCGGTTGCATCAATCAATTCGCCTGTAAAGCCTTCAATCAACTGTTTTCCCTTTTCGGAATGCATTTCCCCAAAATCAGCAATCAGCCCATCTTTTATGTATAAAAATGCATGTGGCAATGTCTCCATTTCAGCCATATCAGCACCGCTTACCAATGTCCTGCCCGCCGTATCAACCAGCACCAGTTCCTTGATGTTAACAATAAGTATTTCCATGCAATAGGTATTAAATCACAAAATCAAATGGCTGCAAATTTAAGGTTTTTCCGGCATCTTTCTTACTACAACATGCATTCAATATGGCCATTGTAATGTGATAAATTGTTTAATTGTTGTGTTAAAAACGGGATGAAAGCAACAAAAAATCACCCAACTTAAATTGATTTAACCTATTTTTGTTTTTTTAAAACCATTAAGATTAAAACAAAACCCTTAACAGATGAAAATCAAACCTTTACTCATTGTTGTATTGGTTATGCTGGGCATTGCTGCCCATGCCAACCCAATAGGACCTGACGCTGCCCAAAAGGTAGCAAAAAACTTCCTTTTCGAACAACTTAATCAGACCGGCCACAACATCGATTTCAGCACTATCCATGTTACTGATTGGTGGGAAATTGATGAGGCTTATTACGTCTTTAACCTGAATCAGGGCTGGGTAGTTGTTTCGCAAAAAACTGAACGCCATCCAATTATTGGTTTTAATACAACCGGTAATTTTGCCAGGCCACACAAAATGGACTACAACACCAAAAGCTGGATGCAGGCTTATGTGGACGAAGCAAACTACATTCAGTCCGAACAAATTGAAGCTTCAGAAGACGTAACTGATATTTGGAATTATTATCTTACTGACGATATCAGCAAACTGAATACGGAGATGCAACGCGACGTTGACCCGCCCTTGCTGACCAATATGTGGAACCAGGATTATCCTTACAACATCTATTGCCCTGTTGACCCCAACGGGCCAGGAGGACATGTTTATGTTGGTTGTGTAGCCACGGCCATGAGCATGATTATGCATTATTGGCGCTATCCATTGCAGGGCCAAGGCGAGCACCAATATTACGCAAGCCCTTACGGTATGCAGCATGCCAATTTCGGTGAAACTACCTACAATTGGAATGGCATGCAGGACTATATTGAAAACACACACCCCGATGATGCTGCACTGATCGGTTA
>JAGYLH010000044.1 GCA_018400955.1 Bacteroidales bacterium
CGGTAAAGGCCACTTTTAATGCTTCATTGAGCGAATTTTTAGCAGCCTGGGCGGTACGCACATTGGCTTTGGTGGCAACATTCATCCCGATAAAGCCGGCCAAACCCGACAAAACAGCACCTGTTATAAAAGAAATAACAATAAAACCATTACTCGTGATTTCAGAGGTGCCTTTGATGAAAAGCAAAACAGATACTGAAGCTACAAAGATGGCAAGAATGCGGTATTCGGCTTTCAAAAATGCCATAGCACCTTTCGAAATGTATCCTGCAATCCGTTGCATTTTTTCTGAGCCGGCATCTTGTTTAGTTACCCATTTGGATTTCAGGTAGATAAATAGCAATCCCGCAAGTCCGGTTAAGGGGATGAACCAAATTATTTTTTCCATAATGTAGAGGAGTGTTTTTTGTTAAATTGATTGAGAACAAAACTTGAACCCTTAATTGATCAAGAATAGCCGCAAAAATAGATAGTATCCCCTTATTATCAAAGATATTTTTTTTACTTTTTTCAAAGTTGTAATCAGACACTGTTCATAAAAATGGATTAGTTTTTGGCAGAATACCCCTCAAAACAAATTTTCTTTATACTTTTATGAATTCAAAAAAAACGCCATTAAGAGATGACTAAAATCGGATTGGAAATCATTGGAATGTCTTATAGTCAGTCACAAAGCGGTGCTTATGCGCTTGTGATGGGAGAAGTAGGAGGGAGGCGTCGGTTACCAATAATAATTGGTGGGTTCGAAGCGCAATCGATTGCACTTGGTTTGGAGCGCATGCAACCAGCCCGGCCTATGACACATGATTTGTTTAAAAGTTTTGCAGACCACTACGATATCCAAGTTCGCGAAGTTGTGATCAACAAGTTTAAAGAAGGTGTTTTTCACGCCATATTGCTTTGTGAGCATTTAGGTGAAATAACCGAGATTGATGCCCGAACCTCTGATGCTGTAGCCCTGGCCATCAGGTATCAATGTCCGATTTACACTTACGAACCAATACTGGCCGAAGCCGGCATCGAGCTCGAAACGGATGAATCAAAGGAAACGCTTAAAGGAAAAATGTCGGAAATGGAAGAGGACGATGGCGAATTTTCGGATTATTTGTATGAAGACCTGGATGGGCTGTTGCAGAAAGCCATTGAAAACGAAGAATATGAAAAGGCATCTCGCATTCGTGATGAAATAAAAAGACGGGAAGAGAAATTTTAGCTTGTGGTCTTTTACCAACACAAGTATTTACCAAAAACATTTAGCAAACAGTTGATTAATTAACGTTAAACAGATGAAAAAACCGCTAGTTTTTAAGCTGGCCTTGCTCAGCATTTTCTTGGTTTTTGCCATTTTTATGGTAGCAAGCCAAATGGGTGATTCCATTCCAGATACCGCTTCCGTAACAGCTGAAAGTAGCCAGGAGACTTTTCAATCAGACCCGGTTCAGGCTAATGCCCTGGCTGATAAAACAAATTTGCTGGATATGGACCGCCGTTCAGGTTTCAAACCAGTTACCATCCTTCGCGGTATTTTTGGTATGATTGTTTTGGTGCTGATTGCATTTTTGTTTAGCAGCAACCGCAGATCCATCAACTGGAAAGTGGTTGGCACCGGATTAGGCTTGCAATTATTGTTGGCCGTGGGGGTGCTATATGTCCCCTGGATACAGTATTTTTTTGAATTTGTCGGGGGCATTTTTGTGCTTATTTTAGATTTTACCAATGCAGGCACCTTATTTCTTTTCAAATCATTTGCTACTGGTAATATTGAGTTGGCATTGCAAAATTTTGTGGTACAAATTCTACCCACCATCATTTTCTTTTCAGCACTTACCAGCTTGCTGTTCTATCTGGGCATAATTCAGCGCATTGTTAAAGGCATGGCCTGGGCAATGTCGCGCCTGATGAAGCTTTCAGGTGCAGAAAGCCTTTCGGTTGCCGGCAATATATTTCTGGGGCAAACCGAATCGCCGCTGATGATAAAAGCCTATTTACCAAAAATGAATAAATCTGAAATGCTTTTGGTAATGATGGGAGGGATGGCAACACTTGCAGGCGGTGTCCTTGCAGTATATATCAGCTTTTTGGGTGGAGATGACCCGGTGCAGCGCTTGATGTTTGCCAAGCACCTGTTGGCGGCATCAGTAATGGCGGCACCAGGGGCTATTGTTATTTCAAAAATACTGTTGCCACAAACAGAAGATATTGACAAAACAATGGATATCAGCAAGGACCAAATTGGGAGCAATGTATTGGATGCCGTTTCCAACGGAACCACCGAAGGATTGAAATTGGCCGTAAATGTTGCAGCCATGTTATTGGTTTTTATAGCTTTTATTGCTTTGTTTAATTATTTGTCCATTGGACTGGGCAACCTGCTTGGTTTAAACGAAAACATCAGCAATGCCACCAATGGCCGCTATGACGAGCTGTCGCTGCAGTTTATGCTGGGCTACTTATTCTCTCCGGTAATGTGGCTTATTGGTGTGCATGCCAATGACATAACCTTATTGGGAAGATTGTTGGGCGAAAAAATAATTATGACCGAATTCATTGGTTATGTGAGTCTTTCGGAGCTCAAGGCAGCAAATATGTTTACCGATCCCAAATCCATTATCATGGCCACTTATATGCTTGCCGGTTTTGCCAATTTCGCCTCAATAGGCATTCAAATTGGCGGCATTGGTTCATTGGCCCCAAACCAAAGGGTATTACTTTCGAAATTTGGCTTACGTGCACTTTTAGGCGGCACCCTCGCCTCATTGATGTCAGCAACAATCGTAGGAATGCTCATAGGCTAAAAAACGCCCAACGTTTACACTGAGCGTAGCCGAAGTGCCAAACACCCAACGCCAAACGCCAAACGCCAAACGCCCAACGCCCAACGCCAAACGCCCAACGCCAAACGCCCAACGCCAAACACCCAACGCCAAACGAAAAACCCCAAACGCTCAAAACCCCCAACCCCAACCATGAAACAATACCTCAATCTTATAAAACAAGTCCTTGACGAAGGTGTCCGCAAGGAGGACCGCACTGGCACAGGAACCCTTAGTATTTTTGGGCCTCAGCTGCGTTTTGATTTGAAAAAAGGATTTCCGGCCCTAACCACAAAAAAACTGCATTTACGCTCCATAATTCACGAATTGTTGTGGTTTTTGAATGGGGAGACCAATATCAGCTACCTTACCCAAAATAAAGTATCAATATGGAATGAATGGGCCAACGAAAATGGTGATTTAGGCCCTGTTTACGGAGCACAATGGCGCAACTGGAACGGAGAGGGCATTGACCAGATCAGTGAAGTGATCGAAAGTATCAAGCGCTCACCCGATAGCCGCAGGCACCTTGTTGCGGCCTGGAACCCTTCCGTTTTGCCAGACACTTCCAAATCCTTTGCGCAGAATGTAGCCGAAGGCAAGGCTGCTTTGCCTCCCTGCCATGCCTGGTTTCAGTTTTATGTGGCCGAAGGTCGCCTGTCGTGCCAAATGTACCAGCGAAGTGCCGATATCTTTCTGGGTGTACCTTTTAATATTGCTTCTTATGCGCTGCTTACCATGATGGTAGCCCAAGTGACTGGTCTTGAGCCTGGCCATTTTATTCTTACTTTTGGCGATGCACACATTTATCTGAACCACTTAGAACAAGTAAAAACGCAAATTAGCCGCAAGCCTAAACCCTTGCCTAGAATGATCATTAATCCCGAAGTGAAGAATATTTTTGACTTTAAAATTGACGATTTCAAACTTGAAGGTTACGATCCACATCCGCACATTAAAGGCGATATAGCCATATAATTATCCAATGCACATGACAAAAGACAATCCAATTATCTCCATTATTGTTGCCATGGACCGCAACAGGGCTATTGGCAAGGACAACCAATTACTTTGGCATATTTCTAATGACCTCAAGCGTTTTAAGGCAATCACCTCAGGGCATACCGTTGTCATGGGCCGACTCACTTTTGAATCATTACCTAAGGGGCCTTTACCTAACAGGCGAAATATTGTACTCTCGGCAAGTAAGTTGAATATCCATGGCTGCGAAATGGCGCATTCCATTGATGAAGTAACTGAAATGTCTGCATCAGAGGATGAAATATTCATCATTGGTGGCGGAAATGTTTACAGGCAGTTTTTGCCACTGGCCCATCGGCTCTATATTACCAGAATTGATAAAGCTTTTGATGCGGATACTTTTTTTCCTGAAATAGACAATATGCTTTGGGAACTAAAAGAAAAAACACTTGTGGACAATGATTTGCAAAATGATTTCGTTTATACCTTTGAAAACTATAACCGTAAAGCATAAATGAAAACCTTACAACGCTTCGGAATTTTGTTATTTGGCATGGCCCTTGGCATAAGTTCCTGCACCAAAGAGAACACCAAAGAAAATTATCAACAACAGGTGATTTTTGCCACAGAAGCCATGCTTGCCAGCCATACTTTAGCGCAGCTTACCTTAACTTATTTAAAAGGCATCCATGATTCAGTCTTATTGGCCGATAATTTTGTTGAAAAGGATGGTGCTTTCTACTATCTGACTCAGCAGGGGGGTAATTACCAGCTCGAAATTAAATACACCTATTCCTTGCTTGATGAATATGACCGCTGGCGCAATGGTATCATCAAAGTGGCAATTACAGGCGGTTTGCATGAGGATAATTCATTGGCGAGTTTTAATTTCGACGATTTTTATTTAGACCAAAATATATGGTTTGATTATACACATCAGAAAGTAAGTGCCGGCACTTACACTTTGAGGCAACTGGGGGAGCAAGATGGCAATTTGCGCTATGAACAAACTGTGGAGTCGTTTGGCTTTTATCCTGATACGCTTGGAAGTGAGATTTCAATAAGCAATTTATCAACCTATGAATGGGTCAGGGCAGGCAATTCAAACTATTACAATCCGGCAGATCAGTTAAATATCAATGGCTCGTCCGAAATTACTACCAAATCAGGTGACCTTGTAAAATCAGATGCGTTGGGCACAGTTGTTTTGTCACCTTCTTCATGCATTTATTTTAGGGCTGGCGAATTCAACCTGAAATTCGAAAATATTAAACCTGATGCTGGGCGGGTAGTTTTTCGCACCACACAAAGTTGCGAACACATTGCTGATTTGGAGTTGGATGATTTACAATTTCTGGTAAACCTTGTTTTTCCTCATCATATAGATGATTGATCAGGTTTTTTGCTTTTTCTTTTTCGCGGCAGGGAACAGCACATTGTTTAGTATAAGTCTGTATCCCGGTGAATTAGGATAAGCATCAAGCTCCGTAGGTGGGTCTCCTACAAAATGCTGATAATCCTCCGGGTCGTGGCCACCATAGAAAGTCCAAAAACCATTTCCAAATGTTCCGTGAATATACCTGTCTTCCTGAAAGGCTTTGTTGTCGCCAAGAATAACAACCTGTGATTTTACAAATTCTTTGTTGAAGGCTGTTGTTTGCCCCATAAACCCTTTAATAAGCTGTTCGTGGTTTTGGGTAAGCATACTGGGCACTGGGTCCCATTTGGCTGAAAACTCGAACAGACTAAAGAAATCATTGTTTTCACGAATGGTCCTGGAGCGGGTGTGTGTTACGTCAATATTAGATTTTTGGTAATCCCCTGGATTTGTGTTGAGTTTGAAATCTTTGAAAGCGAAGCAGTTATGGTAATTTAAATTTTCGGGATGTCCAGAGCCTATGGGGTCGCCGTCAAACATAACGTCACAAATATCCAATCCGTCAGCAGCCAGGGCAATATCATAGCTGTCGGTGGCCGAGCACATGGCAAATAAATAGCCTCCTCCGGCAACGAACTCCCGCGTTTTTTTTACAACAGCAAGTTTCAGCTGCGAAACCTTTGTAAAACCATGCCGTTCAGCTGTTTGCTGCTGCAAGCGCACATCTTCCTGATACCACGGAAAATGGCGATAGCGCGCCCAAAATTTACCAAACTGTCCTGTAAAATCTTCATGGTGAAGATGCAACCAGTCGTACATTGGCAAAACATCATTCAGCACCTCATCATCATAAATCACGTCATAAGGGATTTCGGCATAGGCAAGTACCAGGGTAACGGCATCGTCCCAGGGCAATTTGTTTTTGGGTGAATACACCGCAATGCGTGGAACTTTGTTCAATTTCATATCGTCCATATTGGTGCCTGGTTCGGCTATTTCCTGTAAGATAGCGGAAGCTTGCACATTGGCCAGCACCTGATAGCTGACATTACGCAAACGGCATTCGCGCTCGAACGATTCATGATAGGGCATAAGATAACTACCTCCCCGATAATTTAACAACCAACTTATTTCAACATCTTTCTCAAGTACCCAAAAGGCAATACCATAGGCTTTCAGGTGGTTCGCCTGACTGTTGTCCATCGGAATCAGCAGATAAGCTGGAAAGACCTTTGCCAGCATGGAAAATAGCAGTAAGGTAAGTATGATGACTTTTTTATTCATTTTATTTCACTTTTTCAATTCAAATTAAGACTTCAGCCAGATTGATGCCAAAACCCGGCTCCGGCACAAAAATACTATTTACAAAACAACTGTCAGCAATTGCGAAACGATAATCATCAAAACCAAGGCTGCGGGATACACTGTTGCATATCCCAGTGAGGCTGCATCTGAGTTGGTTTTGCCATCAACAGCAGCAAGGCCGGGAGTGCTCGTCATGGCGCCGGCGATAACGCCCAGCAAGGTAATAAAATTCATTTTGAAAACATATTTACCCAAAAGCCCTGCCACAAGCATCGGAATAAAAGTAATCAGTAAGCCAATGACTATCAGTTGTAAACCTTCCGAATGCAGAATCGCTGCCAGCTCACTGCCGGCATTGGTACCAACTGTAGCCATAAACAGGAGCATGCCCAGTTTGCGCAGCAATTGATTGGCACTGCCTGACATAGACCAGAGGATGGTTCCGGTTTTGCCTATATTACTTAGAACAAGGGCTGTAGCAAGCACGCCGCCGGTGAGTCCCAGACTGAAGTTGAACCAACCAAATATCGGAATGCTTATCGAACCGACCAATACGCCAATGACAATACCCAGAGAAATAGGCAGGAAATTGGTTTCGGATAAGCGTTTTTCGTCGTTCCCCAGCAGCCGCCTCACTTGTTTCATTTCATCGCTGCTTCCCGAAATTAAAAGCTTGTCGCCAAAACGTAGCCTGCTGTGTGGCTTTGGTGGCAAATCGATACCGCTCCGCCTGATACGGGTAATTGTAGCATTTAAAGCTGTCAGGTTCAATTCGCGGATACTTTTGTTGACCACTTCTTTGTTTGTTACCAAAAGCCAGTTCACCAGATAGCGATCATCGAAGGTAAGGTCTTCATTTACAGGAACACCAATAAGTATTTGTAGCCGATTGATAGCCTCGGGGCTGCCCACAGCTTTGATCACATCGTCCGTAAAAAGCTGTGTGTCTGCATTGGGGGTAAATATTTCACCTTGATGTTTAACGCGTGATATAACGCCCTGCGTCATTGAGCGGATATTAAGCTCTTTGAGCGATTTCCCATGAATATTCGCATTGGTGACTTTTAGGACGCAACTGCTAAGGCTTGGGTGTTCTTCGCGCAATTGAGCCGCATAATCGGATTCCTCCTTTATGAAATCAACCTTCAATAGTTTCGGGAAAATTTGCATAAACAATATCACACCCACCACACCCACCGGATAAGCAATGCCATACCCCACAGCGGTTAGCGGTGATTGTGTTGCGTCAAAAGCAGCTGCAAGTCCCGGGGTACTTGTGAGTGCGCCATTGAGAAGCCCGATAGCCAATGCTGTTGGAACATCAAATAGGTATTTTGCAACAACAACCATCGCTGATGCCATACCAATCAAAGCCACAGATAAAAGAATGAGGGCGCGGCCATTTTTCAAAAACGAATCGAAAAAACCAGGCCCTGCCTGAATGCCAATCGTGAATATAAAGAGCAATAAACCAAGGGTTTGAAACTCAGCTGGGACGGTAAATCCTAAATGGCCAAGAAGCAAAGCCACAAAAATAACAGCAGACGAATCCAGGGAAAAACCTTTGACCTTTATATTGCCAATCACCATTCCCAAAGTGATGATGACAAAAAGTACAAAATATCCCTCGTGGATGAAGTCGTTCATGCAGCTCGTTTTGAGGAGCAAAGGTAGTTCTTTTTCAAAGTGTTTCTTTTTGTGATTCTGTGAGGCTGTGATTCAGTGATTCAGTGTTTTTGAGGCAGCGTATTTTGTGAGGCAGTGATTCAGTGCGCGAAGCGCGGAATGATAATACGAGCCCATAGCTTCAGACTAAGGTCACTGAGCGAAGATTATTGAGCCGAAATTCTGATCCAAGAAATCTATGAAACAGCGAATTTGCGAAAATCAAACCGCGCCTCGCGCACAGCCTCACAGCCTCACAGCCTCTCAACCTCTCAACCTCTCAACGAACCACCCCATAAATAATTATATTTGCAGTTCAATTCTAAAAAATCTATAACTAACCAACAAGGGGGATAAAAAAACTTAAACCTAACTGAAAGCTTATCAAAACACAGACAAACTTACTCGCCTTGATTTTGATGGGTATGACATCCAGCCTTTCCTTAGCCCAGTGGTCAGATAACCCGGCTGTTAACACCCAGGTTTCCAATTTGCTTACTGAGCAAACCATCCCCAAAGTAGCAGTTGCTCCTGATGGGGATTATTACATTGGATTTTTCCAACGAAAATCAAAACTATAACGTTAGGCTACAGCGTTATGACTTTCAGGGGAATATGTTGTGGGACAACAATGGCTTGATGGTAAGCACAAACCCTCATGACCTGGCTTACTGATTGGGACATGACCGTGGATCATGAAAACCACGCCATACTTACCTGGCAGGACATTCGCTCCGGCGGGAATAACAATGTGGTAGCCTACCGCATCAGCCCGAAGGATTTTGTTTTGGAAGCAATGGCATTATGCTTTCAAATAGCAGCAATTTCGATGTGTCGCCCAAAGTAACAGTGACAGCTGTAAATAATGCTGTTTTTGCCTGGCAATCAGAGAACAATGTGATTTTACAAAAACTAAACCCTGCGGGACAGAAACAGTGGGGCGAAAATGGTATTACCCTCAGCTCTGCAAACCGTTATGCCTGGCCACAGCTGATGCCGGTTGGCAATGATGAGGTAATTTTGAAATTTTTTGAAGATTCGGGTCCAGTGAATGCCCCTACACGTCACATTTTGGCACAAAAGTATAATGCTTCCGGCAATCCTGTGTGGATAGGCAACACCATCATTTCCAATGCAGGAGGTGTAAAAGCCTGGACACAGATATTGCCTATGGAAAACGATGGCAACGATGGTTTTTTTATTTCGTGGCATGAAGACCGGAATTTTACAAACCGCGACAGTCCCTATGCCCAATATGTGAATGCAAACGGGCAGGTTCAGTTTCAGGCCAATGGCATTTTGCTGGCTACAGATAGTCAAAACAATCATTTTTATACCAGTTTGGCCAAGCCTACCAACGATGAGCACGTATATATCTATTGGAACAAGGTAAATGCCGATCAGAACCAATGGGGGATATTTGGGCAAAAACTAACACCCGAAGGCACAAAGCTATGGCCTGATGTGGGCAAGGAACTTATACCGGTTACAAGCAATGCCGTGCTTCCGCAAACAGCAATCAGTCTGGATGACGAAATGGTCTTAATGTATGAAGACTATTTCAATGGCATTGAAACTGCTCTGAAAGCCATGCGCATCAAAGCCAACGGCGAAATGGCCTGGCCAGGGGGGAGCGTTACATTAAGTTCGGTGCAATCCAGTAAAATGCATTTCGATCGCGCGGCTCTATACAACAACCAAATGGTGTTTGCCTGGGGCGACAACCGATCGGGAAATGGGGATATATATGCCCAGAACCTGCTCAGCAATGGCGATTTGGGCCCAGCTCCCGCACCTGGTTCTATAAGCGGCATGATAAGCTTTGGGAATGGAACAGCAGATGTAACAATTACCACCATTACTGCCGGTGGTAGTTCCACCAATCCTGATCCGGATGGGCATTATACAATAATGCTTGACGAGGGCAGCTATACCCTTACTGCTGAGCATCCATACACCGAAACACTTGTAATTGAAGACGTGGAAGTGCTGGCGGGGGAAACCACTGCACAAGACCTCCAGCTCGAAGTGGTGCGTACCGACCTTATAGTTTATGCAACTAATCAGGACGGTGAACCCTTGTCGCCTGTAGCTATTAATATTGAAGGGCCTGAGGGCACTTACGAAGGGAGTATTGAAGATGATTTTATGACATTTATAAATGTACCTTATGGAAGCTATTCTGGTACAGCTATGTTTGATGTTCATACGATTTATAATGAAGTGTATATCGATATGAATAACCAAGAAATGACTTTTGTCTTTAATTTTACAGGCCTGAAACCCTTGAGGCAAATCAGGCAACTTTCTGTAAGTCCAAACCCAGTTACACCTAAAAGTTTTCTGACAATCCAAACTACACAAATTCTAGAATGTCAGATCGTTTTGTCTGACAGCAAGGGCGTACCTGTAATATCACCCAAAAGCCGGATATTGCAGAATGGAGTCAACAAGATGATGCTTTCAGAACTGACTGAAGGCAATATACTCCCTCCTGGATTGTATGTTTTGCAAATTATTACCAAAAACGAGAACACAAGGTTGAAACTATTAGTAGCTGCCCCTTAGCAGAGACCTAACTGAAAGCTTATCAAAACACAGACAAACTAAAATTGATGCGATGCGGACACTATTGATTAGCGGTATTTTTGTGGTTTTTATAATCGTTCAGTTGCTGAGAGGTGCTGACGGCAAACGGATAGTCGATGGCGATGGCAGTGGATACTATGCCTATTTGACCACAGTTTTTATTCATAAAACAATTGATTTTAATACTGTTTTCAACTATGAACGTTCGCGTCGCGGACTGGAATATACCGGCCATTACTTTCACCAGCACGAGGATGTGCTCATCAATAAATACTATTTGGGTACAGCATTGCTCATCATGCCTTTCTTCTTAATTGCCCTGTTTTATTCCATTGTAATTGGAATGCCACCAGATGGGTACAATATTCTATTCCAATACACTGTTGCTTTGGCAGCTGCCTTTTATACAGCTTTTGGAATGGTCGTGATCAACCGTCTGCTAAAAGCTTATAACATCAGTAAGAAACTGAGCTTATTCACAATATTATTGCTGCTTTTTGGAACAAATTTATTTCACTACACTTTTCTTGACCCTGCTTTTTCGCATGTGTATTCCTTTGCAGCTATTGCCTTGTTTCTGCTTGCCTCCAAGCATTTTTTCATGCACTACAGCAAACGCAGCTTGTTTGTTGCTGCCTTCGCCCTGGGAATGGTTGGCCTGATCAGGCCTGCAAACCTTATGATCGTTTTTGCTTTGCCATTTTTGGCCGGTAGTCTGGTAAACTTAAAAGAAGCAGCCATCCAGCTGATTGGCAACAAGAAACGCTTTGTAACTGCCTTCATTATCTTTGGGATAACCATAGGCTTGCAGTTTATGTTTTATTTTTTGCAAACAGGACGTTTCCTCATTTGGTCTTATCAGCAAGAAGGGTTTTATTTTACCAACCCTGCTTTCTTTGATTTCCTCTTTAGTTACCGCAAAGGATTTTTTATCTATACACCCCTGATGCTGCTCTTGTTTCCTGCCCTCATTGTGTTGTGGAAATCATCAAGGCACCAGTTTTTTTCCTTCTCAGGCTTCTTCTTACTGGTAGTTTATGTGCTTTCATCTTGGTGGAATTGGTTTTATGGAGACAGTTTCGGCATGCGGCCCATGGTTGATTATTATGCGCTTTTTGCAATTGTTTTAGCCTTTTTGCTGCAAAAAATTGAGAAACGGAAAGTGGTTGCTTCTGCAGTTGCTTTGTTCGCCATAGCAGCTATAGGCCTTAATTTATTGCAAACCTATCAATACCAGGTTCGTATTCTTCATCCTGATGCCATGACCAAGGAGAAATACTGGTATGTGTTTTTAAAAACAGCAGAGCCATACAAAAATGTGTTGGGTGGTTTCCCGGAAGCCTATTACGGCTCGCTTGATCAGCATGACCGACAAAGCTATTTTCTGAATATGGAAGAACGTGCAGTGCCCTGGAGTTTTAGTGGAATTGCTGTTGCATTGGATGCATTTTCCGGAAAACAAGTGGCCCAGTTGAACAATAACCTGCAATACAGCCCAACCCTTATTTTAGAAGGTGATAATTTGCGAAAAAGTGAGCATCCAATTTATACAGAGGTTCAGGTTTCATTCCGCGAATTTGAGCCTAACAATGCGCTGGGAGCCTTGTTGGTGTATGCCGCCACCAACAAAAACAACGAGTTGCTTTTTTATAAGTCGTTTAAAATGAAAGATATGCCTGATTTCAAGGTTGGCATTTGGCGGACTGCCGAATTTGGGTTTTCTGTACCAGCATGGACAAGCGACCTGCACCAGTTAAAAGTATATATCTGGAACAAGGAACTTCAAGAATTTCAAATAGATGATTTTAATGTTTGTTTTCATTTTCCGCCTGACAAAACTGTTGACAATTTATGAAGCCTATAAACGACGATAGATATAACCGCTTCAATAGCAGCCTCATTGAAGGAAAGGATTATTATATGGAGAATGGATTTCGGGTAATGACAAAAGCTTTTCTGACAAACCGCGGATACTGTTGTGGAAACGGTTGCCGACACTGCCCTTATTTCCCCAAACATATCAAGGGAAATAAGCAGTTGATGGATTAATTTATAAGCTGTATTCTTTAATCTTTTGTCTTTTCCCTTTTATCTTTAATCTTTTGTCTTTTATTGGTTTCTGATCAAATAGCAATATTTAAACATAAGTCATTGTTATAGAGTGGTATATCTTGTGTTACTATTTTTTTTCTAATACAATGCGCAAAATGTATTTAGATTGTTTATCTTTACACAATTATGGCAAGCCAACAAATTCATATTGATAATAAGGCAATTGTTCCTAAATATAGTCATTTTTATATGGCTGAGATGATAAATCATTTCACTCCCAATGCTAATAATAATCTTCAAATCATTATAGGTACACTGTTAGATGCCTTGCAGCCCAATTTAGCCTTCTATGCATTTTATGATGAGGGCAAGAAGATGTTGAATTTTATCTCAAAAGGACAAAATACTGAATTAAAGCGCTTTGAAACATCCGTTGGGGGAATGTTTGCTTTTGATGTAATTAAGAAGGCTGCAAGTGAGGATTATATGTTATATGGCTTAAACAAACTCAAGCCGTATTTTAAAACTGACTATTTACTGAAGGAAAATCATTTCAAAAGCTTGGCTTTGAGCCCTGTTTCATATCAGGGAAAACAAGTTGCCTTGATAGCCTTATGCTATAAGGAAGAAAAGGATTTGGCAGCCGATGATATTGAGCTTTTAAAAAGTTTTGCCCTGATTGCTGGTGTTGAGGCACAACGGGCAATAGATTTGCGGGCAATACGACAAGAGAAGGATAAATACAAATCGGTCTATGATCATATTAACGACGGCATTTTTATTTTAGATAATCACGGTCGTTATTCAGAGGTTAATGAATTAGCAATTAGTTTATTAGGTTGTGAGCGAAGTGATATGATTGATAAAAGCCCTGTCGATTTTTCCCCTGAATTTCAGCCGGACGGACTTACTTCCCGCGAAAAAGCAAACCATGTCATCAAAAACGCCCTCGAAGTTGGCATGTCGCGGTTCTATTGGAAGCATAAGCGAAAAAATGGTCAGCTGTTTGATGCGGACGTAAGTTTAAGCAAATCCATACATTATGGTGAATCTTATTTGTTGGCAGTGGTCAGGGATATTACAAACCAATGCCACACTGAACAAAAGCTCACCGAGGCCAAATTGCGGGCCGAAGAATCCGATAAACTTAAGTCTGCATTTTTGGCCAATATGTCACACGAAATCCGTACCCCATTAAACTCAATCATTGGCTTTTCGGAATTGTTGCTCGATGACGATACCGAACAATCTGATAAGGAAAATTTCCTGAATTTGATCAGTAATGCAGGTAAATCATTGTTGCAATTGATTGATGACATTATAGATATCTCTAAAATTGAAGCCGGGCAAGTTAAAATTAGTAAATCCAAGGTTGAAATAAACGCACTGCTTGATGAGGTGAAAACTACCTTTGATAAAGAAATGTTGAAGCGCGATAAAGGGCTTGTCAAACTGATACTTGATAAGCCACTTGCAGATAGCCAGTTGTTTTTGTTCACAGATCCTTTCAGGTTAAGGCAGATACTATCGAACTTGCTGTCAAATGCCATCAAATTTGTTGATGAAGGCTATATTAAGTTTGGCTACAACGGGATTAATAATGAGTTGATGCAATTTTATGTAAAGGATACGGGTATAGGTATTGAAAAGGATAAATCGCATCTGATATTTCAACGCTTCGGTCAGGTTGACCAGGCTTATAAGCGTAATCTGGATGGTACAGGTTTAGGATTGGCCATTACCAAACACCTTGTGGAACTGCTTGATGGAAAAATTTGGTTTGATTCAGAACCAGGCAAAGGTTCCACCTTCTATTTTACAATGCCCATCGAGGCAGACTTTTGGGATCAATCAGCGGAAGGTTTTCTTTTTGGCCGAATGATGAATGACTGGTCCGACAAGGTATTTCTGATTGTTGATGATGTGGAAGCTAACTATCGCTTTTTGAAAGCCGTTTTCCGCGACACCAAAGCATTGCTGTTGTGGGCTAAAAGTGCTGATGAGGCCATTAAGATTTGTCGCAATAACAACAGCATCAGTCTTGTGCTGATGGATATACGCATGCCGGAGAAAGATGGAAATCAGGCCACTAAAACCATTAAGGCTTTTGCGCCCGATTTGCCTATAATTGCACAAACGGCTTTTGCTGATGAGGACGACCGTCTGTTAGCCCTGCAATCCGGCTGCGACGATTACATTTCCAAGCCCATCTGCAAAAAAGAGCTTGCTTCACTAGTAAAGAAGTTGTTGCCACAGTAAAGTGGCTATTTCATAGTGAGTAAGTGCAGCAGCATTGATCTTTGTAATTGGTTTTTCTTTTTCTAATATAGACCAACATTCATCAGAAAAAGATTGATATACAAGTACTTAAGCTTGCGATATGCATTGAAAAAGCTTAAACTATTCATATTTGGGCATTACCGAAATGAGCTGACGGACAATGTTTAAACTTTTTTACATACTCATGAATAGAAAAAATTATACCTTTAGGGTCATTGTTAATTAATCAGTATGAGTAAAATAGCCCGGGATACTTTGCTTAAATATTGGGGTTACCAATCTTTCAGGCCTATGCAGGAAGATATTGTTGATTCCGTATTAGCCGGAAATGATAGCCTTGCCTTGCTGCCTACCGGTGGTGGAAAATCTGTTTGTTTTCAAGTGCCTGCAATGGTCATGGAAGGTATGTGCCTGGTGGTTACGCCTTTGATTGCCCTGATGAAAGACCAGGTGCAGCACTTAAAACGCTTGAAAATCCCCGCTGCCGCCATCTTCTCTGGCTTGCATCCCAACGAATTGGAAATCATCTATAATCAGGCTGTTTTTAAACAACTGAAGTTCCTTTATGTATCGCCAGAACGTTTGGTCACCGAACGCTTTATTGAATCCATCAAAAGGATGAATATTAATTTATTGGCAATTGATGAATCGCACTGTATCTCCCAATGGGGTTATGACTTCAGGCCGCCTTATTTACAAATTGCCGACATTAGGCCCTATATCCCCGAAGTGCCGGTTTTGGCTTTGACCGCCACCGCCACACCCGAAGTAGTTGAAGATATTCAGGAAAAGTTGAAATTCAGGAAACAAAATGTTTTTCAAACGAGCTACGAACGAAAAAACCTGACCTACAACATAATAGAGGATGCCGATAAATACAGCCCTTTGTTGCGCCAGTTCAAAAATATGCATCAGGGAAGTGGAATAGTGTATGTACGCAACAGAAAACGGACACGCGAAATTGCTGATTGGCTGCATTCAAGGGGGATTACGGCCAGCAGTTATAATGCAGGTCTCGATGCCGCTTTGCGCGACAAACGCCAAGGCGAATGGATGCGGGGTATAAAAAAAGTGATGGTATCAACCAATGCTTTTGGCATGGGCATAGACAAACCTGATGTTCGTTTGGTAGTTCATCTCGATTTGCCCGACAGTCTTGAAGCCTATTTTCAGGAGGCCGGACGTGGTGGCCGCGACGGAAAAGAGTCGCAAGCCTATCTCATTTGCTCCGAAAATGATGTAATCCAACTAAAAACGAACTTTGAGACTTCCTACCCCGAACTCAGTCAAATTAGGGCTATCTACCAGGCTTTAGGGAATTTTCTGCAAATCCCTATAGGATCAGGCAAAGACCAAACATTTGATTTTGAAATAGCTACATTTGCCAAATCCTATAATTTTGGTATTTTAGAAGTGTTTAGTGCCCTTAAACTGCTCGAAAAAGAAGGATTGCTGCTGCTTGCCGAAAGCATGCATTCCCCATCAAGGCTGTTTATCAGGACAAGCAGGGAGGAACTTTACAAATTGCAGGTTGAGAAGCCTTATTTTGATCAGATGATGAAGCTCTTGCTGCGCAATTATCCTGGCATTTTTACGGATTTTGTAAAAATTAATGAGGACGAAATTTCACGGAAACTAAGTACAACAACAGAAAAATTAATCAATGACCTGTTGCAACTTCAAAAAGCGGGCTATCTGGATTATGTAGGGCGTAAGAACAAACCTCAGCTTGTTTTTTCATCCGAGCGTATGGCTACCAATGACATCGCCTTGTCGAAGGAAAATTATAGCGACCGTAAAGTTGCTGCCCTCAGGCGGTTGCAAGCAGTTATCGACTTTGTGAACAACAACAGTGTTTGTCGCAGTGTACAGCTTCTAAGCTATTTTGGTGAAAAGAATGCTCCCAGGTGTGGCAAATGTGATGTTTGCACAAACAGAAACAGTTTAAACCTGACAGATGTTGAGTTTGAAAGTATTAGCAACCAATTGAAAAAGATGCTGTTGCAACGATCATATCCGGTTTATGAAGCTGTGCAAACTATTGAGGGTTTCCCCGAAGAAAAGGTGCTTATGGCGGTGCGGTGGATGATTGATAAACAAATGTTGGTCAAGGATGCAGATAACAATTTGAAATGGTCTGTTCAAATGGGCATAAAATTGTAAACTGGTCCTTGTTAGGGGGCTGCTTGATGCGAGTATATGAAGCTGGACAGAGATTTTTATTTGGATGAAAATGTTGTGGAAATCGCGAAATATTTGCTCGGATGCACAATTTTTACCAAAATCAATGAGATACTGTGCAGTGCGTTAATAGCCGAAACTGAGGCTTATGCAGGCATCAACGACAGGGCATCACATGCCTGGGGCGGACGGTTTACCCCCCGAACAGCCACCATGTACAAAGGCGGCGGCAGGGTCTATGTTTATCTTTGTTATGGTGTGCACAATCTCTTTAATGTGGTTACGGGGCCCAAGGGAATCCCACATGCCGTGCTCATCAGGGGTGCCATACCATTGAGCAATTCGGAAACAATGCGCAACAGAATAGGACTTATCGGCCAGAAAAAATTAGTTATAAATGGACCGGGTAAGTTTAGCAAGGCTTTAGGAATTGCTATGAAAAACAATGGAATAGACCTCAATGAGGATGAAATTTGGATTGAAAAACCCTCCACCGATAGCAGGCCTGGTCCCATTATTCAAACCACACGTATTGGCATAGACTATGCTGGTGAGGATGCCAAATTGCCCTACAGATTTTTCATTGATGATTATTGGAAGAAATGAGATAGGGGAGGAAATAGGTGCACTTAGCACTTTTTAAAAATGGACTCATGTAATCAAAAAAAGCCCCATCTGCACTTGGCAAATGGGACATTTTGTCTTAACTGCGTAAAATTGTTATTTTACAGTACCCGATAGTTCGGCACCTGCTTTAAACTTAACAATTTTCTTCGCAGCGATGTTGATTTCCATACCTGTTTGAGGGTTGCGTCCTTTGCGGGCTGCCCTATTGGTAATAGAAAAAGAACCAAATCCAACGAGCGCAACACGATCGCCGGCTTGCAAGGCTTTGGTTGTGGTACTAACAAATGCGTCTAATGCTTTCTTTGCATCTGCTTTGGTCAAATTGGCTTCTGCAGCCATTGCATCAATTAATTCAGCTTTGTTCATTTTACTGGATTTTAGTTTGAAAATTGGTTGAAAACCGTACAAATATAAAGGTTATGAATTAAAATGCAAGAAGAAATATAAAAAACTAAAAAAAATGTTGATAAAACCACCAATTTGTTAATAAAATTGCGGACTGCAAGCTGTTTTCTATGGGCTTTTGTTGCTTTTCGCAGCTTTTGCGAACTCTAGATTCAGCTTACAAGCCATCGGCCATCAAAGGTGAATCCGTTCAGAAATTCTGTCGTATGCATGGTTTTTTTGCCTGGGTACTTTAGAAAATCAATGTGATAAAACCCTTTTACATGGCTTATTTTGATTGTTTTTCGATTGTCTGTAATTAGTAGTTGGGGAGGGTGGCTATGTTGCAACAATTCAAAACGTCCTGCAAGTATCTTTACTTCATATTGTTCTCCTGCTTCGTCCTGCAATTGTGTAAAAGCGGCAGGGTAGGGGCTTAATCCCCTGATTTGGTTGTGAATGTCTTGCAGTGGCAATTGCCAATTGATCCTGCAATCATCGCGAAAAAGCTTTGGGGCTTGTTTTAGTGGTGTATTGGGTAAAACTTCCTGTTGCTGAACCGGTTTCGCCCTTCCCGTGCCAATCATTTCGAGTGTTTGCACTACCAAACTGCGTCCAGCCTGCATCATTCGGTCGTGAAGACTGCCTGCATTCTCATCGGGACCGATTGCCAAGGGTGTTTGCACGAGAATATGGCCGGTATCTATTTCTTCATTTATAAGAAAGGTGGTGAGCCCGCTTTCTGTTTCCCCGTTCATGATGGCCCGGTTGATGGGTGCTGCACCCCTATATTGAGGCAGCAGCGATGCGTGCAGGTTAAAGGTGCCCTTTGGGGGCATTTGCCAAACTTCTTGAGGCAACATCCTGAAAGCAACCACAACAAACACATCGGCACCCAAAGCTTTTAATTGTGAGATAAAATGGGCATCCTTTAGCTTTTCGGGCTGGAATAGGGGTAGATCATTTGAATGGGCGTAATGCTTTACGGCAGAAGCTGAGAGCTTTTTACCCCTTCCGGCCGGTTTATCTGCTGCGGTTACCACCCCAACAACAGGGAACCCGGCATGGTAAATGGCATCAAGCTGGGCAACGGCAAATTCGGGTGTGCCAAAAAAAACTACTTTGGTGTCATGCTTTGTCATCAAGCTACTAAATTAAACAAAAATACCTGATTCATAATGAACCAGGTATTATGTAAAAAGTAAAATTCCTTTTATTCAATCAAGGTTTTCAACTTAGCAATGTGTTTGTCAATCAAACGGCCTTCGTTGCTGGTATAATAGTCTTTTTTGATTTGTTCGTAAAGTTCAAGTGCCTTGCTGTAATTGGCCTGCATTTCGTAAACCATTCCTGCCCTATATAGGTACAAAGGTGCAGTCAGTTCGTTTTTGCTCGCTTTTGCAGCTGCCAGGTATTGGCTGATGGCTTTGTCTTGCTCGTTCAACTCAAGATAAGCATCACCCATCGACGCATATGCCAGAGGTTTAATGATATTGTCCCTGCTTTTAAATTTTTTCAGGTGCGAAATAGCTTCTTCAAAATCACCTTGTTTCAGGTAGATCACGCCACTATAATAGTTTGCCAGGTTTGCAGCCTTGGTCATTCCGTATTCATCAATGATGTCCAGAAAACCCATATTGTTGCCGTCACCAAACAATGCCCTGTTGAGGGAATCGGATTCGAAATACTTTTCAGCCATATACATTTGTTCCATGGCTTGTTCATTCCTGGGTTGGAAGTAATACCTGCTTAAGCCAAAATAACCAAGCACAATGGCAACGAGAACAATTACCACACCGGTGATCAACTTCTGATTGTTCTCAATAAACAGTTCGGATTTGCTTAATGTCTGCTCAACAACTTCCAATCTTTCCTCGGCCTTATCGTTCGCTTTTTTCTTGACCATAATTCGTTTTGATTTTAGTGGTGCAAAAGTAGTTTATTTTCCAATAAATTGCTGAAAACTACTCATTTTTTTACCTTTGACATATTGATGAAATGCAAAGGGTTTGCTTAAAGACTTAAAAATTAGTTCAATGAGGTATGTTTTCCGGGTAGTGTTCATTATTTTGTTCTTGCTGTTCAGCCAATTTGATAAGCTGTTGGCTGGTTGGCTCATTGTAGAGATAAATCAGGATCAATATGGCTCCTACACCATGCAATCTACTTTTATTGAGGGCAATATGATTCGCATCGAAACGACTGAATCTATTGTTATTCTTGATATTGACAGCAGTGAGCTATGCCTCGTTTTTCCGAGCAAAATGCTTTATTGGAAAGGGAAACCCGAAGTGTTGCGCAATGGAATAATTGAAACCCTCGAGGTGCAAATTCAGGTAATGATGCAACAGCTTCCGGCAAGCGAACGGCAAGCTTTTCAGAATGAATTTGATACGGCCATGTTGAGTTTTGGCTCAGAAAGCCTGACCCATGATTTTTATAAGTTGATCGAAATCAAAAAGATGGGTGAGGAAGAAAACATTGTTGGGCTTAAATCAACAAGGTATGATATTGTCATAGACAGTATTCATTTTGAACAGGTTTGGCTTACAAATGAAGTTGAGCCTTATGCGGCCACCGAGCTTGAGTCGATGCTTGAGCTCACACAAATTATTACCAAACCGTCTATTGTTACTTCCTACCGGAACAGCCCCGAATACATCCGTTTGATCAAAAATGGTTTGGTAATGCGCTCAGTTATACCCGGCCCATTCGGCGAAAGCGTGTCGGAAGTGGGTACGGTGCGGGAGGCCGATATACCCGATGCTTTGTTCCTGCCACCTGAGGATTACCGTCCGGCATCCCTCACCGAGCTGATACAGATTATGCTTTCTGGCTTTGAAGGTGCCGGTCAGGAAAGCCCGGAAAACGACAAGTTCAGGTTGCCACCAAAATCCCCAATTGATTATTGAGAACGACCAGTATCCTGCAATTTATCAATGATTTGCTTTAGCTCGCCAAATTCAAAATAGAAGAAATATCCTGCAAGGTCTTCCCCTTTTGACTTGATTGGTTTTCCCATCAGATGATTACGGAAATACCGCACATACCTGAACCCATATCTTTCTCCATAGAAATCGTTGTCAATTATATATAGTGGGCCCTCATAGTGTTGATTGGTAGATCTTGATAAATCAGTATAAGCAATCAGTACCATAAACAATTGATATCCATTATCTTTTGCATATTTTTCAAAATCACTGATTGTTGTTGTATAATGCGGACAGGCACCATTAAAAATGTGGACAATGGATTTGGGACTTTCTTTCATGGCAGCCTTTAGCTGAGCGGCATTCACTTTATATACTTTGTTCGGTTCAAGCTCCTCTGTATTTGTAAATGGCCGAACAATAGCCTTTTGGTCTTCAGTCAATTGGTTGTAATCATTTGTCAGGCCCTGAACCAGGCAGGATTTCAGAAACAATGTCAGTATAAGAAGAAGCATGGTAAATGCGATGATGTTCTTCAAATTATGCATGAAACGTGCTGTTTCGTGGGATTATTTCGCGAAGTTAGCTATTCAAAAGATGTCAAATGGAAGACCTAAATTTTAATATCAAACTTGTTAATCGAGTAAAGCAATTAACTCATTAAAGCCCATTTCATTAACCAATTGCTTGTCTGTTATAAATGTTTCTGAGAGTTTTTTCTTTAAACCTTGCAAAAGTTGGATTTTTTCTTCAATGCTACCTCTACTTATAAAACGGTAAACAAATACTTTTTTGTCTTGTCCAATGCGATGTGCCCTGCTAATGGCCTGCATTTCAGCGGCTGGGTTCCACCAAGGGTCGAGCAGGAAAACATAGCCGGCTTCTGTAAGGTTAAGGCCTAAACCACCGGCTTTTAGCGAAATCAGGAAAACCTGGGTTTCTTCGTTTTTCTTAAAATCCTGGATTTGTTCCTGTCGCTTGCTTGTCTCACCTGTTAGCATAGCATATCCAAAGTTGTTTTCGATACAGTATTTTTCGAACAATTTCAAATGCCGGACAAAGCTTGAAAAAACCAATACCTTTTGGTTTTCCTGCACAAGTGTATGAAGTTGTTCGGTTACTTCCTCAAACTTACCGCTTGTGTTAGTTGCATCAAAGCCTGCCATATGGGGATGGTTGGCAATCAGCCGGAGTTTCATAAGGGCTTGTAAAACTAAGATTGCGGACTTATTGGGCTTTGGTTCATCTTCGGAATTAAGGATGAGGTTACGATAGCGCGATTTTTCGGCTTCGTATAGTTTTTGTTGAATCTCATCCATTTGACACGACACAGTGATTTCCGTCAATGGTGGTAATTCTGGTGCTACTTGTTCTTTTGTCCTGCGCAAAACAAAAGGCTCAAGGATGCTTTTTAATTGCAGGGATTCACTGCTTTCAATTTGCTTTTTTATGGGTTGCACATAGTGTTGGTTAAAACTTGCAAAACCGCCTAATAGACCCGGGTTTACGAAATGCATTTGAGCCCACAAGTCGTTCAAATTGTTTTCGATAGGCGTACCGGTAAGTGCAATTTTATGTTTGGCTTGCAGTGTAAAAACAGCCTGGGCAGTTTTCGAATTGGGATTCTTTATGGCCTGGCTTTCGTCCAGAATAACAAAACTAAAATGATAGTTTTTTATTGTTTCAATATCATTTCGCAGGATTCCGTAAGTGGTCAATATTAAATGGTTGGTATCAAGCAGATGTTCCATCATCTCCCTGTTGCCCCCTGCATAAACATGTGTTTTCATGAAAGGGGAAAATCGTGTAATCTCATTTTCCCAATTGTGAACCAAAGAAGTAGGCATTACAATAAGAGCTGGTGGGGACGTTTTGGTGCTTTCGTTTTGCCCATCAAAAATTGTTTTCGACACTGGTTCTCCAAACAAATCCAATTGTGTGTTTTTAATCGCCATTTGCTTCGGTTGGATAGTCCCTCTTTCAGTATCGAAGAAATTTGTGAGCAGTGCAATGGTCTGCAATGTTTTCCCCAAACCCATGTCATCAGCTAAAATGGCCCCAAAACCTCTTGCTGTTAAGTGGTGAAGCCACCGAAAGCCCATAAGTTGGTAGGGCCTTAAACTAACATTTTTTAAGATCGGATTTGGCGGGTTTGCAACGCAGCTGGCCTCCAGGGTAGTTTCATTTTTTGTTTTTTGGAATTGCTCCAGCAAAGTGTAATGGTGTTTTGCTATACGCAATGCTTTATGGTTTTCACGCCCATGGATGCATAAACCCGTATATTTTTCAAACCATTCATCTGGGATAAGAAACCATTCCCCTGAGGTCAACTGGAACTTTTTTATGTGGTTTAAAATGTGGTTTTTGAGGGCAATAAAAGGCATGCTGACCTCACCTATTTTAATCGTAATATGCAGGTCAAACCAATCCATGCCCTCTTCAACGCGGGTTGAAATGTGGGGTTCTTGAATTAAGTAATTGTCTGGTAAGTTCTGCACTATCCGGAAGTGGTTTTGTTCAAGTTTTGGTTTTAAACTGATTAAACTTTCCAGAAAACTGTTCAAACTATGGCTGTCTGCGCCTGCTTTTACAAAAAAGGCCTCTTGTTGCTGCAGCCCAAACTGTTTCAATAGGATTATCTGTTCGGCCTCCCATTCAAAATCCCGTTTGAAGCGCTTAAAAACGAAACCATCTTCCATTGATTGCATCTTGGTGAAACTGATTTGCCTGTTGTTTGCCGTAATTAGGCGTTCACCATAGTCAAATGCTAAAGAAATGCCATAATTGCCGATCCAGTTTTGCTCTATCGTAATCTGGGCGCTAGGGTTAACATCAAGGTCAATTATTTCAAAACCTTCGGCAACAATATCTGTGTGGTTGGCTACTTTCTGGATGAATTTCTCAAAATATTGTTTTTCAATACGTTTTGGAATATGTATGACCGGTTTTTCTAAAAAGGGCAGGAGAAGTTTTCCGTTTTTTATGTTATGTAAGTTAATCAGTTTGTTTTCAACTAAAAGGTAGCACGGGTTAATGCACAACAGCTTGTTTCCCCTGGCTTGCAGATTGTGCTTTACATCATCAAGCAGCAGCTGCATTCGGTATTCAGTTCCCTCCGAAATGCGCTTAAAGTGAAGTTGAATTTTGGCTTGTTTTTCTTCAATGTAAACCAGGTTTTCATGGCTTAGCAGTGGCCAGTTTGTGTCTGTGTATATAGGAATCTGTAGTTTGTGGGCAAGTTTAATAATTGCATCGGTTTGTTGCCACACATAGGGGAACAAAAGCTGATCCCTTGCGGAATTGCTTAAACCTAAAAAGAATTGGTCAGTCTTAGTTTCGGTTTTCGAAAACTTCCTCATCAATTGCACCTGGTCAAGTGAATGGGCAAGCTTGTGCAGTTGGGCCAAGTCAGTACTTTGGCCGCTTACCGGGGATTGCTCTGTCGAAAACAGGTTGCGGACCTTGAGATTGGCATTTTTATCCCCTGTAACAACGTATGGCAGCAACAAATAATCTAAATGTTTGTTTTTGCGGATGATGCATGCGATATTATACATTATTGAGATACTGGATTTCAGGTTAGGGCGAAGGTGCAAAAATAGCAAATAGATGATTCTACGAGTTTGCCATTAAGCAAGATATTGACAAAACATAATAACAAAGTCCCATAAATTGAAGCCAATTCACTATATTTGCCTGTCATCATCAATTAACCCTTTTCCATGAAGAAAATTTCAATTGTCCTTGTCGGCTTTCTGCTGCTGACAAATAGCCTGTGGGCTGATAGCCTGAGTATTAAACCTGCTACTGATCAATGGCTTGTGGTTGGTCCTGTGCCTGTTTCTTTTCCTGCTTTTAGCGATCAACCCGATATGAAAGGCAAAACTTTTGGTATGGAAAATTTGCTCCAAAGCTTGCATATTCCTGACGAGGGCAGGGTTGCTGACGGAAATCAAGTATTCAGTTGGCACGGTAAAAAATACAATTGGCGCAAGCAGTTATTGCAAGCCAAAACCGATGCGGTCACTCTAAAAAAAGGGGATACCACGCAACACGAAATATATTTTATGGCAACCTATGTGGAAGCTTTCCGCTTTTCGCTATTTAGCCTTGAAGTGGAAAGTGTTGTGCCTTTTGAAATTCTAATGGACGGGGAGAAGATTGGCGGGCGAAATACTTCATCATCCAAGGGGGAGCCAAAGCCTGTGAAGGTGGATTTAAAACTCGAAACCGGCAAACATTTACTTGTTCTAAAAGTACTGTTGGCTGCGAGAATAAGCGATGAAGTTGACATTAAGGTAAATATCGATATTGATGATTCCCTGAACGCCCTTGTATGGAGCCTTGATCCCAAACTTAAGAAAAATATAAGCCATGTGCTTGAAGGTGTCAGGATTAACAGTTTGCAGGTGAGCCCTGATGGTCGCCATTACCTGATCGGTTATTCCGAAACAAGCCCTCCTGAAGGTAAACGTGAGCAATGGTATGAATTACGCCAAACCCAATCGAACAAAATGGTGCACAGTTTCCGTTGGGCGACGATTAGCCAGCCCGGTTTTCATCCCGACAACAGTAAAATCAGCTTTTTATCCGGCTCGGGAGATAAGCGGAAATTTGTCTTGTTCGATTTTATCAATGGAACGGAAAGGGTTTTGATTGGAGAAACCAAGGAATTTGGCTCATATAGCTGGTCGCCAAAAGGAGATAAATTGGTTTTCAGCACCAGCCAAAGCGATAAGGCAGATGAAAGTAAGTTGCGTAAATTGGAAGGCATGCCCGACCGTTGGCCCTGGTATCGCACCAGAAGCCAGCTTCATCTTTTTGATTTGGAATCGGGGATGCAGCAGCCACTTACCCATGGCCATTTGAACACAGCTTTTCAGGATTTTTCACCTGATGGTCAAAAAATACTGATTTCACAAAACAAAGTGGATTTTTCGGAAAGGCCGTTCAGTCGCCAAAGTATAATGGAATTGAACCTGCAAAACCATACAATTGATACGCTATGGGTGAGCAACCAATCTGCATCAGCAAGCTACAGCCCCGAGGGCGATCGCCTGCTCGTGACGGGTGGCCCATTGCTGTTTGATGGTATCGGATTGAATGTTCCTGAGGGAACCGTTCCCAATGATTATGATACGCAGGCCTTTATTTACGATCTCGAAAAGCGGACAGCCAAAGCCATCACCCGTGATTTTGACCCCAAAATCATGAAGGCTTTATGGAGTAGGTTTGATGGCAGAATATATTTTCAAACTGAGGATAAGGCTTTTAACCGACTTGTGGTGTACGATCCTGTGAGAAACACTTACAGGCAGTTGGATGCAGAAACTGAAATTGTCCTCGATTTCGACCTGGCCAAAACGAGTCCGGCTTTGTTGTATTATGGCAACAGCATTTCGGCCCCCGAAAAAGCTATGTTGTTGAATACGCGCAATATGGCCAGCAGTTTACTTAGTTTTCCTGAGAAGGACATATTTGATCAAGTGGAAATGGGGAACACAAAAGAATGGCAAACAAAAGCTTCATCAGGTCAACTGATTGAAGGACAGGTCTATTTTCCCCCAGGCTTTGATTCTGCTAAGCAGTATCCCATGATTGTTTATTATTATGGTGGTACAAATCCTGTTGACAGGAGCTTTCGCGGCCGCTATCCCAAAAATTATTTTGCCGCCCACGGCTATGTTGTTTTGGTGATAAACCCATCGGGTGCAACAGGTTTTGGACAGGAATTTTCGGCTTTGCATGTCAATAATTGGGGCATCACGGTAGCAGATGAAATTATTGAAAGCACAAAGCAGTTCTTGCTTGAGCATCCATTTGTCGATCCCAAGGCGGTTGGCAATATTGGCGCCTCTTATGGCGGGTTTATGACTATGTTGCTGGCCACGCGTACTGATATATTTGCAGCTTCCATCTCACATGCCGGCATCAGTTCCATATCTTCATACTGGGGCGAAGGTTACTGGGGCTATTTGTACAGTGCAGCAGCTACAGCAAATAGTTATCCGTGGAATAATCGGGAAATTTATGTGGATCAAAGCCCCCTTTTCCATGCTGATAAGATAAGCACCCCCTTGCTATTGTTGCATGGTGACAAAGATACAAATGTGCCACCCGGCGAGAGCATACAGTTATATACCGCCCTGAAAATTTTGGGCAAAACAGTGGAATATATTGAAGTGCAAGGTCAGAACCATACCATACTCGACTATAAAAAGCGCATCCAATGGCAGAAAACCATTATGGCCTGGTTCGACAACTATTTGAAGGGCCAGCCTGAATGGTGGAATGAACTTTATCCCGAGCGGAATTTATAACTAAGCTGTAATTTGTAGTTAATTGTTAATTCCGATTAGATGGGTGTGAAAGATAAATCCATTGAGTTTCTTGAATTTCTGAAGCAGTTCCTTACCGAAGAGCGTTTGGAAAAGTTCAATGAAGTGATTGCCTGGCGTACGCGGTTTATAACCATTGTGTTGGAAGATATCTACCAGTCGCAAAATGCAAGTGCTGTTCTGCGTACTTGCGACCTCACGGGTATTCAGGATGTACATGTGATAGAGAATATCAATCGGTATGATATCAACCCGGATGTTACCTTGGGATCAAATAAATGGATCAACCTGTTCAGGTACAATAGGGAACAAAACAATACGCTGGAAACATTTGATATGCTGAGAAATCGTGGATATACAATTGTGGCAACAAGTCCCCACAAATCCCAATTTACTCCTGAAACGCTTCCCTTGGACAAGCCAATTGCATTGGTTTTGGGAAATGAATTGACTGGCCTTTCAGATACTGCCTTAAACCAGGCCGATGCTTTCATCCGTATTCCCATGCATGGTTTTACCGAAAGCTTCAATATCAGCGTTTCTGCTGCTTTATTGCTTTATAACCTGACCAACCGTCTCAGGAAATCAAATGCTGATTGGCGGCTCAGCCCGGAAGAAAAAACCGACATGATGATCGAATGGTGCATGCGGACTCTTCCCAAAAGTGAACTGATTGCCGAACGTTTTTTTAGCGAATACTAAAGGGGTACTTTTTTACCTTATTTAGCAGTGATTTGAATCCTAAAAGTTTACTTCTGTTATTTACTCTTAAAACTGTTTGCTATTTAATAGGCATATTGTATCTTTACGCTTTCAAAAATGGATTAACATAAATAATACAGCAATGGGAAAAGGAGATAAAAAGTCCAAAAGGGGCAAAATAATTATGGGCAGTAGCGGCGTTAGAAGGCAGAAAAGTAAAATCAGCTTTATACCTTCAAAAAAGGCACAGCCTGATAAAAAGGAAACTGAAGAAGTTGTTGAAAAGATAGCTGCTAAAGCAGTTGAAAAGGAAAAGCCTGAAATAAAGGAAGAAAAAGCGGTTAAAAAACCGGCTGCAAAAACAACAACAGCCAAGACAACAAAAGCTAAAACAACTAAAGCAAAAGCGGAAACCACTCCAGCGGAAGATCCAAAGCCCGGTAAAGAGGTAGAAGTTGTTGAGGAAGAAGCCGAAGCCAAATCAGCAGAGAAAGAAGTCGAAGCCATGCCAGCTGAAAAAGAAGCTGAAGACAAACCAGCTGAAAAAGAAGCCAAAATGAAAACGGCGGATGAGTAGCAAGGAGTAAAGAAATAACGATCAGCGTTTATATTTTGCAGCAATTGCCTGTCTGAAGCGGTCGCCCCTATGCTCAAAATTCATATATTGGTCATAACTGGCCGCTGCCGGCGAAAGCAGGCATATGGAGTCTTTTTTTCTATTTGACTGAATTATTTCAAAAATCTCCTTAAAACTACCAAAATAGTGATGGTTTGACAGGTCCTTTTCTTGTAAAAGACTTGCGATTCGGGCACCTGCTTTTCCAGTGAGCAATAAATGCTTGACAGGATGATCGCGCAAATAACTGGCCAAAATCGTATAATCAATGCCCCTGTCGAACCCGCCAAGAATCAAGAAATCAACTTGCTGCAAGGTTTCCAATGCAGCTATGGTTGCTTCTGGAACCGTTGCAATGCTGTCATTGTAAAATTCAACCCCTTCAAAACACCCCAAATACTCCATGCGATGGGGCAAACCATTGAAACTGCCAAGATGGGGAATAGCTCTGCTTCGGCTGATGCCCAAAGCTTCAAGGGCTGAAAGGGCAGCACCGGCATTCATTCGATTGTGCTTGCCTTTAAGCTTTAAGGGTATTGAATCATCAATTTCATTGATGTCAATAAGTTGCTGTTTTGGTTTGAAGTCCAGTTTTTTGTACGTTTCTTTATTGCAAATAAATATATCTTCTTGTTTTCCGTATCGGGCAATATTGAATTTAGCTTTTTTATACGCATCAAAACTGCCAAAGTAGTCGAGGTGCTCTTCAAAAAGATTGAGCAGTATGGCAATATGTGGTGACATTTCCAGATGTTCCAACTGATTGGCCGACAGCTCAAAAACAACAATGGTGTCAGCTTCCACTTGTTGAATAATGTCAAAACATGGAATTCCGATATTGCCCGTCAGCAAACTTTTTGTGCCAAGCTTTTGCAACAAATGATGCAGCAGACTGGCTGTTGTGCTTTTTCCCTTTGTCCCAGTGATGCCCACTGTTTGCTTGGCGAATGCCTTGAAGAAAAGCTCGGTTTGAGAGCTTAATTCTATTCCATTTATGATGTCACCCTGCAGGGAAACACCCGGTGATTTAAGCACTAAATCATAGGTTTTTAAAGCCTCCAGATAGTTGCCCCCAATGTGGAAATTTGTTTGTGGATTAGCGGAAATAAAGTCAGGGCTTACACTGTCAGTATTGTGGTCAGCGATGCCAATGGTGCAATTCGACACATGTTTTTGAATAAATTGCAGGCTGGATTTG
>JAGYLH010000045.1 GCA_018400955.1 Bacteroidales bacterium
CAGAATAGATGTTCGCATGGAAAATGAAACTGTTTGGCTTACCCAGGCACAAATGGGACAATTGTTCGGAAAAGACAAACGCACCATATCGGATCACATTGGCAATATCTTTAAAGAAGGTGAATTGAATGAAAATATGGTTGTCCGGAATTTCCGGACTACCACTCAACACGTTGCTATTCCGGGCAAAACACAAGAGCGTGAAGTAAGAGGCTATAACCTGGACGTAATCATTTCGGTAGGCTACTGGGTGAAATCGATACAAGGTACACAATTCCGTATTTGGGCAATGCAGCGTTTAAAAGAATACATTATCAAGGGCTTTGCACTTAATGATGAGTGCTTTAAGCTGAACACGAACAGGTATGAAACGCCTGCTTCACTAAATCTGCAAATGGCAACATTATGATTATACTGGAAACACTTAAAAAGCCACATCCATTCATTTTTAACCGTTTAAGCGTGCTTATTCCGGCGGTCATCACCTTTGCAGTATTGCTGATATTTCGCCCTTTTGAATTTGACGGGTTTTCTGTTGTTCAATTGCTTAGCTGGAGTGGTGGATTTGCTTTGCTGGTATGTCTATCCGTTTGGATTACCGTTTGGGTAGTAAAAAAAAGCTTGCCTGATACGTTGGAGGAAAATTGGACAGTCGGAAAAGAAATCTTGCTGATTTTGTTTGTTATCGCCATTATTGGGCTGGCTATATTCCTCCTTTTCCTGGTGCTAAACCCCCGGGCAGATCGCGCTTTTTTATTCCGCTTAGTATTTGTGCGAACTCTTGTAATAAGCTTTTTTCCTGTGCTTGTTATGGTGCTGTTTGAGCAAAGTCACCATCAAAAAATAAAATGGCGGGAGGTAGAAAGTTTGAATAGGAATTTACAGCAAAAACAAGATACGATAGAGCAGGAAAGCATGCCAAAAGAAAAAATAATTTTGGTAGCCGAAAATCAAAAAATTGCTTTGCAATTAACCCCTGAAGATTTGTTATTTATTAAATCCGAAGGAAATTATCTGGAAGTTTTTTATCGCCAGCATCAAAAAATCCAGATAGAACTTATACGAAACAGTCTCAAAGCGATCGAAGAACAACTGCCTGCAAACGACTTTTTCCGTTGTCACAAAAGTTTTCTTATTAACCTCCGGCACATCCAAAAAGCAACTGGCAATGCCCGAAATTTAGAATTGATTCTTGAAAATATTGTTGAAAAAATTCCTGTTTCACGCAGCAAATCAGCAACATTGCTTCAGGTTTTCAAGCAGTCCCGATAATTTTTTCCGGCACCTGTTCCCATTCCTACCAAATAACTGTCTTTTCCTCCCAAACCGCCTTTTACTGTCATTTCAGTCAACATTTCTTTGCACTTTTGCCGCATCCGGACTTGGGAAACACACCAAAGATTCCATCATCGGAAGTATTTGGTTTGGGACCTGCAGTTTAATAAAACCTTTCTTTAATTAGGATATACTATGAAAAAAAACACACTTATTTTTGTCCTTTTTGGATTCATTTTAAGCTTGGTATCGTCTTGTTCCTACTTTAAAAATGTCCAATTATTGACAGGCGGGAAAATCAAGCGGGAAAATTATGTACAAGTGCTGCCTTTTGAATGGCGAAAAGACCTGATTGTAGTGAAAGCACGCGTCAATGCAGATACTACTTTGCGCGAGTTTATTTTCGATACGGGGGCCTTTAACAGCAAAGTGGAAAACAGCTTATCAAATACGCTTGGTTTGAAGGTGGTCACGCAAAAAATTAACAGCACGGCCCAGGGCATTAGCCAAAAAATAGAGGTCGTACGGATTGACTCTTTACAAATAGGTGTAACTACTTTTTACAATATTGGGGCGGGAAAACTGCGTTATGCTCCCACTTCGTTGAGTCATTGCATAGCAGCAAACGGCATTATTGGGGCAAACCTTATCAAATTAGCGCACTGGAAAATAGATTATGAAAAGCGGCTCTTGTACTTCTCTGATACCCCATTCGAAGTGGAAGAAGGCAGTTATGTTTTGCCTTTTGACCGGCCTTTACTTTCTGGAACCCCTAAAGTAAACATCGAAATTGATGGCAAGAAAGTTGAAAATATTTTGTTTGATGTGGGATTTAACGGCGGGTTGGTTCTACCGTTATCGGTTGCCAATCATTTTGAAGACAACCACCCAAGGATCATTCTGGATCAATCCACTTCGGGGATTTATGGCACCAATGCTGATTCCTTGCTGGTCAAAAGCCTGGAAGTGAGTGTGGGTGGAGCAAAAGCACAAATGCCCGTGGAGTTCTCTTCGCTTAACAAGGCCTTGCTGGGCAACGAATTTCTGAAGCATTTTATGGTAATCATCAATTATAACAAAAAGGAAATCTACCTTAAACAGCAGCATGAAGTTCATGTTGCTGCCCCACGCAATTTTATGGCATCTATTGAAAACGACTCGCTTTGGGTGGTCAGTCGCACCACACCCGAGATGCCGCTCCGCCTGGGCGATACGCTGCTTTCCATCAATGAGAAAAAGCCCGGTGATTTGTTTACTTCCCATTGCGACTACTTTATGAATATTGCAAGGTTGTTTGAACAGGAGAATTTGAGAATCGAGAAAATGGACAATTCTATCATAAATATTGCCCTACAAAAAGAATTATTAAACAATGACTAAACAAGCATCTTTTTTTTGCATCCTTTTTTTGAATTCTCTCAAGCTGTTGGCTCAGGCTGATACGACTCAAATGCTCAATTCCTTTATCCAAAACACTTTGGAAACATCAGAAATTGTGCCTTCAATAAGCATAGCCATTGTGAGTGATAAGGACGTTTTATACCAAGAAACTTTTGGGTATGCCAATTGGGAAAAGCAACAAGCGGCTACAAATCAAAGTGTGTATTACATTGCTTCCTGTACCAAAGCCTTTACCGGACTTGTAGCCCACATTCTGGCAGAAGAGGGAAGTATCGATCTCAATGCTCCCATCCTAGACTATAAGCCTTTTAAGGATTTTAAAAGAAAAGAAGTTTTCCAGCATATTAACATTATGGATTTGCTTTCGCATCAGAGCGGTATTGACAACCCTTATCTTTCGTTCCGCCTGGCATATACCGGTGATTATACCCATAGTGAGATTCTAAAGCTGATCGAAGAGGAAACACAAAGAAACGAAGCAGGAAAAGCCTTTGAATATACCAACTATGGCTACTATTTGTTTGACTACCTGCTACAAGCCGAACTGGGCCAAAGTTGGAAGAATTTATTGGACGAAAAACTTTTTCAGCCCCTCGGCATGGAAAATAGTACAGCTTTCGCCTCTAAAGTACCCACTGAAAAATTAGCGCTTCCGCATAGTGGAGTGTTCGAAGGGAAGGTAAACGTTTCGCCTTTGCAAAAAAATGATTCATTGATGCATGCAGCCGGTGGTTTGATGAGCAATATTGAAGATGCTGCTAAGTTTTTACAGTTTTATTTGGGAAAAGGGAAAGGTGTTTATCCAGAAGACTTGGTAGAAAATTCTTTCCAACAGCAAGTGGATGCAAAGCACGAATATGTGCGAGTTTTTGACGGAAAAGGCTACGCAAGTGGCTGGCGGATTGGTGAATTTGAAAAGGAAAAAATCGTGTATCATTTTGGGGGCTACACCGGCTATTTTGCCCATTATTCATTCATCCCCGAAAAAAATATGGGTATGGCTATTTTTACCAACACCGATATGGGGATGACTGCCGCCAACCTGATCTCGAAATATGCCTATAATCTGTATTTGGGAAATAATAGAGAGGTGAGAAGAGCCGAAAGAATTCTGCATGGAAAAATACCCAAGGCTCTTGCAAAACAACGTAAAGCACAGCTTGACCATGAGCAAAAGCTGGCAGAACGAACCTGGAATTTATCATTGCCCAAAGAGCAGTTTGCCGGAATATACCACAGTGAAAAATTAGGTTCAGTAGAAATCCAATATCTGGATGAGCAATTTGTGATAACGGCAGGTTGCTTAAAAACAGTGGCAACCCCTTTTCCTATAGCGAATACCATGCGGGTGGAGCTGGTGCCGGGTTCAGGAACCATAATCGGCTTTGATATTCATGATGGGGAGGTTATATCCCTGTTCCACCAAAGAGAACCATTTGTAAAGTTGAAATGATTGTATAACAGAATGAAAGAAATCCTATGTTGAACCCCAATCCACAGAAAATAATCAGAATGAAAGGAGCAAGAAAAAGCCACCACTTCTTCTCCCTTATCTTCATAATGATGCCTTTTTTATATACAAACGCTTTTTCGCAAAGCGGGGCAACTGAAATCATTGAAACAGAACAAAAGGAAAGACGGCCGGCTTATATCGCTATTGCCGCGGGATTAAACATCTCAAGTTTCCGTGACTTTGCCACCTCACCGCTTACCTATTCGGGCAAGCCCTTATATACCTCATTGGCTCACATTGATTGGGATGATAAAAGAGAATCTCATATTATGCTATCCTACGGTTTTGGGAGGTATAAAACCAATTTCAATCAACACGCTTCAGAGAGTAACGTCAATACAGTTTCTTTTAATTACCTGGAGTTGTTCCAACTAAAGAAGCTGAGTGGTTCAAGGGTTAATTTTAAATTGGGTGCCCAACTCAACTCAACTGTTAATCTTCGGGGAAATGAAGATCTGTTCAATAACAGTGATGGTGTTGAGGTTATTTCAACGCTGTTTGGTTCTGCTAAAGCCACGCTGGACCTGAGTCGTACCGAGGAAAAACACAAGAAGTTTCTCTTTATAAATTACAAAGCCCAAAAGCGAAAGCGGCGTCTGTCCTATACATTGAATGTTGGGATGGTGAACAGTTCCTTTAGAAATGGCTTTGCTTATACCAGCCCATCAGCTCCTTTGAATGATGATGATTTTTTTGCAGGATATGAGTTTCAGATTTTCAAAGGGTTTCGCCTGAATAGTGCCCTGGATTATACTATTTATTTGAACAATAAAAACGCCTTTCAATTCTCCTATATCTGGGATGCATACAGGACTGGTGGTCATCACGATAATTTTGAAATGAGTGGCCACGTTTTAAAATTTTCACTTTTATTCAATTTAAAATGATGAGAAACAAATTAATGTTATCCGCCATTACATTACTTTTATTGCCTGCTTGTGAAAAAGTACTGTTTGATGAAGACCTGACAAGCACCAATCCACAAAAAAATTATGAATATCTATGGAATGAATGCAATGAGAAGTATGCTTATTTCGACCTGAAAGGAGTGGATTGGAATCAGGTTAAGACGGCCTATGCTGCTAAAATATACCCCGAAATGTCAGAAGATTCCCTTTTCAATGTATTGGGAGCTATGTTGAAGGAATTAAGAGACGATCATGCCAATCTGGTTTCAAACTTCAACACCTCATTCTATGGTGTTGAATATCAAGCACAGGACAATTTTGACTGGAGGATAATAGTTGACAATTACATTGGCCGGGATTACGATATATCAGGTCCGTTTGCACACAATTTTATTGCAAATGGTGAAATAGGATACATCAGGCTTTCAACATTTACCAAGCCTGTAAACTCCGAGAGTCTGGATTTTATTTTAGATAGGTACAAAAACACAAAAGGGTTAATACTAGACCTAAGAGAGAATGGTGGCGGGGCCATTTCAAATGTGTTTCAAATACTCAACCGGTTTGTCGAATCAGAAACTTTGGTCTATTATTCCAGACTAAAAGCAGGTGCAGATCACAACCATTTTACAGATGCTTCAGGCACCTATGTACAGCCCTATAATGGGATCAGATACACCAGGAAAGTAATGGTACTCACCGACAGAGGAACTTATAGTTCTGGTTCATTGTTGGCCCTGGCAACAAAAGCACTCCCCAATGTATCTTTGTTAGGAGATAGCACGGGCGGAGGGCTGGGTATGCCCAATGGCGGCCAATTGCCGAATGGATGGAGGTATAGATTTTCAATAACTCAAACCTTAACCATAGATAAAGAGCCTGATTATGAAAATGGAGTTCCTCCGGATATTTTGATTCAGTTTGACTGGAACGACTTAAATAAGGATGAAATACTGGAAATGGCCATTAATGAGTTACTTTGATAGAGCATACCAATATGGAACGACCTGCTATTTCATTGTTAATGGCACTTTGTTTGCGAGTCAGATAAGGAACAACAATCGCTCTTTCTGTTTTTAAGCAATGAATGGGCTTCATGCATCCCACATTTAATTTGAAACCGTTAGTAAACCTTATATTATGAATTACTTAGATTCTAATTTAAAAAAAAGACCAATGACCCTGATAGTTATTTGGGGCTGATGCTTGAATTCCCTATACGGTATTTGATTTCGCCCGACCCTTGGGTGCATAATCTCAACCATTGGTACTTTAATCAGCCTAGTCGTCTGCTAATCGAAACAGGTTTTACTCTTCTTGCCATTTTGCCGTTTTTCTTTGTAAAAAACTAAATAGCCTTCTTTCATTAAAGTGGACAGAAATAACATCATTTCTTGTAATAGGATTGATAGTTTCAGCCCTGATTTTGGTTTGCAGCAATGGGATAAAATCAGCATAATACACAGCAGCAATTTAGGGCAATACATACCCATCTGGTTTGCAACTGGAATGGCAATCGGAGTGGGACAAGAATTAACTTTTAGAGGATTAATTTATACCGGGCTTTTAAAAAATACTGGACTTAAATGGGCTGCAGTTGTCTCAACTATATTTTGTAATAGGTTCGATTCACAGCGTAAGAATATATATATATTTAGTCAATGGTTATATTGTTGAAGCACTTATGCTCTGTTAATATTTGCCCTGGCAGGTGGATTTTTGTTTGGATAAGAATAAAACCAACAATATCATTATTCCTGCATTGATACATGGAATAGGTAATGCAATAACCTGGTATACATTTGTGATTGTTAAACTCCACGCGAATTAGAAATTGAAACTGCTATTATTGAACGATTCTTAATAAAACTGTTATGGTAACACAAGAGCTTTCCCCATAAATTATAATGATCGCATAAAGAGTCTGGATATCCTTAGAGGCTTTGCTATACTAGGTATTTTAATGATGAATATTCAGAGCTTCGCAATGCCCGGAGCCGCCTATATGAATCCTGCTGCTTACGGTGATTTGGAAGGCATTAACAAGTGGGTTTGGATATTATCTCATCTGTTTGCAGATCAAAAATTCATTACTATTTTCTCCATTTTGTTTGGAGCGGGTATTATGCTGGTTACTCAAAATGCCGAAGCAAAGCATGGGAGCTCTGCAGGCATTCATTACAAAAGAAATTTTTGGCTGCTGGTAATTGGTATTATTCATGCTCACATTATTTGGTATGGCGACATACTGGTTCCGTATGCCATTTGCGCATTAATAGTTTATTTTTTCCGAAAAAAGAGTCCATTAAGCCTTCTCATAGTCGGTTTAATTTTAATCTCTATTCACACATTCATTTATGGTTTATTTGGTATCTCCGTTGAAAATTGGCCTAAAGAAGCCTATGAGTCGGCGAAATCCGGTTGGATACCAAATCAAAATGAAATCATGAGTGAAATTGAGGCTGTTACAGGGCCACTTTTTACACAAATCAAACACAATTCCGAATCGGCCTTGTTTATGCAAATCTTCGTATTTCCGGTATTATATCTGTGGCGCGCAGGAGGACTCATGCTGGTGGGTATGGCCTTGTATAAATGGAAAATACTGCAAGCATTGAAAAGCAGAAGATTCTATTTACGAGGATTACTAATCTCCTGGTTGATTGGATTTCCAATAGTAATCTATGGCCTTGTCAAAAATTTTGATACCAACTGGAGTTTTGAATACTCAATGTTTTTGGGTTCTCAGTACAACTATTGGGGCAGTTTGTTTGTAAGCTTTGGATATATCTGCATAATCATGTTGATCAGTCAATCTAAATCAGGCATGACTATAAAAAAACGAATAGCAGCTATTGGTCAAATGGCATTGACAAATTATATAGCACAATCAGTTATTTGTGTTTTAATATTTTATGGGATTGGTTTTGGCCTGTTTGGGCAATTAGACAGAGGTTTTCAGTTGCTGATCACCTTCGGTATTTGGATCATCCAATATGTATGGTCTAAAGCGTGGTTAGACCGGTTTCAATTTGGACCGCTGGAATGGTTGTGGCGCTCCCTTACATATGGAAAAATTCAACCCATGCAAAGATGAATTTTAATGATTGGCATAAGGGCGTGAAGCATATGGTTATGTAGTACATAGCAAACTGGCACGCCAGGTTCTCAGGGGCAAGAAGAAGCTTGCACAACGCCTCCCAAATCCCTCTAATATAGAACTGTTTTAAATTATCAACAAAATTTGGAAAACCCGAACACAACACCTATTTTTATCCGTTGAAAACAACCCCAGCCGCTAGCATATCCAATGGCATACTGTTTTGGGGAGGGAAGATTATTTGAGCGGTTCTTTCAAACATGCGGAAGAGCGAATTTTCGCAAAAGCTTGCAGCTGATTCCTGGCAAAACGTTGTCTGATTTTTTTTAACTTTACCCGTTGAAAAGAATAAAACGCATGCAAATAAAGGATATACCTAAAGCGGAAATAGACGTATTATTGCAGGTATTTGTAAGTTATGCATTATTGAAGTAAAACAAGTGAAAACACTTATTTAATTGTGATGAACAGATATAAATATTTTAAAATAATTCTAATTTTAAGCCTAATTGTATTGAGTAATACTCTTTTTGCACAATATCTTAGAGATTCCACTAAGTATATTGGTTTAGCTCGTTTTTACCCTACAGATGATTCTTTTATATTGGAGAAATATGGTGAAAATGAAAAATATCAATTAGCATTTGAGAATAATTTTTCTATCCCAGAAGTACTAGTACATTTTGATGATAAGGAATATCCTTTCCAGTTTGACTTTGGAAACAGTGGCAATATCACTATTACAACTAACATCTGTGAATCAATAGAATACGAGATTACGGATACAATTTTCACGTACACTCCTGATGGCAGTATACGTGGACAAGTATACAGCGTTATAATTCCTGAGTTCAAAACACTTAATCAAACCTTTGTTGGTGAAATCGGGACATTGTCAGACTGGAAAATTTTTTCTACGAACCCGTTTAATGGGCTTATTGGTTTAAAGTACCTATATAACAAATGTTTTACATTAAGTTATCCTCAGAAGATCTTAGCCGTTAGTAATCATTCAATATTACCTGAATTAAAAAACGGGCAAATAGATACGATTCATTTGGAGAATTACAAAATGCATCCTTTTGGTGTGCACTTTAAGGGTAGAGTTAATGACCAGGTAGCAATTATTTACTTTGACACCGGAAAAAGTCATTCAGCAATTAATCAAAACCTAGTTCCTTCTGATAAAATCGTATCTGATAAGAGTGGTACATTTTATAATGGCACAGTTGAAGTTGAAATCGGGGGTAGAAGTTTTTCTATTTATTATCCAAGGGTAAAAAATACCAATCGCAATATTGAAAGCAATTTACCAGTTGGGATTGAAATTGGAAGTGACATATTAAAATATTTTTTGCTGACTATTGATAGAACTAACAATCAGAACTTATTGATAGTGCATTAATTAACAACAATGTATAACACGCAATAAAAAATACAGGGCGGTAAGTGCTAAATTTGAACGACATAAAATTTAATAAACGGCTTGGTAGCTTGATAGGTTGGAGCTTTGAAATGCCCTACGTTATTTATTGCCAACCTTCAGCATAAATAGACAACAAGCAAATAACAATTTGAAATTAGTAGAATGCAGAATATATTTTGGACAGGATTTAGTAATGACGAAAGACATACAGCAATTAACAAGGTTAATAGTTTGATTTCAAAATATGGAGACATTGTTGATTTTCACTTATTTTCAGACATTTCTTTGAGTATGACTATTGAAATTGAGGAATACAAAATTGACAAATTGTATGACGAATTAACTGAAATTATAGGAATACAAAAGACTGAATGTTTGAATTCAATTTCCAAAAAAGAAAGAACAATTTATTTGAATCTGACTTTCGCAGACGGAACAGGTAACCTCAAAATAGAAGTACCATCTGTGCCAGGTTGACAATAGGCAAGAATAGCAATTTGTTAATAACACAAAAACTTAATAGTATCAATTTGACGATTTTTTAATACCATTTCTAAACAGATGAAACGTATAACAAGAAAGAACCGCTAATCGCGTAGACGGCCGGTGAGCCAATAGGTTCAACGGAACGCCTCTCACACCACCCGACGACCAGATCTCGTATACGGCGGTTCTTTAAAACATGGGGAAGAGCTAATCTTTGTAATTGTCTGCAGAGACTTCTTTGTGCAAAAGAAGGTCTTAGGCATTTTGCTTATTCTTGTTTTCTGCATCCATTTGGGCTCTATTGGAGTCATTTTGCCTCATGCAAAAAAATCATGCTCAAAATTGGCTTGAAAATTCGCCTTCGTTACAACGGAAGTATTTGCTAATTTAGCGGGGAATGAATAGCAGAAGGGGTTATTAGACTGCCTGCTACCCCGATTCATCGGGGGACTGACGTACAACTAAACCTTCTTTTAAAGGTAAAGGTGCAGTTGATGGGTAAGGTGATGGAACAATAAATAGGGATATTGTAAAAAGTAATGATAGGGATAGACTTAAACATAGTGATAAAACCAGTACATTTGTCCAGTATATTATTAAAATAACTGGACATGTCCTTGATAATAATGATAATGCTAATGATATGAATGTTACTGATTATATTAGTGGTAAGATAGAAAGACTTCCAAAAGGATATGTATTCACCTATGCCGACTTTGCTATAGAGGTGAATCAAAAGGAAGCGGTGATAAAAGCCCTGAACCGTATGGTGGCTTCGGGCAAGATTGCCAAACTATCCAAAGGAAAATACTACAAACCCGAAAACACCCCCTTTGGCAACCTTCAACCCAATCAGGCACAAGTAGTAAAAGATTTGTTGGAAGAAAACGGAAAAATCACTGGCTATCTCACAGGCTACAGCATTTATAACCAATTGGGCTTAACCACACAGGTAAGCAATACCATACAAATCGGGAAAAACGAAATAAGACCTAATTTTAAACGTGGGCGTTATACCATATCATTTATTAAACAAAAAAACACCATCAACAAAGAAAATATCCCTCTGTTGCAGTTATTGGATGCCGTTCGCTACATCAAAAAAATACCGGATGCCAATATAGAAGCATCCTGCAAACGATTTTTTGCAATACTTAATGAACTGCCTGATAAAGAAATCAATACCTTGGTTCGCTTGGCATTAAAATATCCACCTGCTACGAGGGCTTTATTGGGTGCTTTGTTAGACGCTTTACAACAAGGTAAGGCAACAGAACCGCTTTTAAAATCATTAAACCCCATTACCAAGTATAAACTTACAGGTGCAACGAAAGCTTTATCCACCACCGAAAAATGGAATATTGTATGAAGTTGCACGAAAACAAAACCTTATTCAGACAGGCTGTTCAGTTTACATCTGACAAAATGGAAATACCTGCCATTTATGTAGAAAAAGACTATTGGGTTACGTATGTCTTGTTCACGATTTTTAATAATGAAATCGGTAAGGATACGGTATTTAAAGGTGGAACAGCATTATCCAAGTGCTTTAATTTGATAGAGCGTTTTTCGGAAGATATAGACCTTGTGGTATTAAGGCATGAAGGTGAATCAAATAACCAGCTTACCAATAAAATAAAAAAGATAAGTAAGATTGTGGCAGGTGTATTGCCAGAAGTGGAAATACCTGAACTAACACAAAAAAAGGGAATGAACCGTAAAACGGCACATACTTACGCAAAGGAATTTCAAGGTAATTATGGTCAGGTAAGGGATGTGGTTGTGGTTGAAGCTACATGGCTTGGCTATTTTGAACCCTGCATAACAAAAACGATTAGTTCATTCGTTGGCCGTATGATGCTTAATAATGGTCAACAAGGTATAGCAGAAGCAAATGGGTTACTTCCATTTGAATCGTTAGTTTTAGAACCAACAAGAACCATTTGCGAAAAAATAATGAGTATGGTAAGATTTTCGTACGGTGAAAATCCAATTGATGCTTTAAAGAAAAAAGTTAGGCACTCTTATGACCTTCACCAACTATTACAACAAAAGGAATTTTCTGATTTTTTTGATTCTGCTGCATTTTCAGCTATGTTATTGAAAGTAGCAAATGATGATGTTGCCAGTTATAAGAACTCAAATGAATGGCTAATGTACCATCCTAACGAAGCCATAATATTTAAGAGCTTAGAAAAAGTCTGGGAAGAATTGAGAATCGTTTATAATGGGGATTTTAAGAATTTAGTTTACGGAACTTTATCAGATGAGGCCAATATTTTGGTCACCTTGAAAAGAATAAAAGACAGGTTGTCAGCAATCAAATGGACTATTGAAATAGTAAAAAAGGTATGAAATTCACCGAAGAAAAATTAGAAAAGGCATTTGCTGAGCTGTTGGGGCAAGAAGGATTTTGCACAGCACCTGCCGAACCCCCTTATATAGAATAGTTTTAAATTATCAACAATATTTGGAAAACCCGAACACAACACCTATTTTTAACCGCTGAAAACAACCCCAGCCGCAAGCGTATCCATTGGCATGCTGTTTTGGGGAGGGTTGTCTAAAAAGAAATGCTTTTGATAAGGCTGCATACAAATAAAACTATTGAAAAGAAAACAACACCAGCAGATGAACAATACACTAGGCTGTTTGACACACATGCCAGGTTTACCCGGAGGTGAACATGTCTCGATAATAAGGGGGGAGATTGGTGGAAATTAGGTGTTTCTATAAAAAAGTTATAAGCAAGCTTAAAAGAAAAAATTACACATGATTGAACTTTTCATTGAAACATTAATTGATTTAGGACTGATAAGAGCAGATTACAAGAAAAGAAGACAAATTAAAATACAGAATAAGGAATTAAAAGAGAAAGGAATAAAAAAGAAATACATTTTATATCCATCAGCAAAAGTCACTCTGATTATCGTAGGAATAATTTTACCAATTTGGATTGGTTTTTTAATCTTGAGAGCAAAAAACATAAAGATTAATAAGACAAAATATGAAATGAATGAAATTTCAGAAACACTAAAAAATTACAAATCAGAAACTGGAGTTTTTCCTGAAAACTTAAACGACTTGATTGGAAATAGACCATTAAGGAAAACCTGGACTAAAGATGCTTGGGGAAAAGATTATAATTATTATAAATATGCAGATGGAACGGGTTACAAATTGACATCATCAGGAAAAGATAAAAAATTTGGAACTAAAGATGATTTAATAAAAAGTAATTAGAAAAAAGCCAGCTTATAATCGAGCAGACGGCCGCTAAGCAATTGAGCCCACCCGCCAGTTGTGCTAAATAAACTCTGCGCCTCTCATAGTTCTACTGAGCCTGTCGAAGTACCACCGTATGCTTCGGCAAGCTCTGCATAAACCAAACGAGTCTCGTAAACGGCGGTTTTTTAAATCATGGGGAATAGCGAATTTTTGTAATTGTTAGCAGCTACTTCCTGGCAAAACGCTGCATGAAAAGTTTTTTTAACTTTACCCGTTGAAAAGTATAAAACGCATGAAGATAAAGTATACCTAAAGCGGAAATAGACGCTATATTAAGGGTATTTGTAAGTTCCCCACAATTGTATTTTTCACATCGTCCAGATTTACAACTAAAATCATTTTTACCTATCTTTGGAGTATGAAAACTTCAAAGACTAGAATATTAAATCAGATAAAGAGGATTGTCAAAGACAAAGAACCTTCGGCAAAGATTTATCTTTATGGTTCTCGCTCACGAGGCACAGCAAAAGACAATTCCGATTGGGATTTGTTGATTTTGCTAAACAGAGATGATATTTCGAATGAAGTTGAAAGAGAAATTGCCTATCCACTTTATGACCTGGAATTTGATACGGGAGAAGTGATAAGCCCGATGATTTACTCAGAGAATGAATGGAATTCAAAATATAAGGTTACACCTTTTTATCAAAATGTAATGAGGGAGGGCATACTCTTATGACAGATTTCACCCCTGAAGATTACATCAAATATCGAATTGCCCGTGCGAATGAGACTATTGAAGAAGTTCGGATACATATCGACAACAGATTTTGGAACACAGCCATAAACAGGATGTATTATGCTTGTTTTTATGCTGTTGGTGCGTTATTGGCAAAAGACAAGATTGATGTTTCAAGCCACTCTGGAGTTCGTCAAAAATTTGGAGAGAACTTTGTTAAGACAGGTTTGATTGACAGGGATTTAGCAAAGCATTTTACAGAGTTGTTCGAGAAAAGGAACAAAGGTGATTACAATGACTTTTATGATTACGATGAAGAAACAGTCTTGCGTTTATAACCTGTTTCACAAAAATTTATAGCTGAAATCACAAATATACTTGACAGTTAACAAAGTGGGTAATCGCGTAGGAGGCCAGTGAGCCAATAGGCCCACCCCTGCCTGCGCTGCGGGATAAACTCTGCGCCTCATGCACCACCGTATCCTTCGGCAAGCGCTGCATAAACCAGGCGGGTTTCGTTTTCAGCGGTTCTTTAAAACATGCGGAAGAGCTAATCTTTATAATTGTTTGCAGAGACTACTTTGTACAAAAGATGGTCTTAGGCATTTTGTTTTTTCTTGTTTTCTGCATCCATTTGGGTTTTATTGGAGTCATTTTGCCTTATGCAAAAAAATCATTCTCAAAATTGGCTTGAAAATTCGCCTTCGTTACAACGGAAGTATTTGCTAATTTAGCAGGGTAAAATATGAGTGAAATGAAAATTAGTGGAGGTTTTTAGACGGACTGCCGTTGGGCGTCATTCTAAAACGACCTACAAACAGACAAAGCAGCCTGTCAAAATCAATAATTTGAAAATTATTTGCATATTTTAGTTTTTGATGTATCTTTGCAGTCTAATTCAAACAGACAACAATAGACATGTTAATAGAATTCAGCATAGAAAATTTCCTTTCATTTAAAGACTCAACGACACTCTCAATGGTGGCTGCTAAGTCCTTTAAAGAACACCCTGATACTCATGTTATTGAAACAGGAAGTAACTTTAATCTCTTAAAATCAGCGGTGATTTACGGAAACAACGCTAGCGGAAAGAGTAACCTTCTTGAAGCTATGGGTTTCATGAAGCAAACTGTTTTAAACTCGTTCCGAGATGCTTTAATGGAAAATAGCGAAAGAAAATTTCCTCTAGAAAAATTTGCACTTAATACTAAATCACTAAAAGATACAAGCTTCTTTGAAATATCTTTCATTCAAAAAGAAACGAAATATCGTTATGGTTTTGAAATAGACTACGACAAAATTGTAGCCGAATGGCTTTTTCACACTACAAGCAAAGAAGTCTATCTGTTCAAACGAGACCAACAAAAAATTGAAATAAATAAATCAGCATTTAAAGAAGGACTTGGAAAAGAAGATGATGTTAAAGAGAATGTTTTGTTTCTTTCCCTTCTTGCAACTTTAGGTAAAGAAACTTCTACGAATATTGTTGATTGGTTCAAAAAATTCAACTTCGTTAATGGAATTCATGACCGTGGACACAAGAGATACACTATTGATAAACTAAAATCAGATAAACGGTTCTTTAATTGGGTTTTGCATTTCGTGAAATATTTAGAAATAGCAAATCTTTCAACAACAGAAGAAGATGTTAATGATATAGACCTTGACACCTTAAGAGACAAAGAAAAAGATGAAGAATTAATCAATCTTCTTACTAGCATTCAAAAAATACAATCAAAGCAACCTAAGAGAGACCAACTAATTACATTTCATAAAAAATATGACGAGAATAATGTATTAGTTGATACCGTTCCATTCAACTTTGACAAACAGGAATCAGAAGGAACAAAAAAAATATTATATCTGCTCGGACCTTGGTATAACACATTACAGAATGGTAAAGTACTAATCATAGACGAACTTGACTCTAGATTACATAGTCATTTAACTTTGAGACTTGTTGACTTCTTTCATAAGTTTAACAAAAGTAATGCACAGCTTATTTGTGCCGTTCATGACACATCCTTACTTAACAAAGAAACATTTAGAAGAGACCAAATTTGGTTTGTAGAAAAAAATCAATTCGGAGCTTCCGAGTTATTTTCTCTAGCCGACTTTAAAACCGACAAAGTCAGAAACAAATCGGCATTTGACAAAAATTACTTTGAAGGCAAATACGGAGCAATACCATACTTTGACATTGATGAAAAATTAAACGATTTACTCTATGGGAAAAGGGAAGCAGAACAAGTTTAAAGAAAGGAATGCTGCTTCCTACAAAAGAGAAGTTAAAAGCATTGAATTACGTTCAGGGCAAAGAGAAAGATTTATCGTTATAAGTTTCAAAGACTGTGACAGTAATCAAGGGCAATCATTTGAGCATTGGGAAGGAGAAAATTTACTTGCATTAGCTGTTAGAAAACTTCAAGGAGTTTGCGGACTGACAAGAATTGAAGCAACCCGACAACAGATTATCAAAGAATACCCCAAAGGAACATTCCCTGATAAATCAGATTTTTATCACCCAAAACATATTCCAGAAGACATTGCTTGGTGTTCAATGCACATTCAAGGAAAAGAGTGTGTAATAGGTTATTTTGAAGACAATGTTTTTTACGTAGTGTTTCTTGACAAAGACCATAGATTTTGGATAACTGAAAAAAAACATACTTGACGAAAAGAAAAGAACGAACGCCCAACACGGGTTTTGCGTCAGGCAGGGTGACGTGCAAAATTGGAGCTTTATACTTCTATTCAAGTTCAGTGGTGGTAGACAGTTTTATGCTCCGAAACCCGCCCGAACGCAAAGCCCGAAAACGTAAGCCATAATTTTAACCGAACGACACCTAAATGACAAATAAACAAATGAGTAAAATGATAACAAAATTATTTTTGAAAGGATTGGTACTAATATCAATGACATTAGTAAGTTGCGGACAAACAAGACAAGAAAAAACGATAGCGATTTTTAAGAAATTAAACTTGATTGAGAATCAAAAGCAGAATTATGAATTTCAACTCGAACCATTAAAATATCAAGCGACAGGAAATGATAGCATTAGAATTATAGAATTAGAAAAACAATTATCAGAGGACGAAATAGTTAAAAAGATTAGTACAGCTTTTTATGAAGTGTTCAACGATGCTGAAATTAATGACATTTATGATTTTATTCAAACAAGTGCTTTTGATAAGTTTTTCAAATCTGGAGAGACTTATAAAATTATTGCTTCTAAATTTAAAGATATAGATAAAGAAATAGAGGAGATAGCCAATAACCTTAGCCAAATAGTTGACAAACCAACAAAAAAATTTGAGCCCTCGCCAGTTGATAGAGAAAATGGATTTTATGCGACAGTTGACTACAATTTTTCCGAAACAGACAAGGAGATAAAGTTGGAAGACAAACCTTCATTGACAGCAAAGGATATTTTGGAAGTAAAAAAGGATTTTAACAGTAATAATGACCGACCAGAAATTAGCATTGTGTTCACAAAAGAGGGAGCTAAAAAGTTCTATCTGTTGACAAAAGAGAATATCGGAAAACCAGTTGCAATTGTAATAGCAAAACAAATTGTTTCAATGCCGATTGTGAATTCAGAGGTTATGGGTGGAAAAGCTAGTATAAGTGGTGATTTTGATGAGAAAGAAATTGATGAAATGATAAAATTATTGAAAGAAAAATAATAATAAATATGGCTAACAGCAACTGGGAAAACATGCGGCGGTGCGCCAGCTAGCGGATTCCGCAAGGTTCATTTTTCTTGCCTACCTTTGTCACGAGTGGACAAGAAAGTGCTTCGTAAAGCCCCACGTTTCATAGCTGCCAAACGTTACCCCTCCCAATTCCCCTCCCCTTACCTCCCCCCACAAAATATTTTCAATCATCAACCCCAAACATTGTTGTTTTTTCTATTTTTGCAACATCATTGCATTTATTGTTTTTGTGCAAATAGTTATTAGTTGCAAAATTGTATGTCCGCTCGCAAATTGTATGGTGCACCCGGGGAATCCGGCCAAAAACCGCTGAAAAGCGGCCATGCCTGCTTGCTACTGTGCCTGCTCTTTTTTTTACCTTATATCCTTACCGCCCAGGAAGTTTACAAGCTGAGCGGCCATGTGGTGGACCACAACAACCAGCCCATTGTTGGTGCTTATGTTTACAACCAGGATAGCAAACAGGTGCAACTGACCGAAGACAATGGCGGGTTTGAATTTGCCGGATTGCTGCCCGGAACGTACAGATTGCATGTGAGTTATCTCGGCTACAAGTGCATTCACCCTTACAAGGTGGCACTCAGCAAGGAAAATCAAAGCATCGTGGTGGTGATGGAGCCCGAGCAATTTCCGCTTGATGAGGTGGAGGTACAAGGCAAAAAACCGGGTTATAACGCCAAGGACGGGCCTGAAGCCGTTGTGGTGGCCAACCGCAAACTTATGGACGAAAACCGCGACCACAGCCTGGTCAAAACCCTCGAATCACTGCCAGGCTTTCAAGCCATGGAAATTGGTCAGGGGAGTTCAAAGCCTATCATCAGGGGTCTGGGCTTCAACCGCGTGGTGGTTGCCGAAAACAACACCAAAATAGAAGGACAGCAATGGGGAGCCGATCATGGCCTCGAAATTGACCAATATGCCGTGGAGCAGGTTGAGGTTGTGAAAGGGCCTGCCTCCCTGCGCTACGGCTCCGATGCCATTGGCGGTGTTTTGCGTATCTTGCCCCCTGCTGTGGCGGCCAACAACAGTCTGGAGGCAAACCTTCAGCTGACAGGCCGCAGCCTGAACAATCTGGTGGCAGCCTCCGCCATGATGCGTATGCGCAAAGCCTCTTACTTCAACAACATCCGATTTACAATCAGCGATTTTGGGGTGTATCGTGTGCCGGCAACCGAATTTGTTTACAACAGCTACCGTTTTCCCTTGCTTGATGGGGCCATATTGAACAGCGGTGGGCACGAAAGAAACCTTCACCTTACCAATGGCTTGATCAGGCCGTGGGGGAAGCTAACCCTTTCATTAAGCAATTTGAGCAACAAAACAGGGTTTTTCCTTGGCGCCCATGGCATTCCTGATATGGAAGAGCTGCAAACAACGCCTGTAAGCCGAAAGCCGGGCCTGCCCTTTCAACAAGTGAATCATTTGAAGGTCAACAGCCATGCTTTGATTGATTTCAGGCTTTTTATGCTGGACCTCGACATGGCCTGGCAACGCAACCACAGGCAGGAATGGTCGCAGTTTCATACGCACTATCCCAATCAGTTGCCACCCGAAAAGGACAGCGAGCTGGAGCTGGATTGGGTATTGGATACCTATTCCGTTGAAGCACGACTGAAATCCGGTGAAGCCGGAAACCGCTCCGAACTTGGTTTGAGCTTTCAGCACCAACACAATGAAATTGGGGGCTATATGTTTCTTTTACCTGCCTATAACCGAAGCCTGGCCGGAATTTTCTTTTTTAAATCCATGGATATTGGCCAACGAATCAACCTGAGCGGCGGGCTGCGCTACGACTGGGGACGCATGCAAATAATGCCCTATTTTTCGCCCTACACCCAACAATTGAAAGCACCCGATTTCACAGGATTTTATCACGACTTCAGTTGGGCCGTAGGCATGACCTATGCCATGGCGGCACCTTTCAAGCTCAAAATAAACGCAGCCAAAAGCTTCAGGGTGCCCAATGCCGCCGAATTGGGTGCCAACGGAGTGCATCATGGCTCGTTTCGTTATGAATTGGGCGATACAGGCCTCGATTCGGAAAAAGCCTATCAGTTTGATCTTGGCCTGGAGTATCATACGGAAAAGTTGCAGCTTGCGCTCGGCCCTTTTTTCAGCTATTTCCCCAACTTTATTTTCCTGAACCCCACCGGCAGCTATTCCTTGCCTGATGGAAGTCCCATCCTTGAATCGGGTGTGGGCCAGGTGTTTGCTTATGTGCAATCGACCGCATGGCGTGCCGGAGGTGAGCTGATGCTTGATTATGCTTTTGGCAGCGGTTTTTCTACCCGGCTGAGTGCCGAATATGTTATGGCAACCGACGGCAAATATGCCATCCCATTAACGCCCCCATTGGGGCTTTTGGCAGGCCTGAAATATGCCTTGCCCGATTACTGGAAAAGCCTGCATCAGAGCAGTGTGCAATTGGATATGCGCTTTGCTGCCCCACAAAACCGCAATGCACGCAACGAGGAAAAAACGGCAGGCTACAGCTTGTTGAATATAGGGTTTTCCACCAAGGTGCTTGTCGCTGATACCTATATTGGTGTTCAATTGAAAATACAGAATTTACTGAATACAGTTTATTGGAACCATTTAAGTTACTACCGCCAAATCGGGCTGCCCGAAGCTGGCCGAAATGTGCAGCTTACACTAAACATTCCGTTTAATACCCAACTAAAAAATTAAAATCAATTATCTATAAATCTAATAACTTGAATATGTATAAATTAAGAATGCTTTTTCTACTGACACTTCTTACATCACTCACCCTCGTATCTTGCACAAAAGACAAGCAAGACAATGAAAAACCGGTGATTGAATTGGTAAGTCCTAAAAATGGTGATGAATTCCATATGGGTGAAAAAATTCATTTTGAGGCCAATTTCTCTGACAATATCGAATTGAAGGAATACAAAATTGATATCCACTTCGATGATGGGCACGACCACAAATCGATTCGGGAAGGGGATGAATGGGACTACAATTACGTGGGTGAATTATCCGAAAAAAACCGTACAATTCAACTGGCCATCGACATTCCGGAGGGTATTCATCATGGCGATTATCATTTCATTGTTTTTTGCACAGATACTGAGGGCAATGAGGCCATGATCACCGTGGAGATAACAATTGAAGATGAACATGATAAATAAGGCCTGAAACCACTTTTAGATCAGGTATTCGCCACAACCAGGTTTCTGCAAGTCGGAAGCCTGGTTTTTCTATTTGGGCAAATTTGTGAGGATTGCCAAGTACAAATAATTCTCTGATGTGCTAAAGTGGTTTTGATTAAAATCATTCTTATATAAGGCTTTGTGGTCCTTTGTGACTCCTTTGTGCTGGTTTGTGACATAGCTATAACACAATCTTTCACAAAGAAATACACAGAATCTCACAAAAAATGTCAGCTGTTTCGATCGGGACTGAATCAGCAAAAATGAATTGTGGGTATGCTGGTATAGAAAGAGTAATAGCCTAAACCTGCATATCAATATAAGATGTTACCCCTACCAAAATTCGGAGGGGCAGGTGTGCTTAATTTTCCTAAATTTGCACTTCAACAGGCCACAGCATCCATATGCCAAAAAAAGAAAACTTACTTAAAACCAACACCTTCAAACAGAAGGAAGAGTCTGCTACACCACCTCCTAAAAGCAAAACCAGCAGGAAGAAAAAAGCACCAGGCAACAGCATACTTAAAGATGAACGTATTCGCAAAGTGGCAGGCGTTTCGCTTATTTTTATGGCCCTCTACATTTTCGTGGCTTTTGGTTCATTCTTTTATAACTGGTTCAACCAGCTTACCGATGATATGCTGCCTGAATTGGCCATCAGCAGGATTTTGACTGACACCAGTTTGGAAATTAATAATATAACGGGAAATCTTGGCGCCTATCTATCCGAAAACCTGGTAAAAATAGGTTTTGGATTGGGCAGTATTTTTCTCCCTTTTTTGATTTTCGCCTGGGGTTTTCGATTGACTACTGGCCTCAAAATAATCAGGCCCTGGCCATTATGGAAATATGCGATAATTTTTCTGCTGTGGATGCCCCTGCTTTTTGGTTTTTTCATGCCCCACGACCCCTGGAATGTTTTGGGCGGCTATGTTGGCCACTTCATGGCCCAATACCTAAGCAGCATTATTGGAAGCTTTGGGGTGATCGCGCTGTTGTTGTTTACTTTTCTGGTTTACCTGATTGTTAGCTTTAATTTTTCCCTTTTGTGGAAATCGGATAAAAAAGACAAATCTAAAATAAATAAATCCAAAGAATCTTCCGAAGGAGACAAATACAACACTGTTGAGTTTGCTGTTGACGAAGAAGATGAAACCGATTTTGTAACACCAAAAGAAGGTAAAAATAAGCGGCTGGTTACCGAAGATAAATCCATTGCCAAGGATGAAGATGATGGTTTTGAGGCCATTGAACAAATGCCGCCTGCAAAGCCAACCGAAAGTGAAAAAGATGTAGAACTGAGTGTAGAGCCTGCGGCTGTAGAAAAAACAAAGACCAAGGGTACCATTGAACGGCAAACAATTGATACACAATTCGATCCCACCCTCGATTTGCCCGACTACCGCTTCCCGCCCCTCGACCTGCTCAATATGTATGGCGATGGCACCATCAGCGTTGACCGCGATGAACTGGAGGCCAATAAACGCCGCATTGTGGAAACACTCGGAAATTACTCCATTGGCATCGAAAAAATTAAAGCCACGATTGGCCCGACAGTTACCCTTTACGAAATAATCCCATCAGCCGGTGTGCGCATTTCCCGCATCAAAGGATTGGAGGATGATATCGCCCTGAGCCTTTCTGCTATTGGCATCCGTATTATTGCGCCTATCCCCGGCAAGGGGACAGTCGGCATAGAGGTGCCCAACCAAAAGCCCGAAATTGTTTCGATGCGCTCCATAATTGGTTCCGACCGCTTTACGAACAACGGCTTCGAGTTGCCTTTCGGGATTGGCAAAACCATTGCAAACGAAAGTTTTGTGGCCGACCTCACCAAAATGCCCCATATCCTGATGGCCGGTGCAACAGGGCAGGGTAAATCCGTTGGCCTGAATGCCATCATCACTTCGCTGCTCTATTGCAAGCATCCTGCTGAATTAAAGTTCGTAATGGTGGATCCCAAGAAAGTGGAACTCAGTCTTTTCAGCCGAATCGAACGCCATTACCTGGCCAAACTTCCCGACTCGGAAGAAGCCATCATCACCGATACGCGCAAAGTGGTGCGTACCCTCAATTCGCTCAGCATCGAAATGGACAGCCGCTATGATTTACTCAAAGACGCGCAGGTACGCAATATTAAAGAATACAATACCAAATTCCGTTCACGCAGGCTGAACCCCGAAAACGGACATCGGTTCTTGCCATACCTGGTGCTTGTTGTAGATGAGTTTGCCGACCTGATTATGACGGCCGGCAAGGAGGTGGAAGGCCCCATCACCCGTCTGGCGCAGCTTGCCCGCGCCGTTGGCATCCACCTGATAATTGCCACACAGCGGCCTTCGGTGAACATCATTACGGGGACCATCAAGGCGAACTTCCCGGCCCGGTTGGCTTTCAGGGTCATTTCTCGCATCGACTCGCGGACAATCCTGGATACAGGAGGGGCTGATCAGCTTGTGGGGCGCGGTGATATGCTGTTTTCTACCGGCAACGACCTAATCCGCTTGCAATGTGCTTTTGTTGACACACCTGAAATTGAACGTCTTACTGAGTTTATAGGTTCCCAGCGCGGTTATCCCGACGCCTTCCACCTGCCCGAGTTTGCCGAAGAGCAGGATGAAATAGGCGATGCCATGGACCCTTCAGAGCGCGATGAGCTTTTTGAGGATGCTGCCCGCATTATTGTGACCCACCAGCAAGGTTCCACCTCTTTGCTGCAGCGCAAACTAAAGCTGGGATACAACAGGGCAGGACGTATTATTGACCAATTGGAAGCAGCAGGCATAGTCGGTCCTTTCGAAGGCAGCAAGGCCCGCGAGGTTCGCGTGGCCAACGAAATGGCTTTGGAACAGTTTTTGAAAGACCTGAATGATAGATTAACATAACAAAAAATGAAGAAATACCAAATTTTACTTGCAAACATTGTGTTGGCAAGCTTTTTAAGTCTTGGCACCTACGCCCAGCACTGCCGATGAGTTATTTAAGAAACCATTGTGGACAAAACAAATGCTTACGAAAGCCTCCCGAAATTGATTTCACCTACATCATGCTCAACGAAGCAGCAGGTATCAGGGAAGAAAAAGAAGGAAAAGTATATGTGCAAGGGGATGCCTATAAGCTGGTTATTGCGGACAGGCTATTATCAACGATGGCAAAACCGTTTGGACCTATATTGAAGAAAGCCGCGAAGTGATGATTAATGATGCAGAGGAAGGTAGAACGCCATAACGCCCGGCAACCTGCTCACCTCCTATTACAACGGCTTTACAGCGCTGCTTTCGTAAATGTAAAGGAAAATGCAGCCAAAGGGCTCAAAACAATTGAGCTGAAGAACCACAAGGAAATGAGAGAAGCTTCTCGAAAATGCAACTGGCTGTGGATGAAAAGGCCAAACCTGGATTGATAGCTTTTCGGTGTTTGACAACAATGGGAGTAACTACTTACAAAATAAATAAGATGAAGCCCAATGTTGAACTCCAACCCGAAATGTTTTCATTTTGATCCTGAGGATTTCCCAAATCATGAAGATATTATTGATATGCGATGAGGCTTGGTTGGCTGTTACTTATTGTTCTTTTTCACTTTGGTGCGAGCTGCTTCGGATGAGGTGAATACGAGCGCTACCACCAGAACTACGACAAAAAGGGTTTTTGGTAAACAACGCCCTGGGCTTTAGTTATAGCAGGGAAATACGGAGGAACTGGAGCTTAGCAACAACTTCAGGCTGGATTATATCGCCGACAAATTCCATTATTTTACCATTTTGGATTACAATTTTAAAAGAACCGAAACCATTAAATCGAAAGACAACGGCTTTGTTCACTTGCGCACGTTGAGGCATTTTGATGACAGGGCTTACTTGGCGGAAGTTTTTACGCTCCAGCTGGCAGTTTGATGAATTTATTCTGTTGCAGAACCGTTTTCTCCTTAGGACGGGATTGCGTTTCGACCTCAGTCACTACCTCTTAACAGAAGATAATGATGATGAAAAAGACTGGAAAATATTTGCTGGTATAGGGCTGATGTATGAATACGAAGACTATGACTGAACCGCTTACAGTTTTCAGGCTTTGGAGGTCAACCAATTATTTATCAGTTCTTTGGGATATTGGCGATAACCTAAACATCAAACTGGTCAATTATTATCAACCAGCAATCAACCAAATTCAGCAATTACCGCTTTCAACTGATATGGGCGTTGACTTTAAACTCTTTAAGCAATTGAGTTTTGAGGTAGCCGTTAATTATACTTACAGGGCGTTGCAGTTGGCAACACAAAACGTGGAGATATTTCAGTAAAGAACAGCCTGCTGCTCAGTCTTCCTTAAATTGAGAAATAGCTGTATAGGCAATCAGCACACCCAGCCCAAAATCAACAAAAAGGTATCCAATGGGTGTGACCATTTTAAAGCCAATTCACATATAAGCCTGAAAAACTGGCTGTTGACAAAGGTATATCAGGCGAGAACAACAAACTGCCAATCCAGAAGAGTGAAAGGCAAGGTGCAGCATAATGCCTGTAAACCTGCATTGGATAAGCCCTAAAAACAAGATACCCAGCGCATGGTACATTTGATATCGCACGCCCGTTTCAAAGTTTTGAAGATCAGTCATACAGTATTATCTTTTGAGCCAATGGGCACCCATAGTACCAAATATGACCGCAACAGCTGCTATATAGCACCTATTGCTATATAGGTTTTATTCATTTAATCTTGATTTTGGTGGTCTATGTCCCTTTTCCTTGCTCCGGCAACAACAGAAAAACTCCGTAGTGCAGCCCAAAAATACCTTATTTTTGTCAGCTAAACTATAGATACAATGAAAACATCTGTCGAAATAAGTTATTACCCCTTACAGGAATCCTATATAACTCCAATTAAAGGTTTTATCGATCAGTTACACAATTACCCTGATCTGATTGTTAAAACCAATGGTATGAGTACCCAGGTTTTTGGTAAATTTGATGATGTAATGCAGTATAGCCACCGAGATAAAGCGCGCTTTTGAGTTGCCACATTCCATCTTCATCCTCAAAATTGTAAATGCAGACCTAAACCATGTAGATGGAAGCAAATAAGCTTTTTCGAACTGCTGTTGCAGAATATTTACCAAACCACCCTACTCGAAATAATTGCCGTCATTACCGACATTCAGTGTTTGGTACAGCAAAAAAGTCAACATCCTGGTGTTCCCAACCGGCATCGATAGTCTGTTTTGATTTATGTTTATATCTGCTTTATAGCCAAGCTATATGCTGATATGGGCATCAATGGGGTTTATTTTATCATGAGTGTTTACGGCTGGGTACCTGAACTACAAAGAAAGCCCGAAGGCTGGAAACAGGTGGTCCCTGATTGCAGGTGCCAGCCTGAATTTGAACATTATAAGTGTCGTAGCCACGCTTTTTCATTTGGTGTGTTGAGTTATGTGCTCAGCAATTATACCGACAACAACGTGCCCTGTGGGATTCGTTCTACATCCATATTTATTGTCGGGATGCTGTTGATGGCTCTTAAAAAGTTGAAAATTGGATCTACTGGATTATCGGGGATGTGGTTTCCATTCCTTTGTATTTTCACAAAGGATTAGTATTTACAAGTTTACAGTTTACTATATTTTTAATCATTGCTGTTATGGGCTATGTGGTATGGCGAAGAAAGGCTTTGGATGCTTAAATTTACCATAACAGAGTACCAGATCAGGCAAATCATGGCTTGCCGAACAATTGGTAAGGCGTTACAAAACCCCACTTTGTAAAAGATATGCATGCGAATACCTTGTACGTTTGCAAAGCCTTACGCTGGATGATATTGTGCAAATTGCCAAAAGTATTGCGCTGCCGAAAGAAAAAATAGAGAGTTGAATCCGATCAGTTGCTTTTTGTTGATACCGAAATGCTCGTTTGCAAGATATGGGCAGATTTCGTTTTGGAGAAACCCCTGCATTTATACAGCAAGCCTTTGTACAACAGCATTATGATTTATACTTGCTCTGCGATATCGACTTGCCCTGGGAAGCCGATCCCTGCGCAGAGCATCCCGACGAGCGAAAGAAATTATGGGACTTTACAAACAGAGCCTCGACGATCGTAAAATGCCCTACAAGCTTGTTTCAGGCTTAAATAATAAGCGCCTGAATTATGCCATCAATTATGTTGATGAAATGTTGCTAAATAAAATGACGACTAATACGTTATAAGTAAAATGAAAACCAAAGAAATTTTCGACCAAAAACCTCACATTCTTTATCTGCCTCGCTGGTATCTAATCGTTACGACCCCATGATGGGTCTGTTCATACAACGTCATGGATTGTCGGTAATGCCACGCAAGGTTTCGGTGCTTTTATGTGCATGCCGATGACAAGCTGCAAGGCAAAACCTATGTCATTCAAACAACAGATGAAGGCCTGTTTACCACCAGCATCTATTTCCGTAAAAAAGCAAAATAAAGCCTGCCTTCCTGGCCAATCTGGTGAACCTCTATCGTTTTCTTTTCAAAGCCCATATAAAAGGGCTTCAGCCTGATCAATAAGCAGCATGGTAAAATTGATTTGCTGCACGTGCATGTACTCACCAGGCTGGGACTTGTAGCCCTTTTGTATAAAGTATTGAAGAAGGAAGCAGTATGTAATTACCGAACACTGGACACGTTATTGCAATACTGCGGCACCTATCATGGCAGGCTGCGGAAATGGCACAAAGAAGAAGTGGTAAAGAGCCAGTGCCATGTGCATATTACTGCCCAACCTGCACTGATGCCATGATTGCCAATAATTAAATAATGATAATTATGTTGTGATTTAATGTGGTTGATACGGAAAATTCAAACCTGTGCAAAAAGCTGGTATCGGGGCAAAAAAAACAATGGTCCATTTGTCATACTTTACGGATAAACAGAAGAATATATCAGGTATATTGCGGGTGATGAAACAATTGAGCCTGAAAAGAAGACTTTATCTTGAAACTGATCGGCGATGGGGAAGATTTTGACCAGATGAAAGCCCTGTCGGATACAATGGGACTTACAGGAACTTATGTTGAATTCGCAGGACTGAAAGAAAACGAGGCATTGGTTGAACTGCTTGCCACCGCTGACCTGATGATTATGTTCAGCAATTACGAGAACCTGCCGGTGGTGATACTCGAAAGCTACGCCTGCGGGGTGCCTGTGATCAGCACACGCGTTGGCGGGATTCATGAGCATCTGAATGAGAATCTTGGACGCCTGGTTGAGATGCAGAATGAGCAACAATTTCTGCAAGCCTTATATGATTTCCTGGATCAGCCAGGGCTATACAACAGCCAGCAAATCAGGAAATATGCCGTTGATCATTTCAGCAATGAACAGATCGGCAAATCGCTTTTCGACGTATATTGCAAAACCTTATCCAATTAGGGAGTGTTAAAGAAGATACTCAATACATTTGGGACCCGTTTGGCATCAGCAATACTCAATTTGTTGATAGCCATTATTGTGTCGCAGTTTTTGGGGCCCGAAGGAAAAGGTGAACAAGGTATTATCCTGGCTACCATTGCCTATGTTCTGGTCTTTTCGAACCTTTTTGGCGGCAGTGCCATTGTGTATTTGGTGCCCCGCTTTCCAACGGCAATGATCCTAACGCCAGCCTATGTTTGGGCACTGATTACCAGCATTGGCTTTTATTTTGTGCTGGATGTTTTTCAACTTGTGCAGGGGCCATTTATCCTTCATGTGTGTGTGCTGTCAGCCATCAGTGCCTTCACAGCCATCAACACAGCAGTTTTGATTGGAAAGGAAAAAATTGCAAGCTCCAACCTCATCGCCTTTATCCAACCCTTGATTATCACTTTGACTTTGGTGGTTTTGTTTCTGGGTTTGAACTTAAACTCGATAAGCTCCTATATCATTTCACTTTATGTCTCTATAGGTATAGCCTTTGTTGTAAGCCTCATTTATCTAAGTAAAAACACCGAAAAATTCAAGTTTGAAAAGCCATTTGTGTATGCCACCATTATCGCTCAGCTTTTTAAATATGGCTTACTGAACCAACTCGCCCATATTTTTCAATTGCTGAGTTTCAGGATGAGTTTCTATTGGCTGGAACTTACATACAGCAGTGCCGAAGTAGGGGTTTATTCAAACGGGACCTCCCTGGTTGAATCCATCTGGCTCATTAGCAGAAGCATCAGTTTGGTGCAATACGCGCGCATTGCCAATACCGACGACCGGCCCTATGCCCAAAAGCTAAGCCTGCAGCTTACCTATGCCAGCCTGGCGTTGAGTATTATTCCCTTGTTGATATTGGTGCTTTTGCCACCCGCATTTTTCACAGCCCTTTACGGCGAAGGTTTTGCCGAAGTGGGCGTGGTGATTGCTACATTGGCACCGGGAGTTTTGTTCTTTAATATTGCGCTTATTATCGGGCATTATTTTTCAGGAATTGGCAAATACCATATCAATACGCTGTCGTCCTTTGTTGGTTTGCTTGTTGCTGTTGGCGCCTTCAGCCTGATGATACCCGCCTATGGAATTGCAGGTGCCGGCTGGGCTACGAGCATTTCTTACTTATCCACATGCATAATACTTTTATGGTTTTTTACCAAAGAATCTCAAATCAGTTTCAAGGAATCCATTCCTGATTTTAAGGAGGTTAAAGCCTTGCTGCTTTCGGTTGTGGTGAGGAAAAAACAATGATTTTCTGATAGTAGTGTACAATGGTTGCTTTTATATATTCGCCTTAAACAACCAATTTTTGCTTAATTTCCACCGAAAAATAATGCGCCGGCTTCACCGGGCTGCTGAGCATATGTGCAGTAAATTTTTTGTTGATGCAGATGGCCGAAAGCGTATTGCCTACATGATACAGGTTTGGTTGCAAATGTTTGGGCAGGCCGTCCAATATGCCGGCAAGCACATCATAGCGGATGGTTTCGGGGTTGCGGGCGTAATCGTGCCACACCACAATGGAATTTTCATGCACCAAATGATTGAAAACCTTTTCCGTATCGTTTTTTACTGATTCGTAATGGTGGTCGCCATCGATGAAAATCAGATCGAATTTCTTATTCAGT
>JAGYLH010000046.1 GCA_018400955.1 Bacteroidales bacterium
TTGTTGTCTGCGTTTTAGTTAATGTAATGATAATCAACATGAATACGAGACTTATTTATTTAAGTTTTCCAATTGGTTTCAACATACTTTAGAAAATTATATACTTTGATGCTGAGTGCCTCAAGCCGTTTAGAAATATCATCCCAACCTTTTTGCGGATGAATAGCATGAAGAAAATCTGACTGGGATATTGATTCAAGACAAGAGGCATGACTGTAAACAAGATATTTGACGAAATCTGCTTTGTATCTTTTTCTTCCGTAGCCTTCAACAATTGTATCTTGAATACTTTGGCTGGCCCTTCTGATTTGTCCACCAGTTTCAAATTTATCGGGATAAGGTAATTGCATACTTAATTTATAAATATCTACTGCAATTTCAAATGCCAATTGGTAAATTTCAAGGTCTTTATAGCCCATTCTTATATTTGATTGTCTTTTTTATCGTACTCTTTTTGTAACACTGGTAGCTAACAATGATAACACCAAAACGCGAACGTAGTGAGCAGACAACATAGCTAAACGATTAAAAATACCCCTCCCTTTTCTTCTGCTCCATACTGCCATCCTGGTCAAAATCGATTACACGGGTTGTGCGTTCGCTTTTGGTGGTGGTCATCATTTCCTCAACGATTTTTTCAATTGTATCAGCCTCTGATTCAATAGCTCCTGTAAGGGGATAACAGCCCAATGTGCGAAAACGGACCATTTTCATTTGGGCTTTTGCTGCCAGTTCGGCTGGCATGCGGTCGTCGTCAACAAGCACCCAGGCACCGTTGTATTCAACCACCGGCCTTGGCTTGGCATAATACAGGGGTACAATCGGGATTTTCTCAAGACGGATGTATTGCCAGATATCGAGTTCGGTCCAGTTGCTAAGGGGGAATACGCGGATGGACTCGCCCTTATGCACTTTGGTGTTGTAGATGTCCCACAACTCGGGTCGTTGGTTTTTTGGGTCCCACTGGTGGTAGCGGTCGCGGAAACTGAAAATACGCTCTTTGGCGCGGCTCTTTTCCTCGTCGCGCCTGGCTCCGCCAAAGGCAGCATCAAACCCATGTATGGTTAACCCTTCGAGCAGGGCCTCAGTTTTCATGATGTCGGTATGCACCTTGCTCCCGTGGCTGAAAGGCCCCACACCGGCTTCAAATCCTTTTATATTGGAGTGTACAATCAGGTCCCAACCTTTTTCTTTTGTGTAATTTTCGCGGAATGTGATCATTTCACGAAATTTCCATTTGCTGTCGATATGCATCAACGGAAAAGGAACTTTTCCCGGTGCAAAGGCTTTTTCGGCCAAACGAACCATCACCGAGGAGTCCTTGCCAATAGAATAAAGCATCACCGGTTTTTCAAATTCAGACGCCACCTCGCGGATAATGTGGATGGACTCAGCCTCCAGTTCGCGCAGGTTGTTGATTGTGTAATTGTTCATAACAAAAGCATTCATAAACGGTATTAGTTCCGTTCATTTTTTAAAAAAGAAAGCTATGATTTGGGTGGGTAGGCAATGAAAGGTACATTTTCCATGGAATCGTTATTATAAATCAATTCTGTTGATTCGTCGTCGATGCGCACTACTTTGCCGCCTGCCGCCGAAACAATGGCATGGCCCGCAGCTGTATCCCATTCAGAGGTAACACCGAAACGAGGATAAACATCGGCAGCCCCCTCGGCTATCATACACAACTTGAGCGAACTGCCACGCGATAAAATACGGATTTCATCATGTTGTTGCTTCACTTTGTTGATAAAGTCGGTGGTTTCGATATTCAGGTGCGAGCGGCTTGCAACAATGGCAAAAGAGGTGTCGGTTCGCTTTAAAGGCAATTTATCAGCAAGTTGCTTAAGCTGATCTATACCCATATCATCAGCATACTGTTGTGTGGCTTGGTTTAGCTTCCAGGCACCTGTATCATCGCTGAAATACAAGATATCGGAAACAGGTGCATAAATGATTCCCATCACAGCCTTGCGGCTGTCGATTAAAGCAATGTTCACACTGAATTCACCATTGCGGCTTATAAATTCCTTGGTGCCATCTAATGGGTCAACAAGCCAGAATTTTCGCCACTCTTCCCTTTTATAGTAGGGGATGCTGCGCCCTTCTTCGCTTACTACCGGAAGTCCGGTTTTATTCATGGTGCGTAAAATAATTTCGTGGGCACGCATATCGGCCAGGGTTAGCGGGCTGTTGTCTGATTTTATATCAACAGTAAATTCGGTGGCATAAACTTCCATGATGGCTTTGCCGGCTTCGAGGGCTGCATGGATAGCTAACAAGAAATGGTCTTTCATATTTAGTGGTTGTGATGGTATAGGTTATTAATTGGTATATGAGGTTTTTTAAATTGGCTTTTAAACGTTTAGATATTCGAAAAATTGCGAATGTCGTGCACAATCTGAATGGATGGCATGGTATCGGCAATGCCATAGCCTTTGCCACACAATATGTTTTCATAACTGACGGTGTGCAAATCTGTAAAACCACCGCTAAACTCAAACTCTTCACCATCAATCATCAATGAGCGGTAAGTGCTGTTGCCTTTTTGTTTCACCTCGTTGGGCAGGGTTTCGGCATTGATGCTCAGAAACCAGTTAACCCTGGCATGTTCAAGCTGCAAAAAGCCCGCTGCCCTGTCAGCTTCGTATTGGTGAACAGTATTTACGGTAGGCTTCCCAAAAATCCATGTCAGCATATCAAAAAAGTGAATACCGATATTGGTTGCAATACCGCCTGATTTTTCAAGCTTGCCTTTCCACGAACGAAAATACCACATGCCGCGTGCTGTGATGTAGTTCAGGTCAACGTCATACATACGACCGCTGGATTTTTCTTTTTCTACTTTTTCCTTCAATCTGATGATGGAAGGGTGGTGCCTGAGCTGCAGAATGGTAAAAATACGCTTTCCGGTTTCTTTTTCAAGTTCTGCAAGGGCTTCAGCATTCCACGGATTCAGCACGAGTGGTTTTTCGCAAATGGCATGCGCCTGGTTTCGCAGGGCTATCCGGATATGTGCATCGTGCAGGTAGTTGGGCGAACAAATACTCACATAATCAATAACGTCTTTTCCGCTGCGGCGCAACTTGTCCATGTGGCGGTCGAAACGCTCCGGCTCGGTAAAAAAACTCGCATCGGGGAAATACCCATCAATAATGCCAACACTGTCAAACGGATCCAAAGCAGCTACCAAACGGTTACCGGTTTCCTTAATGGCTTTCATGTGCCGGGGGGCAATATAGCCGGCAGCACCGATAAGGGCAAAATTCTTTTGGGCTTCCATTGGTAATTCCATTTTTTCAAAAACGGTTTTTGGTGTTAAAGCAGCAAATTTAGTCAATATAGTTTGTCGTGCAATTCAAAAAATGTCACATGGGTCATACCCTTTCCGAAAGCATCCATCAAATTGATCAATTTCATATCGATTTTAGACCCTTTGTATGTGTTTGAAAAATAAATAGATAAATCGAGTATTTTTGGAGGATTCTATTTGAATGGGTATAAATGTTACTTTTGTGCCGTTTTTCACAAACAAATCCACACCGTAAAAAAAAGAAAGGTAAATACATGTCAAAAAATCTTGTTATCGTTGAGTCGCCCGCTAAAGCCAAAACCATAGAGGGTTTCTTAGGTAAGGATTTCGTCGTTAAATCAAGTTATGGTCACGTAATGGATTTAAGCAAAACCCAGTTGGGTGTTGATATCGACAAAGGATTTGAGCCACAATATGAAATAGCTGCCGACAAGAAAAAACTTATTAGTGAATTGAAAAAAATGTCCAAAGAGGCCGAATTGGTTTGGCTGGCATCTGATGAAGACCGTGAAGGGGAAGCCATTTCGTGGCATTTATATAAAGCCCTGGGCTTGAAAGAAGAAAAAACAAGACGTATTGTTTTTCACGAAATTACCAAGCCGGCTATTTCGCATGCCATTGAAAACCCGCGTCAAATTGACCACAACCTTGTTTCGGCCCAACAGGCGCGCCGTGTGCTCGACAGGCTGGTAGGCTATGAATTGTCACCCTTGCTTTGGAAAAAAGTGAAGCCATCATTATCTGCCGGCAGGGTGCAATCAGTTGCCGTTAGGCTGATTGTAGAGAGGGAAGAAGAGATTAAAAACTTTAAAACCACTTCGGCCTTCCGGGTTACAGCAAAGTTTACTTTTGAAAGTAAGGAAGGAAAACAGGAGCTTACTGCCGAATTGCCCAAACGTTTTGACACAGCAGAAGATGCCCGTGCTTATCTGGAATCATGCCTTGGTGCGGCTTATGCCATTTCCAATATAGAAACCAAACCGGCCAAAAAGTCACCGGCTCCTCCTTTTACAACCTCCACATTGCAGCAGGAAGCCAGCCGTAAGCTCGGCTTTTCGGTTGCAAACACCATGCGTGTGGCACAACAACTGTACGAGTCAGGTAAAATAACCTATATGCGTACCGACTCTGTGAATTTGTCCAATACAGCCCTGCAATTGGCCAAGGAAGAAATCATTGAAAGCTATGGTGAGGAGTATGTAAAAACGCGCAAATATGCTACCAAGTCAAAAGGAGCACAGGAAGCGCATGAAGCCATCAGGCCCACGTATATGAAACTTCAAAATGTGGGGGGTACAAACGAACAGCAACGCCTGTACGATCTTATCCGCAAGCGTACATTGGCCTCGCAGATGGCTGATGCCAAGTTGGAGAAAACAACCGTAAACATTGCCGTTTCCACCAACAAAAGCGAATTTGTAGCTACAGGTGAAGTAATCCGCTTTGATGGATTCTCAAAGTTTATCTCGAAGGCACAGATGATGATAATGGGGAAGATCAACAAAAAATGCTGCCACCCATGCAAAAGGGACAGGCCTTGCTGCTCGAACTGATGACGGCACAGGAACGCTTTACCCGGCATCCGGCGCGCTATAGCGAGGCCAGTCTGGTGAAGAAAATGGAAGAGCTGGGTATTGGACGGCCATCCACTTATGCACCAACCATTTCAACCATTTTGAAACGGGAGTATGTGGTGAAGGAAGACCGCGATGGTGAAAAACGTAACTACAAAGTGCTGGAATTAAAAAATGAGAAAATTGCCGACACAACTGCTACCGAAAACACTGGTTTTGAAAAAGCCAAACTCTTTCCGACCGATATCGGTACCCTGGTGAATAAATTCCTTTGCCAGTATTTCGACAGCATCATTGATTATAACTTTACGGCCAATGTAGAAAAAGAATTCGACAGCATAGCCGAAGGCAAACGCAAGTGGAATGAAATGATCAGCGAGTTTTATGCGCCATTTCATAAAACCATTGAAGAAACCACCGAAAATGCAGGTAAATTTAGCGGCGAAAAACTGCTGGGTATTGATCCTGAAACAGGCAAGAATATTTTTGTAAAAGTAGGCCGCTTTGGGCCCATGGTGCAGCTTGGCGATACCGAATCGGAAGAAAAGCCGCGGTTTGCAGGCTTGCGCAAAAACCAAACCATGGAAACCATTACGCTGGAAGAGGCTTTGGATTTGTTTAGTTTCCCGCGCAGTATCGGGAATTTTGAGGACAAGGAAATGACTGTTGCCATTGGCCGATTCGGGCCTTATGTGAAACATGACAATAAGTTTTACAGTCTTCAAAAAACCGACGATCCGTCTGATATTGAAGCAGAAAGAGCTATCGAACTTATCGAAGCCAAGCGTAACAAGGAGCAGCAAAGCCTTATACGTGAGTTTGATGAAGAGCCCGAATTAAAAGTGCTTAATGGTCGATATGGCCCTTACATTTCCTTCAAAAAGAAGAATTACAAAATACCAAAAGGCACTGCACCCGAAAGTCTTAGCCTTGAAGATTGCAAAAAGCTTGTTGAAGATCCGGCCAATGCACCGAAAAAGCGTTTTGTAAGGAAGAAGAAATAAGTTCTTCACGGTATTTTTGGTTTTATTACTGAAGCAATTCTACATTTTGAATACAGTTGCTTATTCGTATACAGGTTTTTACAAGCTAATAATTAGTTGAACCAATGATATTTTTTCTTAGCTTAAAACCTGACCGATTTTCATTTAATTTTGCTTTAAATTTTGACTTTAACCAAATTTAAACCACAATGAAATCATTATTCTCCTTCTTGATCTTAGCCATTTTTACTTTTCAAGGAATAGCCCAAAATTCTAATTTAACCATCTTTTCAGAAGACGGGATGCGGTTCTATCTTATTCTAAATGGGATTCGGCAAAATGAAAACCCTGAAACCAATGTGCGTGTAGATGGTTTATGGAACGATTTTTACACCGCCAAATTAATTTTTGCGGACCAAACTATTCCAAGCATCGAAAAAAAACACCTGATGGTAGTAGATGTGGACGGACAAAGGGGAGAATTCACCTATAAAATAAAAGCGAATAAAAAGGGAGAGCAAGTTTTAAGATTCTTTTCCTTTACCCCGGCAGAACTAGTTTTACCACCACCGGCAAGCGTGGCCGTAATTTCATACAATACGGCTCCAATGCCAGCAATATCTTTTGATACACAAATAACAGAAACCATTACTACCACATCAACAAGCGGGGGGAATTCTGAAAATATAAACATCGGAATAAGCCTGGATGGTATAAATGCCGGTATAAATGTAAATGTGAACGACCCTTCGGCGCATAGCCATACACAGGTGAGGCAGACCACCACTATTACAACAACAAATTACAACAGCAACATAGTTGTAGTAGAAGAACAAGGTTGTGAGCCTATGGAAGGAAACTTATTTCACTCGGCACTTTCTTCCCTGAAAAATAAAAGTTTTGAAGACTCCAAGCTATCTCAGGCTAAGGAAATAACACAATCAAACTGCCTAAGTGCAATGCAGGTAAAGGCAATTTGTGAAATTTTTAACTTCGAAAGTACGCGATTAGAATATGCAAAGTTTGCTTACCCATATTGTTTTGATCAGAATAATTATTGGCAAATAAATGATTCCTTTGACTTTGAAAGTTCAATATCCGAGTTGAATGAGTATATCCAAAATTGATAGGCTACCCAATCTGCCAACCATTTAAAAATGTAAAGCTTTTGATGTCGTATAATCTTTCAGCCAAATGTATTCATGATGACACCCATCACCAGCAATTGAAGTGCCATGGCCGGAGTGCTTCGATTTATTCTGCCACAGCATGCCCACTGGTTTTTAAACACCGGCTTACGTTTACCAGAAGACTATAGATTTTAAGCCACCAAAGCCATTTATTTTGCTATTTTAGCCCGTTGAAAATAACAGCAAGTCCCGAATGGAACTAAACCTTTTTCTCGAGCCACTAAATGAAGAGATACATATAGTCGAAAATCATCAGCGAAAGAGTTTTGCTGATGTGGTACTTATGCACACCCAAAAATCAAGCTTCCCCGACCTTGAAAAAGTCAGGATGGCAATTGTAGGTGTAAAGGAAGACCGCCAGGCAATTAACAACGAAGGTTGTGCAGCAGGGCCTGATAAGGTGAGGGAAGAATTGTATAAACTTTTCTATCATTGGCCTGATATTCAATTGGCTGATTTGGGCGATATCAGACAGGGCCATAGCATCGACGACACTTACTTTGCCTTGTCGCAAGTATGCGGACAATTGATACGCGATGGTATTATACCCATCATCATTGGCGGCAGCCAGGACCTTACCTATGCAAATTACCAGGCCTACCAAAACATTGGCCAACTGGTAAACCTTGTGAGCATTGATCCCTGTTTCGATTTGGGTCAAGAAGAGGATGGGCTCCATGCCCGGTCCTATCTTAGCAAAATCATCCTGCACCAGCCTAACTTTCTGTTCAATTTTACCAACCTGGGTTATCAATCCTATTATATCGACAAGGATGCCCTTGACTTGATGAGCAATCTATTGTTCGATGTGTATCGACTGGGCAACATCAGGGCCATGCCCGAAGAAGCAGAACCGGTGGTGCGCAATGCCGACATTCTGAGTTTCGATATTTCGGCCATAAAAGCAGGTGATGCTCCCGGAAATGCCAATGCTGGCCCCAACGGTTTAAGCGGGGAAGAAGCCTGCCGTATTTGTCGGTATGCCGGCATGGGCGATAAACTCAGTTCAATCGGTTTTTATGAATACAACCCTTTGCACGATAAAAATAATATCACAGCACAGCTTATTGCACAAATGATTTGGTACTTTATTGATGGCTATGCCCTCCGAAGCCTCGACATGCCTAAATCAGACAGCAAGGATTTTGCCCGTTATACGGTACGCATCGAGGGGCAGGAAGAGGATGTGGTATTTTTGCGAAGCAAGAAGACCGACCGCTGGTGGATCGATCTTTCCTTTGGCCGTAAGGACAGGAAAAAGTATGAAAAGCACCACTTTGTACCCTGCTCGAAAAGGGATTACGAACAAGCACTTCAGGATGATATCCCCGACCGCTGGTGGCAGTTCTATCAGAAGTTGATGTAGGCACCTGAGTTTTGGAAAGTCTTCATCCCGTGATTTGTCCATTTTAAAAACCAAGTACTATTGCATGAAAATTATCAGCTATAACGTAAACGGTATCCGGGCTGCCATCAACAAGGGTTTCCTTGATTGGTTGGTGGCGACCAATGCCGATGTGGTTTGTATTCAGGAAATTAAAGCACAAACAGACCAAATCCCTTTGCTTGAGTTTAACGAAAGGGGATACCATCATTTTTGGTTTCCGGCCGAAAAAAAAGGATATAGTGGCGTTGCCATTTTGAGCAAAAAGCAACCTGACCATGTGGAATATGGCATGGGCATGCAGCAATACGACCGGGAGGGCCGCTTTTTGCGTGCCGACTTTGGCGATGTGTCGGTGGTGAGTGTTTACCATCCATCGGGAAGTAGTGGTGATGAGCGGCAAGCATTTAAAATGCAATGGCTGGGCGATTTTGAAAAATATGTACAACAATTGCGTCAAAACAGGCCCAATCTTATACTTTCGGGCGACTATAATATTTGCCATCAGGCTATTGACATACACGACCCAATACGGAATGCCACTGTTTCAGGATTTCTGCCCGAAGAGCGGGAATGGATGACCGGCTTTTTAACACAGGGATATGTGGATACCTTCAGGCAGCTGAACAAAGAACCCCACCACTACAGCTGGTGGAGTTATCGGGCCAACGCCCGCAACAACAACAAGGGTTGGCGTATTGATTACCATATGATTACGGAGAATCTTTTGTCAAAGCTAAACAGCGCACGCATTTTGCCTGAGGCCAGGCATTCGGACCATTGTCCGGTAGTGGTTGAGCTTTCGCTCTAAAAGAAAAAACCCTGATGGGTTTGATGCCATCAGGGTTGAATTATTCTAAAAAAATGTTGACTGCTTATTGCTTGATCAACTCAAGGTTTACGCGCAACTCAACGTTTTCTCCAACAAGCAAGCCGCCTGATTCAAGTGTGTTGTTCCACATGAGGTCATACTCATAACGGTTCAGTTCGCCGCTTACCCTGAAACCTGCACGGGTTCCGCCCCACGGGTCTTTGATGGTGCCATTGAAACGTACATCCAATTCTACCTCACGGGTGATATTGTTCATGGTCAGATCGCCTGTAAGGCTGTATTTGTTGCCACTTTTTTTCTCCATTTTTTTACCTTTAAAGGTGATGTAAGGATTGTTTTCGGCATCAAAAAAGTCGTCGTTGCGCAAGTGGGCATCGCGCTTTTCGTTGTTGGTGTTGACACTGGCCGTTTCAATTTGAAAATTAATGGATGCATCAGCAAAGTCTTCAGCATCAGATTTGATGCTGCCATCAAATTGCTCAAATTTTCCTGTTACGGTAGCCACTACCATATGGGAAATTTCAAATGTCACATTGGAATGTGAATGATCAATTTTCCACTCGGTGGATTGGCTGAAGCCTATGGTGGCTATCAGCATTGAAAAAATAGTCAATAGTGTTTTACGCATGATTTAAGTTAGATTTAATTTAAACAATTAATTTTGGTGCAATAATAAATGCTTTTGAGCTTTGAAAATGCCAATGAAACCTTACTTTTTGTTAATATTGTTTAAAGTTTCAGCCTTTTCAAAGCAAGATAGTTAAACAAGATTGTGCAACTTTTGTTCACAACCGACAAAAAATCCAACAGAATGGCCGGAATTTATCTCCACATACCTTTTTGCAAACAGAAGTGCCACTATTGCAATTTCTTTTCGCTTGCATCCGTCAAGCGAAAGGATGAATTTGTAAAAATCTTAATGAAAGAGATTGATTTGCAGAGAGATTACTTGCAAGGGGAAACTGTTTCGACCATTTATTTTGGGGGTGGTACGCCTTCTTTGTTGTCGGTTGAGGCATTGCAGGCTTTGCTGGAAAAACTTACCCAAACATTCGTGGTTTCACCAGAGGCAGAGATCACTTTGGAAGCCAATCCGGACGACCTTGACCCGGCTTATCTGGCCAGGCTGAGACAAACAGCAATCAACAGGCTGAGCATTGGCATACAAAGTTTTCACGACCCCGACCTGGAATACCTGAACAGGGTACATACGGCGGGCCACGCCCAAAAAGTGATAAAACACGCCCAAAATGCTGGATTTAATAAACTTACCATCGACCTTATTTATGGTATTCCTACCCTCAGCAATTCAGGGTGGATTGATAACATTAACAATTTTCTTCAAATGGGCATCAACCACCTATCGGCTTATGCCCTTACGGTGGAGCCCAAAACGGCACTTTATACACGCATCGAAAAAGGCCTTATGACGCCTGTAGATGAAATGCAGGCAGCTGAGCATTTCGAAATCCTGATGGAAATGATGGAGGCCCATGGTTTTATCCATTACGAAATTTCCAATTTCGCCAAGCCCGGTCATTATTCGCAACACAACAGCCTTTATTGGCTTGGGGGACATTACCTCGGGCTTGGCCCTTCGGCCCACTCTTACAACGGCCTGAGCCGGCAATGGAATGTGTCAAATTTGGGTCAATATTTACAGTTGGATACCATTAGCAAGCTGGAGCCGGAAAATGAAGTGCTTACAGTGGAACAACGTTTTAATGAATATGTAATGACTTCTTTGCGAACAGTATGGGGCTGTGATTTAGAACATATCATGAATATTTTTGGATCCAAATGGGCAGATGAACTGGCACGAAACGTCAAAAAGTTTATTGAACGCGGCCATATGTACCGCAAAAATGAACGCTTTTTCCTAACCACCAAGGGAAAGCTATTTGCCGACGGCATAGCATCCGAATTGTTTGTTTGACATTTGATGCGATGGTTATTCTAACATTCACATAATTCTGCTGAAAACGGGCAAAGGGAAAACCCGGCTTCGATTCTCAAGAATTAGTTCCAAACTACTTGCTAACCAAACAACTCCCTGCAAATACGCTTATATATCCCCAAATCAATACTGTTCTCCTTCAGCAGTTTATCATTCCTGAAAATTTCCCTGGTAGGCCCTATGGCCACAATTTCGCCCTTGTTCATCACGGCAATGCGGCTGCAACAAGCCACAAGCGGAAGAAACGACTGGGAAATAATAAAAAGCGTGGAATCCAGGCTATTGATTATATTGATCAACTGCCCGATCATACTTGGGTCGAGGCTCGAAAAAGGCTCATCAAAAGCAATCACTTCCGGACGTGTTGCCAATACAGTTGCCAAAGCCACCCTTTTGCGCTCGCCCATTGACAGGTGGTGGGGTACCAGTTTCTCAAAACCTTTCAAATTCATCGCATCAAGTGCATAGCTGACCTGTTCGGCTACTTCCTTCTGGCTATAGCCGAAATTGAGCGGTCCAAAAGCAATATCCTCTTCCACCGTAGGATTAAACAATTGGTCATCAGGGTTCTGGAAAACAATCCCCACCTTGCGCCGTATTTCGGGCAGCGTTTTTTTGCTTAGCAGGACATCACCAATCTGTATGCTTCCACTCCCGGTGAGTATGCCATTCAGGTGCATGAGTAAGGTAGATTTACCTGCCCCCATCGGCCCGATAATGCCAAATTTCTCGCCGGCTTCAATGTGAAGGTTGATGTTTTTCAGCACAGGCTTTTGCACCTCATAGGCAAAATCGAGGTTTTTTATTAGAAGGGCTGCTGACATATATTTATGGTTGTTGTAAAAAAGTTACTCAAATCAATCATTTAGCAAAAATAGGGTAGTGTTTTAGATTCTACATAGCTATTAAAGCCCTCCAAAAACCCTTATGGCAGCTAAAAGAAGCACGAAAACAGCACCAAACACAATATCTTTCCTTTTGGTTTCCTTTTGCCCAAAGCTGAGGAATTCACCATCAAAGCCGCGCGACAACATGGCATTATATACCATATGGGCCCTTTCCCAACTGCGCAGGAAAATCATTGCCATTTGGTTGCCATACACGGTGAAACGGTTCATTTTCAGGTTTCCGGGTGTGCGGCTGTTTCTGGCCATATTGGTTCGTAAGGTTTCGTCCCAAAAAATAAAAATGTACCTGTACATAAGTGCCGACAAAATGCCTATCAGCTTCGGCATGCGTAGCTTTCGCAAACCGGCAAGCAAGTCGTGAAACTTAACCGTTGAAATCAGCAAAATCAAAAAGCTGACCGATAACAAGGCCTTAAAAAAAATGGAAAGTGCCACCAATACAGCTTTTTGCATTCCATCCTCACCTAGCCCGGTGCCGGCCAGCCAATAAGAAAGTGGATAAAACAAGGCCGCCATCCCGAAGAATGGGGCCAAAATAAGCAGGCGTTTCAAAAAAAAGCGCACAGGCAGGCGGCTAAGGATCAAAACAACCAAAACTATGGCACCATAAAAAGCGAAGGGCATCAGTTTTCCGGGAGGCTCGGATACCAATACGGCAATGGCCAGCAAGGCCAGGATGAACTTGAGCCTTGCGTCGAGCCTGTGCACCGGCGATTGCAAATGGCTGTACCGATCAATGAAAGCGTGTTTCAAAGGCTATTGTTTGCGTGCTTTCAGGCCATAGAAAATTCCTGTAATCCCGAAAATAATGGAAAGGCCGAAAACAGCCTTATACACAAGTGGAATGGCCTGGAAACTTATATTTTGCCCTGTTTCCATAAGATGTGGCAAAGTTTCGGCATGGTGTTCATGGCTTGATGCAGCATCCTTATTTACGTCGTGCCTTCCACTCAAAAATGCTTCTGCGATAGTGATTTTGGCAGTTTTGCGGTGGCCCCTTTCGTCGTCCACTCTAAGGGTCCATTCCCCTGGCGCATCCGGTAAAAAGGTGTACTGACCATATTTGTCGGTCCTTCCAAGCTGAAAAGCTTTCGTGTCGCCGGGAGCAAACACCTCGACTTTGGCATCGGTCATGGGGGCACTTTTCGAAAACCCGGCCCACATGGTTACAGCAGGAGCGTGTTCAGTAAATTCAACATGGATGGCGTGGGCCATTGTTGAGCCGACAATTGCAAGTAGCAAGAATGCACTTAGAATGAATGATTTTCTCATAATAATTTAGTTTAGGATATTTGATTTTACTTTTCTGAAAAACTTCACAACAATCCAGGTGAAAAGGCCTTCGAGCGCCGCCACCACAATATAAATGGAGAATACATAGCGGATACCCTGCCCATAGCCTGTCCATTCAAATTCAAGCGTCATCATGGCTGCCGGCACCACCACCCCAATTAAACCGGCTAAAATAGCCCGAATGGATTCCGGCAGGTATTTCTGTTTCCAGATGAGGTGTGCTGCAAAGGCCCCGGCACCCATGTTGAGGGCATTTACGCCCAAGGTGAGCAGGCCACCGTGCTGAAAAATCAAGGCCTGAAACAACAACACTGTATAAATTACAGGAAAAGCCCGTTTGCCTAAAATAATGCCGGCCAGGCCGTAAAGGCCGGGATGAATGGCCGTGCCCGCAATGGGGATATGAATGAGTGATGCTACAAACAAAGCCGACCCGCTGATGCCCATTTTCGGGATTTCTTCTGCCGGGGTTTTCCGGCCCGCAAAGTAAATGGCAGCTGCGGAAACAGCATGGGCAGCCAAACAGATACGGGCATCAATTATTCCATCGGCAATATGCATGGCGCAAGGCTTTTATCCAACACAAATGATTATCTTTGAATCATTTACGCTTCGTGTTACGATTTTTATAAAAAGTGTCACAAATGTATAGATAAATCTTGTTGATTTTAGGAATTCGCCAACAACTATTTCAGATTTTGCGCGAGGCGGATATGGTTACCATACCCTTGTCTGACTTGGTGGAGATTGGGCCAACCAATATTTTAAGGTGTCAACTTTTTTCAGGACGAGACATGAATTCTTTTTTTTCGCGAAGTGCGGACTGTTGCCCCCATATCCGCCGAGGCGGATATGGGGGCAACAAAAACAAACTAAAAACTTATAATCATTGGATTCAATTTATTAATGAATATAGATAAACATACAATACAGTTTATCAGTGTTTTATAAAATATTAAGGATTCTCTTATCATTCATAGTCAGATCATTACACAAAACGCGAAACATTAGTAATCAGTTCAGGTTTTTTTGGCATAGTCTGGAATTTAATTACCCCTAAATGCATCAACAATACATTAAAGTAAAGCCAGTTTATAATAACAACACACAAAAGTTTGGCCGACAGCAGCTCAAGCTTTTTTCGTAATTTCGCGCCCTCAAACTTAAACCGATTATTATCATGTTCAGAACACATACCTGTGGCGAAATCAGGCTTTCAGATGTTGGCAAACAAATTACCCTTAGCGGATGGGTACAACGTATCCGCGACAAAGGCTCCCTGCTTTGGATTGACCTGCGCGACCGCTATGGCATTACCCAACTTTTTTTGGAAGAAGGAGCCGAATCTGCCGAACTTTTTGCTCAGGCCCGCGAGCTGGGCCGTGAATATGTGATAAAAGTTACTGGCGTGGTAACCGAGCGCGAATCAAAAAACCCAAACCTGCCAACCGGGGAAATAGAAATCAGGCTGACTGCACTCGATGTGCTGAACATTTCGAAAACACCCCCTTTTACCATCGAAGACAAAAGTGATGGAGGCGATGAACTGCGCATGAAATACCGCTACCTGGACCTGCGCCGCAACCCGCTGCAACATAATATCGCCCTGCGCCACAAGCTTGGCCTCGAAACACGGCGCTATCTGGACAGCAAAGGTTTTTTTGAAATAGAAACACCTTTCCTTATTAAATCCACACCCGAAGGGGCCCGCGATTTTGTGGTTCCTTCGCGTATGAACCAAGGTGAATTTTATGCTTTGCCGCAATCGCCGCAAACATTTAAGCAAATACTGATGGTGGCCGGATACGACCGCTATTTTCAGATTGTACGCTGTTTCCGCGATGAGGATTTGCGGGCCGACCGCCAACCTGAGTTTACACAAATTGACTGCGAAATGGCCTTTGTTACCCAAGAGGATATACTGAACAGTTTTGAAGGCATGGCGCACCACCTGTTTATGCACATAAAAGGCATTGATATCGGTAAATTTGAGCGTATGGATTATGCAACTGCCATGAAATTGTATGGTTCGGACAAGCCCGATATCCGCTTTGGGATGCCATTTGTTGAACTGACCGACCTGGCCCAAAACAAGGGTTTCAATGTGTTCGACCAAGCGGAATTGGTAGTTGGCATCAAGGCCGAAGGTTGCGCCGAATACAGCCGCAAACAATTGGATGCACTAACAGATTTTGTGAAAAAGCCTCAGATTGGTGCCAAGGGGTTGGTGTATGTAAAATACAATACCGATGGCAGCCTTAAATCCTCAGTGGATAAGTTCTATTCGGAAGAAGACCTGAAAAATTGGGCTTCACGCTTTGGTGCTGCACCAGGCGACTTGCTGCTAATTCTTTCTGGCACTGCCGACAGCACGCGCAAGCAACTTGGAGAGCTGCGCCTTGAAATGGGGAATCAACTAGGCCTGCGCAATCCACAAGTGTTCAAACCCTTATGGGTAACCGATTTTCCACTTTTGGAATGGGACAACGAAAGCCAGCGTTTTTACGCTATGCACCACCCATTTACATCACCTAAAGAAGAGGATGTTGCTTTGCTCGAAACCGATCCCGGAAAAGCACGTGCCAATGCCTATGATATGGTGATAAACGGTGTGGAAGTTGGTGGAGGATCCATCCGAATCCACAACCGCGATTTGCAAAAGAAAATGTTCAGCTTGTTGGGTTTTAGCGACGAAGAGGCTCAGAACCAATTTGGTTTTTTGATGAATGCCTTCGAATATGGCGCCCCACCACATGGAGGCATTGCACTTGGCTTCGACCGTTTGGTGGCTGTTTTTGCCGGGCAGGATTCCATACGGGATTGTATTGCTTTCCCAAAGAACAATTCAGGGCGCGATGTAATGATCGATTCCCCATCAGTAATTGCCAACACTCAATTGGATGAGCTTGGGCTGCTGATTAAAACACAATCTTAATTAAGACAATGGGTTGGCATTAGGTTTTTCATAATTTTTTGTTCCTGAAAAGATTAATGGCTATCTTTGCCGCCCGATTTTAAACGCTTTCAAGGTGAAATATTTTCGTGAATATAATATCCCCTTAGCAGGGCTGGGGCTTGGAGAACACCTCTTTAGCTTTGAAATCGGTTCAACGTTCTTTCAGCAGTTGGATCATGCTGTTTATGAAGACGGTAAGGTACATGTTGATTTGTTGCTCATTAAACAGGAAACCTTGTTTGAGCTTAAGTTTAATCTAAATGGTTATGTGATAGTGCCTTGCAGCCGATGCCTGGATGATTTTAATTACGAAATTGAAGGGAGCAACCGGCTTATAATTAAATATGGGGCCGAATATGTAGAGGAGTCAGACGAGGTGTTGATATTGCCGCACGAGCAGCATCACTTTGATGTGAGCCACCTGATTTACGAATATATCAGTTTGCTGATACCTTTCAGTTGCAGCCACCCTGAAACCGCTGAAGGAAAATCGGACTGTAACCCTGAAATGATTAAGCGGCTCGAACAGCATGAACCAGATGGTACGCAAACTGATTCCCGCTGGGACTTATTGAAGAATTTTAAACAAGATAACGATTAATAAAAAGTTTTATACTAATTTAAAGCAAAATGGCACATCCAAAACGGAAAATATCGAAAACAAGGCGCGATAAAAGAAGGACGCATTATAAAGCTGTACTCCCAAACCTGGCCAAATGTCCTGTAACCGGGGCTATCCACATTTATCACAGGGCTTATTACGTTGACGGCGATTTGTATTACAAAGGAAAGCTTGTGATGGAAGGTGCCAAGGCTTAAACCTTTGGCGTTTTTTCTACTGCTGCCCCAAGTAAACAAATTATGCGTATTGGTCTTGATGTATTTGGTGGCGATTTTTCGCCACAATCAACCTTAGATGGTGTTCGCCTGCTTATTCCAGAATTAGCCGAGGATGAATGTCTTGTTCTGTATGGTGATAAAAACATCATTCGGCATGGGGTTGACCAAAATTGGATTGATACAGGTAAATTGGATATTGTTGATGCCCCCGAAATAATCGGCATGGCAGAACAACCAAGTAAAGCCTATCAAAAAAAACGGAACTCCTCCATCGCAAAAGGCTTTAATCATCTGCGCAAAGGCAAGATTCAGGCTTTTTCCAGTGCCGGAAACAGCGGTGCCATGATGGTTGGCTCCGTATATGCCATCAATACCATACCAGGAATTATCAGGCCATCAAGTGCTGTTTTAATTCCTAAAGTAAGTGGAGGGCAAACAGTTTTGCTTGATGTAGGCACCAATCCCGATGCCAAACCCGATGTGCTTTACCAATATGGTATTTTGGGATCAAAATATGCCCAGCATGTGCTTGGTATTGACAATCCAAAAGTAGGCTTGCTTAGCATAGGCGAAGAGGAGAAAAAGGGCAATTTATTGATTCAAACCACCTTCCCGCTGATGAAAGATTCGGTTGACTACAATTTCATTGGTAATGTAGAAGGACGCGATTTATTTAATGACAAGGCTGACGTAGTTGTTTGTGATGGTTTTACCGGAAATATTGTTATCAAGCAAATACAATCCATGTACCGACTGATGGAAAAGCGAAATCTGCTGGATGATTATTTCAAACTTTTCAACTATGAGTTGCACGGAGGAAGTCCCATACTTGGCATTAACGGCACAGTAGTAATAGGACATGGTATAAGTAGTCCGCTGGCAATTAAAAATATGGTGTTGCTTTCACGAAATATTGCCAAAGCCAGCCTGCACCATAGAATTAAATCTGTCATTGATAGTTATGACAATTAATTATTCCGGCAATTTATTAAACCCAATTTTTTAGTGTGAGTTTATGAATAAAATACGCGCTGCCCTATCAGGAATTCACGGATGGGTGCCTGAATACAAGCTTACCAATCAGGAGCTCGAAAAAATGGTTGATACCACTGATGAGTGGATACTAGCCCGCACAGGAATCAAAACACGCCATATACTCAAAGGAAAAGAACAAGGCACTTCTGTTATCGGCACAGAAGCAGTTAAAGGCTTGCTCGAAAAAACAGGCACCAAGCCCGAAGAGGTGGATATGCTGATTTGTGCCACCGTTACCCCTGATATGCTTTTTCCGGCAACGGCGAATATTATCAGCCACAACTGCGGCATCACCAATGCCTTCAGCTTTGATATGAATGCTGCTTGTTCGGGTCTATTGTATGCTTTGGTAACCGCTTCAAAATTTATCGAAAGCGGAACCCATAAGAAAGTAGTTGTAGTGGGGGCTGACAAGATGTCGTCCATCGTGGATTATACCGACCGAACAACCTGTATTATTTTTGGAGATGGAGGTGGTGCTTTCCTGCTTGAGCCTACTACTGAAGATGTGGGAATCATGGACAGCATTATGCATACCAATGGATCGGGCATGACGCACCTGCACCAAAAAGCCGGCGGCTCGCGCAAGCCCCCTACCCACGAAACCATTGATGCGCGTGAGCATTATGTGTACCAGGAAGGGCAAGCGGTTTTCAAATTTGCTGTAACCAATATGGCAGACGTTGCAGTGGCTATTATGAAAAAAAATGGTCTCGGGCCAGATGATATTTCTTGGCTGGTGCCCCATCAGGCCAATATGCGCATTATTGATGCTACCGCCCGAAGAATGGGCATTGCAAAGGAGCAGGTGATGATCAATATTGAACGCTATGGCAACACCACAAGCGGCACTTTACCGCTTTGTGTTTGGGAATGGGAAAACAAATTGCACAAAGGTGACAATATCGTTTTGGCTGCATTCGGTGGTGGCTTCACCTGGGGCTCGATATGGCTCAAATGGGCTTATGATCCCAAATAAAGGTTATTGGAAAACATCTGATCACGCAGATTTTCGTACAAAATGCCATGTGGTTTTTGTACTGCTAAGCCTTTTTTTGTTCGTGCACAACAAGTTTAAACCCAACGCCGTGTACGTTCATTAATTCAATTTGGTCATCGTTTTTAAAGTATTTCCTCAGCTTGGTAATGTACACATCCATGCTCCTGGCATTGAAATAACTATCGTCGTACCAAATTTTGTTTAAAGCCACGGAGCGGTCGAGCACCCGGTTGAGGTTTTCGCACAACAACCTGAGCAGCTCTGCTTCTTTTGAGGTGAGCTTGCTTTCCTGGCCATCATTCATCAGCAATTGCCGGTTGTAATCAAAAGTAAAACTCCCCACCTCAAACACAGTTGGCCGCACCTGATCCTCAGCCGAACGCCGCAAAATGGCTTTCATGCGCATCAAAAGCTCTTCCATGCTGAAAGGTTTGGTAAGATAGTCGTCAGCTCCAAGTTCAAACCCTTGCAGTTTATCTTCCTGCATAGATTTTGCTGTAAGAAACAGCAATGGCACTTTGGTATCCAATTTTCTTATTTCGGTGGCTAGTGTAAAGCCATCCATTACAGGCATCATCACATCGAGGATGCAAAAGTTAAAGTCCTCGCGCTTATATTTTTCCAGCGCTTCTTTGCCATCAACACACAAAGTAGTGGGATAGCCTTTGGCTTCGAGATATGCTTTTAAGATGGTACCCAGATTTTTATCGTCTTCGGCCAGCAATACCTTTGTTTGATTTTCCATAGCGTTAATTTGTTATTGACCGCCATTAAACGGCAAACGGATATAAAATGTTGTCCCTTTCCTCAATTCACTTTGCAAATGTACGGTGCCGCCATGCTTTTCGATAACAGCCTTTACATAGCTAAGGCCTAAGCCAAAACCTTTCACGTTGTGAATGTTGCCGGTAGGCACCCGATATAATTTTTCAAAAATTTTCTTTTGATTGGCTTTGCTGATACCAATGCCGCTGTCCTGCACACTCACTTCAATGGCATTGGGGATATTTCGGCTTTGCACCAAAATTTTGGGCGGTCCATCGGAATACTTTATGGCATTGTCTAATAAGTTAAGCACTGCATTGGTCAGGTGAACACTGTCGGCCCGAAGTAAATGCTTGTCAGCGGCAAGGCTGGTGAGTATTTCGCCGTTCTTCTTTTTAGCTTGTAATAATTTGGTGTTGATGCACTCCATAATAATTTCATGCAGGTCGATATTTTCCTCTCGCAGCGACAACTGCCCCTTATCCATAACTGCCGATTGAAGTATTTGCTCGGCCATGGTGCCCAGGCGCTTGTTTTCTTCATCAATCATGCTGAGATAGCTTGTGTACAAGCCATCTGATTTTTGTACGTCGCAATCACGCAGAGCTTCACAGGCAAGCCCGATGGTTGCAATAGGTGTTTTAAACTCATGTGTCATATTGTTGATGAAGTCGTTTTTTATTTCTGAAACTTTTTTCTGTCTGAAAATAGTATAAATGGTGGCTCCAAAACTCATAATGATAATGAGGATCAGCATCCCCGAAATAAAAACCAAATACCATAACTGGCTGACCAGAAAACGTTTCTCGTTTGGAAAATAGAGGAGCAACTGATCGGCATAGCGCATGGGCGAACTTGTAGGATAAAGCTCAAAAACAAAACTTTCGCTGAGCAGTTGTTGCGGATAATGGCCTGTTTTTTGAAAAAGCATCGCATTGCGCTGTGGGCTGTACACACCAAATTCGTATGTTGTGCGTAAACCATGCTGGTCAAGTTCGAAGGCAATAAGCGAATCAATCAGCACAGGGTTCATATAGTGGTTGAGTGTGCGCGATGGTTGGTGGCCAAAAAGCATTTCCTGCAACATTTCCTGCGCCATGGTCGAACGCCGCAGAAAACCTTCAAAATCTGACTGCGCCTCCGGATTTTGCACATCCATAAGCATAGCATTGTTGAGCGAATCCCAAGTGGTGAGCAATTCCGATTGCCGGTTCATCATATTTACCCTGTGCTCAAAACGGCGCTGCATGGCATCTTTTTCAAGACTAACAACCACATGGTTTATGGCTTGGTTCACGTCGCGCACAAATGTGGCTTCCTTCACCTTCATGGCTGCGCCAATCCAATGCACTTGTATGCCCATCAGCCCAAGCAGGGCCATCGTCATCACAACAATAATTGCGGCTATTGATCGTTTATTCATCGAAGCAAAATTAGCGCATTCATCTACATGGTTTACAGGTTTTTAACATCTATTAACAACTCTTATATTTCGTTAACACCCCATGGGGATTTTATGCCTTAATTTTGCACCACGTTCTTTAACAAACAATTGTTTTGTACTACCAAAGATTTATGTTCTAATCATTGTGCGTTAAAGGTTTTCATAAATTTTGGTTTTTGGTTCGAAGAGGTGGCTGGTTCTCAGTCACCTCTTTTTTTGTATAAAAAAAACAGCCCTTTGCATGGCAAAAGGCTGTTTAAACAAAACTTTTCTTTGGTTTCAGGCGTCGTGCTACCTGCTTGTTTCTTTCACGCGCATATCGCCAAGCAGCACATCCCAAAAGCCGATAATGCGGCCTCCAATTTGCGTTTCCTTTCGCTTTACGTAAACGGTGATGTCTTTGCGGGTGGTATCTTCATACACAATACCCCCTTCGCTGTCGAAGCCCCTGAATTTTTGAAAAATGGTAATAACCCCCACATAGGTGCCATCGGGCTGACGTTGCAGGTCGCTTACATATTCAATTTTGAACCATTCAATTTCAACACGGTCGTAATTGAGGCGCATCAGGCGTTCCAGATATTTGCGCACAGAATAGTAATTAATTGTTGGGCTGGCAATGGAGGACACGCCGATTTCGGCACCCTGCATAAATAACTCTTCGGCTCTGTCAATAACGCGGTTGGCTTCGCTCCATGGCGTTGATTTGCTGCCTACTATGCTAATGTATTTGCTCAAGTCGCGTACTTTTTCAAGGGCCAGGCTATCAATGGCCTGTTTGCGCTCAGGGCTGATGTGGTCTTGGGCAAAAACTGTATTCGTTGTGAACAGACCGACCAAAATGGTCAGGATTAGATATTTCTTTTTCATGGGATTTCTTATTTTTTAATGAGTTCCAATTCAATAATCTTGCCATTGGCATCGTACTTTACTTGCTCAATCCTGTTGCTGTAAGCCTTTTGGTCTTTCAGGTAATCCAGGTATTTGCGAATAGTTGTCGGGCGGTCATAATCGTTAAAACCACCAGCCTGGCTGATGATAATTAAAACAGGCACATCTGGTGTGGCAAAAAGCTGTAACGCTTGTGCAATCCTTTCGTTTGAGCTGTTGAAATCAGGGGCACCTGCAACCGCAATAAAGTGATTCTCGATGGGCGCATACCTGGCAGCCTCGGCCCGTTGTCGTTCATCTTCGACACGCCGCAAGCGTTCTTCTTCGGCCTTACGCTCGGCCTCAGCTCTTTCGCGGGCCAGCTTGTCCTCTACCAAATCGAGTAGTCGCAACACTTCTTCATCCTGAAGGTTCCACGATTTTATGGTGTTAAACCTGGTTTCCTTTTGGTCCAGTGTCCAATCCGTTTGGTCATTCAATATGGAGGTTAGGTCGCGCGTGGCCTGCTCAACACGTGCAGCATATTCAGCAGCTGCTTGCTCGCGTGCCAGTTTTTTCTTGCTTTTGCAACCTGTATTCCCACCAAGGCCAATAGCCGCAATCAACAGGATGAGCCCAAAGCGGCCCAATTGACGCATCATTTGCTTCTTCTTCATAGTACAATTCTGATTTTATGATATTTCCTTTAACTCTTAAAGTGCAAAATTATTCAAAAATTATCGATTTTTTTGAATTTTTCACACTTCAACTATTCACAACAATGCTTTCCGTATTTTTGAACCTTGCAAAAATATTACAACATACCTGTTTTTTTGCCTGAAATGGCTTGCCCCTTTCGATGTATTTATTGTGATCAGCATAAAATCACCGGCAAACATAATCTTCCGGATAAAGCTGATGTGATTGAAACCATCGAATCTTACCTGAAAACCATGCCAGGTGCAGGTGCCCATATTGAAGTTGCGTTTTTTGGGGGAAATTTCACCGGATTGCATCCGGAGAGCCAAAAAATGTATCTGGATATTGCCCAAAGTTACCTTTTGGATAAACGGATACAAGGCATCAGGCTAAGTACCAGGCCTGATTATATTGATGCGCAAAAACTGGACTTGCTAAAACACTACGGAGTTACAACCATTGAGCTTGGTGCTCAGTCACTTGATGATAAAGTGCTCGAACAATGTGGTCGCGGCCATACGGCTGCAGATGTTGCAAAAGCATCGGAGCTAATCCACCAGGCCGGGATGCATTTGGGCTTGCAAATGATGATAGGATTGCCCGGGGATAAGCCAGAAAAAGCCATGCAAACAGCAAAAAAAATTGTAGCCCTTGCAGCCTCCGAAAGCCGCATCTACCCGTGCTTGATTATCAAAGGAACCGCCTTGCAATACCTTTTTGAGCAGGGCAAATATCAACCGTTAAGCATAGAGGAAGCTGTTAAATGGTCGGTTCAACTATTGCTATATTTTGAGGCACATGGTGTAAAGGTTATAAGGATTGGCCTGCATCCTTCGGCAGAGCTTGAGGCTGGTGCATTGGTGGCAGGACCTTACCACAGAGCATTTAAAACATTGGTATTAAGTAAAATATGGGGACAACAATTTAAGAATTACAGCCTGTGGCCTGCATCCAATGGCGTATTGATAAAGGTAGCCCCTGATGAGATTAACTTTGCCGTTGGATTTGAAGCCAAAAACAAAATGGCTATTCAACAAAGATACCGCTATGTAAAATTTGTAGCAGATTCTTCCTTTTCAGGACGATATTTCGAAATCAGTAGTTTAGAAAAATGATAATTATCGCGGCATATGATATTCCGGCAGAAGCCAATTTAAAGCTGAAAACTATAGGCAGGCTGGTATTGCTCAATCCGCAGCCAAATGTTTATAAAAGCATCTCAAGCCATCCTGATATATTTTTTTGTGCAGGCCCTGACTGTCTTTATGTTTCACCGACCCTTCCAGAAGCCCTGTTAGAAAGGCTACGGGCAGTTCCGTATTGCTTAGGCACCAAGCCCCCATTGGCCGTTTATCCTGCCTCAGCGCGCTACAATGCGGTCATGGCACACGGCATGTTTATACACAACCTGAAAGTTTCCGATCCTGCCTTACTGCATGCAGCCAAAGGCTTGGAGCAGATACATGTAGCACAGGCTTATACGCGTTGCAACCTGCTTTGCCTGAGTAAATCGCATTTTATTACTTCGGACAGAGGTATCGAAAAATACCTGTTGAAATATGGCAAAACGGTATGCTACATCAATCCCAAACAGGTTTCCCTCAGCGGTCATCTCCATGGTTTTTTTGGCGGAGCCTGCGGCATGCATCAGCAAACCCTGTATTTGTGCGGAAGCCTGAGTCGCTTAAATGAAGCCACAACCTTAAACCAATTTTTGTCCGATTGTGGATGGACACTTGTAGAACTATATCAAGGACCCGTTTTAGATGTTGGATCATTGTTATTCATTGGTAACCAGCATCTTGTTTAGTTCTTTCAAAATCCGCAACTGGTATTTTCTTGCTTCACACACCATATTCGGATTGCCAATTAGGCCTTATAACAAAGAATAGTTTTATTTTTGGAGATTATAATCAACAAAGTCCATCATGGAATCTTTTTTTTTCTATTGAAACCCTAACCGGTTTGACGGCTTCCCAGTGGTTAATCATACTCTTGATAAACTTGTTTTTTCTGGCTGTTCTTTTACTCTTTTATTTGCATCGACGGAACAATCTTAAAAATATGGGCATTTTAAAAGAACAACTCGAGTTACAAATACATAGTCAAGAAGTACAACAAGACGAAAGAATGCAGCGTTTTAAAGATGGGCTGCATAATCACCTGAACGAAATATCCTCACGTCTTAACCCACTGAAAACAAGTTAAGTGCTTTGGCTAATTTGTTTTATGAATATGCCAATGAGCCTGATGACATGAGTGAGGTAAAAAAGAAACAACAGAAAATTCACCCGATGAGCAACAAAAAACTGATGCATAGAAACATCTTTGTGCTTTTCGCTCAGAAAAACTGTAGTTGAGCCTGCTAATCCTGATTTAAAAGAAAGGTTTATTGTCTTGTAGGAGTTGATCTTGGCAGGCGCGCTTTAGAAGAACGCAATGTTTTAAATTCGTGCAATTCAACTTCTTCCAGCATCAAATCAATATTCTTCTCTCTGGCGGCATCTACGCGGTAGGCCATCATAACATTCGGGATTAGCTTGATTTGCTGATTAATTAAAGCCAGCTTTTCAGCTTGAAGAAAATTGCGTATAATCAAAAAGTAATCCGTTTGAATGGATAAACGGGTGAATATTTGTCCGCTGCTGCGGTTACCAATCAGGTTATATACATTCAGGTTTTCGCCGGCATTGTAATAGTAAAAAGGGAAACGAAGCATTTCGCCTTCGAGGCCAGGAGTTTCAATATCATCCAGTTTACTGAAATCAGTTTTGAGGTTTTCATTCAGGTACCAGGCCAACTTGTAATCGCGGTGTGTCGTGTTGATTCCGATAATATGGATATCATCAAAAGGATCTACCTTTAGTATTTTTCGCTTTGGCGTCACAATTTAAATTTTTGCTAAGGTAGTTAAAAAGCCATTGACGATTTGTAAAACCAATCGCAAAAACAGCCCTTTCTTATCCGTTTAGTTCTGGCTGTATGAGGTTCAGGGTTTTCTCGGCTGCAAGCTGTTCGGCACCTTTGATTGAAAAGTCACGGGCCTTGCCAAAGGCTTTTTCATCAATATAAACCACCACCTCATATTGCTTGTTATAACCTTCGCCCACCTCATTCGCCATTTTAAATTCAAGCGTCTTCTTCTCCTTTTGCGACCATTCGATCAATTTGCTTTTAAAATTGCTTTCGCTTTTTTCAAGCGTATCCATATCGATATGCATCTCGATTATTCTGGCTACTACAATTTTAAAGGCCGATGTATAACCTTTGTCAAGATAAAGTGCCCCCACAAAAGCTTCAAAAGCATCGCCATTAACCGATTTAAACTGTCCGCGATTGTCCTTGGAGGTCATAACAAGCTTATCCAGACCCAGTTTTTGGGAAAGTTTATTCAGCGAGGCCCTGTTCACAATACGCGAGCGCATTTCGGTGAGGAAGCCCTCCTTTCTATAAGGAAATTTTTTGAAAAGAAAATCAGCAACTATGGCACCCAAAATGGCATCGCCAAGGTATTCAAGGCGTTCGTTGCTCAGTCTGTGGCCGTTTATGGTTTCGTTCGAAACCGATTTGTGCTTGAAAGCCAGCTGGTATAAAAAAATATTTCCAGGCCTGAACCCGAAAATATTTCTTATAGATTTTGAAAGTTCTTTGTCGGCCGTAAAAAATGCCCTGATAGGATTTTTAAATACCAAAACAGCAAGTATTACTGAACGAACTTTTTAAAGATGATAGATGCATTGTGGCCTCCAAAACCAAATGTGTTGCTCAGGGCAGCATTGATAACCCTTTTACGAGCTGTACCAAAGGTGAAATCGAGTTTGTTGTCAATTTCAGGATCATCGGTAAAGTGGTTTATTGTAGGTGGTACAATATCATGCTTCACTGCCAACAAGGTGGCAATAGCCTCGATAACGCCGGCACCGCCAAGCAGGTGACCCGTCATTGATTTTGTTGAGTTGATGCTGATGTTGTAGGCATGCTCGCCAAATAAGCTAATAATGGCTTTTGGTTCAGCAATATCGCCTTGCGGTGTGGATGTGCCGTGGGTATTGACATGATCGATGTCGGTCAATTCAAGGCCTGCATCTTCAACGGCCCGTTTCATGCATAAATGTGCACCAAGCCCTTCCGGATGCGGTGAGGTCATGTGATTGGCATCGGCTGAAAGGCCTCCACCAACGACTTCGCCATAAATTTTTGCCCCCCTGCGCAAGGCATGTTCCAGTTCTTCAAATACCATTCCGCCGCCACCTTCGCCAATTACAAATCCATCGCGATCCTTATCAAAGGGGCGGGATCCTGTCTTGGGGTCGTCGTTGCGTGTGGAGATGGCATGCATGGCATTAAATCCACCAACACCGGCCTCTGTTACAGCAGCTTCAGAGCCGCCTGCAATAAATGCAACAGCTTTGCCCAGCCTGATGTAGTTAAAGGCATCAACCAAGGCATTGGCCGATGAGGCACATGCCGAAACAGTGGCAAAGTTGGGTCCCCTGAAACCATATTTAATTGAAATATGGCCTGAGGCAATGTCGGCAATCATTTTAGGAATAAAGAAAGGGTTAAACCTTGGGGTTCCATCGCCTTGAACAAAGGATTTTACTTCGTCAAAAAAAGTGGTTAACCCCCCTATTCCGGATGACCAGATAACACCTACCTGATCAAAATCAGTATTCTCCTTGCTCAGCCCGGCATCAGCAATGGCTTCGTCAGCCGAAATGATGCCAAACTGCGCAAAGAGATCATACTTTCTCACATCTTTCCGGTCAAAATAGTCCTGCCAATTGTAGTTTTTGACCTCACAAGCAAAGTGTGTCTTGAATTTGGAGGTGTCAAACCGGGTAATATCAGCAGCGCCATTCCCGCCTTTTAGAAGCGCGTCCCAATAGGCCTGAATATTATTGCCAATAGGAGTGATGGCACCCAATCCTGTAACTACTACTCGTTTTAGCTCCATAATTTGATGTGATGTTCTTATACTTTATTTTCTTCGATATACTTAATGGCGTCGCCTACCGTAGCGATTTTTTCTGCCTGGTCGTCAGGAATGGCCAGGTTGAATTCTTTCTCGAATTCCATGATCAATTCAACTGTGTCGAGCGAATCGGCACCCAAATCGTTGGTGAAGCTGGCTTCGTTAGTAACTTCGCCTGGCTCAACGCCTAGCTTATCAACGATGATAGAAACAATTTTGTCTTTGATTTCTGACATAACTTTAATGTTTTTAGTTAAACAGGGTGCAAAGTAATGGATAAAAGCGAAAATAAGCAATAAAAATCTCAAAAAAACAACTTATGCATCAGTTAATTGGAGCATTGCCAACTGCTTAAGCTCCGGACAAATTAATGTTTACTCTAATCAAACCTATCACCTT
>JAGYLH010000047.1 GCA_018400955.1 Bacteroidales bacterium
GCTTTTGGCTCGGGTCATGTGGATGTGTTTGCCACCCCTGCGATGGTGGCACTGATGGAAATGACGGCTCGCGACAGTGTGCAACACTTGCTTCCCGAAGGCTACACTACAGTTGGCACAGAGGTAAATATCAAGCATCTGCGGCCATCGGCTGTTGGGCATGAGGTGCGTTGCCAAAGCAAGGTGGTGGAGGTAAGCGGTCAGAAAATACTTTTTGAATTGCAGGTGTGGGACGATTCCATTTTGGTTGGGCATGGTTCGCATACCCGTGCCATAGTTGACTTAGAACGATTTATGCGAAAACTATAAAATTTTATTCCATGAGAAAATCAAATTATTTCTTGATAGTTGTGTTTATCTTATTCGCAAATTCTTGCAATAAAGACAAGGAGGCAGATCCGTTGAGTTGTAAGCTTGAAACCGCAGAAAGCGAATTTGTTGAAGAAAACCTTACAGTAACCTATACCCTCAGGGCCAGCGGCGATTACAAAATCAGCACTTTTTATTATTACGATGAAACTGGCCGGGTAGAACTTAGCAACCCTTCCCTACCGCAGGAACTAGTTGTTAACCTGGCAGGGCAGAAGAAAATGCAGGCCGGGGCAACCGGAACAGTCAAAAATGGATTTATAGAAGTAAGTTTTTTAGCCGAAACCGAAAGTACCAAATATGAAGGCAGCGACCGCTGCGAGCAAAGCAGTCAGTAGTTGTGTCGATAATTTACAACTAAAAAAGGGCTGATTCCAATCGGAATCAGCCCTTTTTAGGTTCTGTTACCTTTACAATTTATTCAATTGTTCCGGTATTATCATCAAAGTGTAGTGTGATAACCTGTCCGGCAGTTCCGGGAACAGCCTCTTGGTCGCCACCATCATTACGATATTCAATAACGCCATCGAATACGTTGAACTCAGCATTCCACCAATCTGGAATCCAGCTGTGGTCAGCATACATACGGATGTTTGCGCTTGCAGGAAGTGCAGGTGAAACCAGGGTTTTAGCTGTATTGTCAACAGTAAATTTGTTGGCTTCAACGCCGGCATCCCAACTACCAAATGCATCACCGATACCATAAACGGCAGCTTCTTTAATAGAAACTTTGGTCATCTCGTCACGGAGGTTCAGTACGATTACATACATGCCACTTTCAGCAACTGTGAAGTTTCCACCATCTTCGCCAACGGCAACGCCTTCAGTATCGTATTCATCTACTTCGTTGAATCCTAAATTAGGATCTGACCAACCAGCGGCTGACAATTTGAAACCAACACCACCTTCAAGGTGGGCAATTTTCCAGAAAATGCCTTCGCTTGGTGCTCCACCGGCAGCTTTATGCATAATGGCTTCAGCGTTTTCGCCTGGAGTGCCCCAACCATATGCAGTAGCATCACCTACCAAATACATGGCTTCAGGATATTCAGGAAGTGGTTCTGCATCGCCTGTGCGTTCCATTGAACCAACCCAGCCTTCACCCAATTCCCAGGTCAGGGATATGGTGAAAATGGCATAGTCGGTGTGCATAATATCGGCACCACCTGGTACAGGCGCAGCAATTGACCCGCCTAAGTTGGTGTTAACTTTAACTGTGCCATCAGCATCGATAAAGATTTTCCATCCGTTAGAATAACGTAGTTTCCATGAGTTTTCCAACATGGTAATTCCAGTTACGGTGAAATCCATTTTGTTGAGGTCAAAAGCAGCGGGCATGGGTGTACTTTCGCCCCAGCCACCTGGAGTAGCTGCACCAATAGCACCCCATTGCACATGGGCAACAACTACAATACCTAACTCAGTGTCGTAAACAACATGGTACAGGCCATCTTCCGGAACAGTGAATTTTGTTTCGGTTTCAGCAAGTGAACCACGCCAGAATTTGCCTGTTCTTGGTTCATCGCCGTCCAACTCGGTTACTTCAGCAAAATCAGCACCGGGACCATAAGTGGTTTGCGTTGTGCCGGCAACTTTTACAATATTGAAACCTTCGCTACCTGCTTTAACGGCAACAAAAAGTTCAAGCAGTTCAGCGCGTGGCTCCTGGCTAACTTCATTTAAGGTTGATTTCATCAACCCTTTCAGGTCGAATTCAGCCAAAGCGGTACCTGCACCTTTTACATAGATACCATCTTCAACAAGTACTGGATCTGGATCTGGATCTGGATCCGGATCGTCATCATCTTTTTTACATGATACCATTACCATACCGGTGAGCAACATAATGCTCATCAGATACAGCATTCTTTTTAATGAAACTTTTTTCATAATACAAAAATTTAGATTAGTGAATAATAAAGGTTAAAATAATGATTGTTAATAATTAAGGGTTTATAGCTTGAATATCTAAATCAAGATTGGGGTTTGCATCAATGGCCCATTGTGGGATTGGGAAGGTATTCCTATCGGGCGATGAAGCTTCTTTTTCCCACCATGATTTGTTGAACTCACCAAAACGGATCAGGTCCTGACGGCGATGCCCTTCCCAGAACATTTCGCGGCCACGCTCTTCCAGGAGCATATCCAGTGTAACACCCGACCATGGTTCCAGTCCGGCACGTTCGCGGATCATGTTCACATAAGCATCTCCATTGGCTCCCTGCCGGATTAGGGCCTCGGCTTTCATGAGCAAAACATCGGCATACCTGAAAATCGGGAAATGATTACTCAAATTAGCAGATGCACCACGCTTGATCTCAAATTTCACCACCCTTGCTCCCGACATGCGAATTTCAACCGGTGTATTACCTTCGCCCATTTGCAGGGCAGGAATATGGGGGTCAAAAATAAGCGGTTGGTCACCGGCACCTTGGTCAATGATTTCATCGCCGCCATAAGTGTATTGCTGCCCCACCAGGAAACCTTCCTTACGTGCATCGTGGTCTTCATAGCTGTGAAAATGACTTTCCATAACGGCAAATCCATTCCAGGGACCAGCAACCATTTCAAAGGTCAGGTTGCTGTTGTAGTGTAGTGTACGCATATGCAAATTGAAGCCTTCATAGGTGTTTTCGTGATACGGAATCACCCAGATGTTCTCTGGAGAGCTTTGATTATCAGTAACAAAGGGTCCGAGGGCATTGGTTTCTAAACTGTAACCACCCAGAGCAATAACGTGCTCAGCAGCGTCTTCGGCTTTTTGCCAATAGGTAGGATCGGTTGAGCCGGTGTAAACGGCATGGTTGAGGTATAGTTTGGCCAAAAGGCTGTACGCCATGGCCGGGGTTACACCCGTTTTGGAAGTGCTTTCGCTAACAAGCGGTACACTTCCTTCCATATCAGCCACAATGGCATTGAAAATATCTGCCCTGCGGTTGCGGAAAGGTTGCTCCGGCCCGTCCAGAAAACTGGTTACATAAGGCACATCGCCATAATTGTCGATCAACAGGTAATAATAATAGCTGCGCAGAATTTTCGCCTTTGCTATGGCCTCCTCAATAATAGCGGCATCATCTTCTGAGGCCAGTTCCAGCAGCGGTTCCTGCTCTTCGATGAATTTATTGGCTTCGGAGATGCCATTATAAAACCGCGACCACATGCTGTTGATGGCTTCGGTGTTGTTGTCCCAAGTGTGGCTATGCAATACGCGCCATTTTCCGCCATCGTCCCAATCGCCACCGCGTGTGGGAGCTGTTACCCCGTCACCGGGAATTTCCTGGGCAAACCACCAGCCAGACCAATCGAGGAAGTCGCGCATAGGTGCATAAATCGGGCTCATTTTCAAAATTGGATCCGCAACGTACTGGTCTGCCGGAATCCTGTCATATAATTGATCATCCAGCTTGGTACAGCCAATAGCCGCGATGACTAGAATGATGGATATATATAGTATTTTTTTCATGACTCTATTCTTTTTTAAGTGTTTACAAGCTCAGGTTTACACCCAAAATAATTGTACGTGTTTTTGGATACACATTGTATTGGTCCAGGCCAAATGACAAGCCTGAAAAATTAATCTCAGGGTCAATTCCACTATAATTTGTAAGTGTATACAGGTTGTTGGATGACAGGTAAAACCTGATCTTATCAAAACTGCCCACATTATGCAGATTATAACCAATGGAAACATTATCCAGACGGATAAATGAGGCATCCTCAAGATAATAGCTGCTCACCTTGGGGTTGTCGCGCAGGCCGCGCTCATACTCCTCAAGGGCAAACTCGAGCACATTGCGATCAGGCAGGAAAGTGGGGTTTCCCAAAATAAGGTTAGTTGTATTGAAAACTTCATATCCATAAACGCCTCTGATAGTGAAACTCATGTCAAAGTTTTTATAGAAGGTGAAGTAGTTTGACCAACCTAGTTCAAAGTCGGGTTGGGCAGAACCCACAACACGTCGTTCAGCATTTTCAAGATCACGGGTAACGCCACCAGCTGCGGTATGGAACAAGAACATGCCATCCTGAGAAAGGCCTGCATATTCAGGCATATACCATGTACCAATGGGGATGCCTTCTTCTACCGTTTGCGTCCAGTTTTGGTCACCTACCAGTCCGGGCCCCGAAAGCCAGCCTTCGCGTAAACGCGACCAGTTGTATTTTTCATCTGACAGGCTAACCACCTGCTGATCGTAGGTAGAGAAAACCAGTGCTGTTTTCCAGTCAAAATTTGAGCGGCGCACGGGGTAGGCCTGAACAAATAACTCGAAACCTTTTACCTCAAACTCACCGACATTGGCCCAAATCCTGCTAACCGGGTTTGGAGGAACAGGAACGAAATACTGCCCAAGCAAATCGTAGGTACGTTTATTGAAGTAATCAAATGAGCCGCTGATGCGGTCCTCTAAGAAACCAAAATCAATACCCACATTCAGCTCCGAATTTTCTTCCCATTTCAGATCGGGATTAGCGTTGTGTGCAAACTCAAACAAAATGGCTTCTTCACCGGTTTCAAAATTGAAGGAGTTTCCGGCTGAGCGATAATAAGCCAGGTCATTGTACTCACCAATTTCCTGGTTACCGGTAATACCGTAACCCACACGCAGCCTTAAATTATTCAAAACGCGTATGTTGCTCATAAAGTCTTCTCCTGTAATATTCCACATGATTGAAGCGGTAGGGAACCATCCCCATTCATTGTTTGCTCCAAACTTAGACGAGCCATCGCGGCGAATGGTTGCAGTCAGGAAGTATTTACTGTTATAATTGTAAATTCCACGGCCAAAGAACGAGATCAGCCTGCTGCTAGATTTGTATGACCAGATATCACCGGCATTTACATTTTGCAAAATGGAAAGGTCATGAGCACCAGTATAGTTTACAAACGGGGCTTTCCCCTGGGCAGCAAATCCGGTAAGGAAGTCTTCCTGAAAACCATAACCGGCCACACTTTGGATGTTATGTCGACCAAACTGGTTGCTGTATCGCAAAGTGGCTTCAAATATCTTCGATTCATAGTTGTTGTAGGACCTTCTTCCATAGCCTTCGTGATCGCCAAGATACATGGTAGTAGGCTCAAAATAGAATCCTTCGTCATCATTACGTGTATAGGCCAAATTCACACCGGCTTCAAGACCATCCATGATTTCATAATCAGCTTTCAGATAACCGAAATACCTTTTGGCATCTCTTTCGTTATGGATCTGATCAACTAGTGCAACCGGGTTGTAATACTGAAACACCCTGTTGCTTTCGTAATAACCGCCAAAATAGTCACTGTCTTCTGATTTCACGGGATCGGTGGGGTTACGCTGAAAAGCCTGGTAAAGGATTTCATTTGATCCCCAGCCACTGTAGGAGATATAGTTGTTGTTTTCGATGGTAGCCGACAGTCCTGTTGACACTTTCAATCTGTCATTCAACGCACTTTGGTCCAAATTGACACGACCTGTGGTCCGCTTTTTTTGTGACCCGATCACCACGCCTGAAAAATCCTGATGCGCCACTGAAGCCCTGTAGGTGGTTTTGTTGTTTCCACCGCTTACGGCCAATGAATAATTTTGCGACATACCGGTCCGGTAAATTTCATCCTGCCAATCGGTGCTGGCACCTCCGTCAATAAAAGCCGTTGCCAGTCCGGGATTTTCATCCATAAAGCTGCGGTAGCGGTCAGCGCTGATCAAATCCAGTCTGTTGGCAACGGTTTCCGTAGAGAGGTAGCTGCTGAATTCAATACGGCTGCCTTCACGCGCCTCTCCGCGTTTGGTGGTGATAATGATTACCCCGTTTGAACCTCTGGAACCATAAATGGCTGCCGAAGATGCATCCTTCAGTACGTTCCACGATTCAATGTCTTCGGGAGCAATGGTTGTTGGATCAACACCGGGCACACCATCCACAACAAAGAGCGGGCCGGTGCCTGAGGCCAGGGATGAGGCCCCCCTGATTCTTATATCAAAACCGGCATTGGGGTCACCCCCTCTTTTGGTAACTGACACACCGGCTATTTTACCCTGGATACCCTGAATGGGGTCGGTCAAAACGCCTGTGTTCATTTCTTCTGCCGTGATGCTGGCAACTGCCCCTGTACGGTCAGATTTTTTCTGCACACCATAGCCGATAACAACGGTTTCTTCCAGGATAATGGCATCCGTATCAAGGCTAAAATTCACAGTTGCTACCTGACCGGAAACAATGGTGATGGTTTTTGTAAGTGGCAAAAAGCCAACAAAGCTTGCTTCCAGTTCCACGGTACCGGGTTCAAGGTTTTGGATCAGGTAGGCGCCATCAAAATCAGCGGAAGCACCCGTAAGTGTTCCTTTGATTAGCACATTCGCCCCCGGAAGCGATTCGCCTGTTGCCTTATCGGTAACAACGCCCCGCACCCCGCCTGTCTGGCCTATAGCAGTTGCGACGGATAACATCACAAAAACCAAAGGCATGAGTTGCTTAAAGATTCTGTTCATAATGATTAGTGATTTAGGTTAGGTAATTCTTTGGCATACATTGATTGTATATGAAATGTTAATGCTTTAACAAAAAAAGTGACAATTGGTTTCAGCAAAATTAACGAAAGATTAACTTCAATATTGAAAAAACCAACCTTAATATCGGAATTTATACTGCAATCGATTGAAATAATTAATTTGCCCGCTTTATTTATGTGCTGTGCCTAAAGAATTATTGCTATTTTTGGGTCAATATTGTTTAACAGATAACAATGTGTAAAAGAGCAACCAAATGAAACGTCAAATCACCATCAAAGACATTGCCATCAAGCTGGGTATGTCCACATCAACTGTTTCGCGTGCCTTGCGTGATCACCCGGATATCAGTCCCAAAACGCGGGCCGCTGTCAAGGAATTGGCCGCTTTGCTTGGCTACCGGCCCAATCGCATTGCACTCAACCTGCGCAGTAACGAAACCCGTACTTTAGGCCTGATCATCCCTGAGATTGAGCACTACTTCTTTTCGGCCATCATCAACGGCATCGAAGAAATCGCCTATAAAAACGATTACAGCGTGATGGTTTTCCAAAGCAATGAATCTTACAAGCGTGAGGTGAACAATGCACAGGCTGTGCTTACAAACCGTGTTGACGGGGTGCTCGTTTCCTTTTCAAAAGAAACGAAGGACTTTTCCCATTTCCAGAAACTGATTGACAACGAAATCCCGGTGGTTTTCTTCGACCGTGTTACGGATGAGTTGCAAGCTGACCAGGTAGTTTCGGATGATTACCAGGGTGCATTCTTAGCCGTGAACCATCTGATTGAAAAAGGTTGCAAACGTATAGCCCATTTTGCTGCTCCCCAGCATCTTGCATTGGGCAAGGGAAGGCTTTCGGGCTACCACGATGCCCTGCTCAAACACAGCATCCCCTTTAACAGCGATTTGATTTTTCATGCGGATACTTTTGAATCAAGCCGAAAAATTGCACACACCATTCTGAAACGACCTGATCGGCCTGATGGTTTTTTTACGGTGAATGATATGTCGGCGATTGCTGTGATAAAAGCAGCCAAAGACTTGAACCTGAAAGTTCCTGGTGATGTGCATATTGTTGGTTTTGAAAATAGCAGGTCGGCAGCCTTGTGCGAGCCTGAATTGACAACAGTGGACCAGTTTGGTTACGACCTGGGACGCGAAGCCTGCCAGATACTACTTAGACGACTCAAAGAAAAAAACAGCAATTTCAAGCCTGAGAAGAAAGTAATCCGCACCAAATTGGTTGTAAGGGCTTCGGCCTGACGTAAGCAACGAATATGTTTTACTAAATTCATCAGCTACTGTATTTTGGGCACCATTTTTTTTGACAAGCCTATTTTCGATGGCAATTTGTAATTTAGCCGCCAAATAAATCCATTTTCAGTTGAGCAAGCAAACAAAGAACAACGATAAGGAAAAACAAATGTCCTTTTGGGACCATCTGGAAGAATTGCGTTGGCATCTTATGCGCAGTTTTGGAGCTGTAGTGGTAATGGCCATTGTTGCTTTCCTGAACCGCCGCATTATCTTCGATGAAGTGATACTTGCGCCCAGCACCTCTGAATTTATAACCAACCGGATGATGTGCCGTATTGGGGAGTTTTTATCGCTCGATGCACTGTGCATGGACAGCATGAAACTTCAGATTATTAATATCAATATGCCTGGTCAGTTTCTCACACATATGTACATTTCATTTGGTGGCAGGCACTATTGTTGCGTTTCCTTACATTTTGTACCAATTCTGGAGTTTTATCAAGCCAGGTTTGCGCGAAAAAGAAGCCAAATATTCAGGCCGAATTGTCAGCATCAGTTCCTGCTGTTTTATGCCGGTATCCTTTCAGCTTTTTATCATTGTGCCACCACGGTAAACTTCTAGGAACCTATCAGGTTAGCGAAAGCGTTTTTGAATCAGATAGCACTTAATTCTTATGTGAGCACAGTGGTTCAGTAACATTTGCCGTGGGCATTGTTTTGAATTGCCCATTCTGATTTTCTTTCTCACCAAGGCTGGACTGGTAACACCGGCCTATTTGAAGCGCAACCGAAAATACACCATTGTTATATTGCTTTCGGTGGCAGCCATTATTACGCCTCTGATATGTTCAGCCAGATTCTGGTGGTGCCTTTGATTGTAGCCTCCTACGAAATCAGTATTTTGATTGCCCAACGTATTGAACGCAAAAAGAAAAGGAAGCAGCTAAATAGCAGCGACAATCAAAAGTAAACGAAACTATGCCAAAAAACGATAAAATATCGCCCATTGACCTGGTTGCCGCATTTAATGCCATGAACAAGAATACTTTAATGGAGCAGATTGGTATTGAATACCTTGAGGTGAAGGAAGGCTACATACATGCGCGCATGCCGGTGGATGAGCGCACCCGGCAACCGCTTGGCATATTGCATGGCAGCAGCTCACTCTAGCCGAAACCCTGGGGGTTTTGGTTCATCTTTATTGGTTGACCTGGAAAACAAGAGTCAGGAGAGCGCATATGAGCGCCAACCACGTGCGGTCAGCCAAAAGGGGCTGGGTTTTGAAAGCAAGCATCTTGCATCACGGACGCAATACGCATGTTTGGAATATTGATATCATAGACGAGGATGACTTGTTGATAACCACCTGTCGGCTTACAAATTTCATAATAGCGAAACCAAAGACCCGGAAATAAATGCAGCTGGTCAGTTTTTTGTGCAGCCTGCTTGGCAATAGAATCCCTTTTGTGAGTTACAGGCTCCCAAACACTCAGGTGCCGGTGACACTTGCAGGCGGTTTTTTTTCAACCGACCAGCGCTATGCCACCGGCGATTGTTTCATTGTTGCCCCTTTTAATTCTGATCATGAAACGCCCCTTTACTATTACCTTCCCTTTTTTGAAGTGGAGGGCTGGTCAACTGATGCCGATTTCGATGGAATAGACGAAGTAACCGCAATCCCTGATTTTCAAGGAGGTAAACCAGTGGTTGCAGATTATGCATCCTATAGCACACAGTTTGCTGCATTGATGCGTAAAATGCAATCGGGGAAGTTCCAGAAGCTGGTGCTTTCGCGCGTCATTGAAGCAGCATTGGACGGGCGGACGAATCCCGCTGTACTTTTTGAAAAGCTGTGTAAAAAATACCCGGCTGCTTTTGTTTATCTGTTTTATGATGGGGATAAAGCATTGTGGCTGGGGGCTAGCCCTGAAACCTTGTTGGAAGTAGATGCAGCAAAACAAGGCAAGACCATGTCGCTGGCAGGGACCCGCGTTTTGGATGACAAAGGTATTGACAGGGTGTATTGGTCTAACAAGGAAATGGCCGAGCAGCAATTTGTTACCGACTATATTGAGGGGAAGCTGATTCAGGCAGGTGTTAAAAACCTTGGAATAGGGGAGAGGTTCACCAGTGCTGCTGGTAATCTCGCTCATTTATGCACCAACTTCAACTTTAGTTTGACACCAGAACTAAACGCCATTGAATTGGCCATGCAATTGCACCCCACACCAGCCGTTTGCGGGCTTCCCGCTGTGGAAGCCAAAAAGGAGTTACTCCTTACCGAGCCCCATAAACGCGGTTTGTACACCGGGTTTTTAGGGCCGGTCAAAAACAATGGAACAGCCCATTTGTTTGTAAATTTGCGTTGTATGCAAATTATTGGTAAAAAGGCATATTTATATACAGGAGGAGGCTTAACCATTGATTCTGAAGTGGAAAAGGAATGGGAGGAAACAAAAAACAAAGCCGAAACATTGCTTGCAGTAATTCAGGAATAATTCAAGACCTTTGTGGCATGATACATGACAAAACCGGATTGTTGCACCTGGCTGAGATAATGGCCATGCGGGGTATAAAATGCCTGATTGTTTCGCCGGGTTCGCGCAATGCCCCTATCGTGAGTGTTTTTTGTAAACATCCTGCTTTTAAATGCCTTACAATCGTTGATGAGCGCAGTGCGGCATTTTTTGCCCTGGGCATGGCGCAGCAACTGGGGCAAACGGTAGCCATCGCCTGCACTTCGGGATCAGCGGCCCTCAATTATGCTCCGGCTATTGCCGAAGCCTACTATCAGAAAGTTCCCCTGCTCGTGCTTACAGCCGACCGGCCGATTGAATGGATCGATCAGGGAGACGGACAAACAATCCGACAGCAAAATGTTTTTGCCAACTACATTAAAAAAAGTTTGCAGCTGCCACAATCAGTGCAAAATGAAGATGATTTATTTTACAATGACCGGCTTATCAGCGAATCTTTGAATGCTTGTCAATATCCGCTTCCCGGGCCGGTTCATATGAATATTCCTTTCACGGAACCCCTCTATGGTTTTGAGCAACAGCTGCACACCAAACCCAAGGATTTTACCATTCAGCCTACCCAAAGCCTGTTAGAGGACTATCACATGGATCAATTGTCCAATGATTGGAACCGGTTTAAGAAAAAGATGATCTTGGTCGGGCAGATGGTACCCAATCAAACCCTTGAAAAACTTTTAATCACGTTAAGCAGTTTTCCTGATGTAGTGGTGCTCACAGAAACAACTTCAAATGTAAACCATCCCGACTTTATTGCCTGGATCGACCGCAGTTTGGGGGCTGTTCCAAAAGATGATCCCCGGTATGCACCTGATTTGTTGATTACCATAGGTGGTACGATTGTGTCAAAACAGGTTAAAGGTTTTTTGCGCAATGCGCCGATGCTGGCCCATTGGCACGTTGATCCTGAGGAATGGCAAATGGATACTTATCAGAAATTAAGTTTGTCCATTCCCGTGAAGGCAGAAACCTTTTTTGACCAACTGATACCAAAAATCAGTCCTGCAGAATCAACCTTCAGCCATAATTGGAATCAGATTGCCCTAAAAGCTGAAAAAAACCATTATCGATTTCTGCAAAACAGTCCATATTGTGATTTAAAGATTTTTGAAACAATCGTAGAAACTTTGCCTTCGGGCTATGATATACAATTGGGAAATAGCACACCTGTAAGATATTCCCAGCTTTTTGCCTATCCCGGTGGTTTTCGTTTTGACAGCAACAGGGGCACTAGTGGCATTGACGGGAGCATTTCAACAGCAGCAGGTGCGGCTTATGCAACAGGCCGTCCTACCCTGATGATTACAGGCGACCTGGGTTTCTTTTACGATTCCAATGCCTTGTGGAACAAGTATTTGCCCGCTAACTTAAAAGTTATTATGATCAATAATGGAGGCGGGGGCATTTTTCGCTTTATTCCAGGCCCGGACAAAACAGGTTTGATGGAAGACTTTTTTGAAGCACAGCACCACACTTCGGCTGAGCATATTGCCAAATCATTTGGGGTGGATTATTATGTCGCAACGAATGCAGATGAACTAAAGGCTGGATTGGTATCTCTTTTCAAACCGGCTGAAAAAGCTGCTATGCTGGAGGTTGTGAGTCCGGCTGGCATTAGTGCCGAAATGCTACGTGCTTACTTTAAGGCGCTTAATCTCTAATATTTTTTTATACACGCTTCAATCAGGAATAAAAAAAACGCCGGACATTACTGCCCGGCGTTTCCCCTTTTCAACCAACTAGTCCTATTGTATGATCAGTTTACGGTGTTCGATATAGTTATTTCGTTCTAGTTCAATAATATACAAGCCTTTGTTTTTAATACTAAGATTGATTGCAGGATTGTTGTTTAGCTGTTGTTGGATGATTATACGTCCGGTAGCATCCATCACCTTTATGCGGTCGTTGTTTTCCAGTCCGTTAATTGTAAACTGACCGTTGCTTGGGTTGGGATAAACAAACCAATCTGCAGACCTATTTTGTTCAATAGAAGTAATGGTGGTTTCCATGGTTGACAGCATCGAGAGGCCATTCATATGGAAAGTTCCGTCATGCTGTGGCATTGACTCATCATAGGTTACGCTGAGCTCATATTCCAGCCCCGATTCCTGGAAATAAACTTTCCAATAGATAGTTTCGCCAAATGCAAGTCCTTCTTTTTCGGCAGTTGTAGGGTCATCTCCATAAGCTGTAATCATCAGATAGTTATTTTGGTAACCAACCACACCTGCACAGTGTGGCACACCATCCTGGTGATAAAATACACCAATCATGTCGCCGGCACTCATTTCGAGGTTGCTTCTTGTCATTGTTTCAACGGGAATGTAAATATTGTGCGAAAAAGCAGTCGGATTGAAATTCCAGCCATCGGGAACGATCATGGTGGTGTCGTTGTTGACAAAAACAGCTGCTGGCATACTTTCACCTTCGGGAAAAACGGAGGTGATTTCATAAAGATAACCACCCGGGGTTTCCAGTATATCCGTATAGTTAGTTTCGGAAATAGCATTGGCAAGCATGCTTCCGTTGCGGTAAACATTGTAACCAATCAAACTGTTGCTAACTGATCGCTGGCTGTTTTCAAATGCAAAAGCAGCGGTTTCAAAAGGTGCTGTCACAGGCACATTTTGTGAAAATGTAACAGGCGAAGGAACTGCTTGCGAAAGCACCACACTTGAGTCACCCTCGCTAACCCAGCCTCTGAGGTTCCAGTTGTAAGGCAGTCCATAGTCGGTAAGGAAAGTCCATTCACCGCCTTCGATGCGGACAAGGTCGCCTTTGCCAGGCTCCGCCGGCCCAAAGTCAACACCTGATGCATAATAGATATCCTGTTGTGTAAGTTCGTAACCAATCCACAAATAGTCATCTGCATTAATGGCCAAGGCTTGATCAAGGGCTATATCGTTCCAGCCGACAGCCAGTTCATCTCCAATAACTTGCTCATAAATAAGGTTTTCAGCATTTTCACCACTGTACACCTTCAAACTGAATTCGGGCCCGGTTTCCCATAAAAAGAAGCCAATGTGGGATAATACCTGACCTGCATAGTATTGCAAGGTTTCGGGGCCGAATTTGGCAGCTGCCTCAAAAACACCAGGCGTACCATAAAATATGGCTGTTTGGATGTCGCCATTGCCATATTGCAGCATATTGGGATTAATTCCCGGGGGCAACCAGCTTAGGTTTACCGTATCACCTACAAGCGCAGCTTCGAGACCTGACGGAACCGGCAGGTTCACAAAGGCTGACATGGGGATGTTGTATTCAACAATTTCATCATTAAAATAGACACCTACCAATAAATTAGCATCGTAGGCACCAATTTCGTTGCCTGAAAAGCTGATGACAATTGATGCACTGTCGCCTGGGGCTATATAGGCATATGCAATATGTGGCTGGAAATAATATGAATCACTCACTACATAAACATAACCGAAAACAGCGCTGTTGTTGGTGATTCCCAACGTACGCACAATTTGCTCATTGAGGTTCACCATGCCAAAATCGATTTCGTCCTCACTGAAAACCAAGCCTTGGTCACCAGTTACTAACATATTGATTTGGAAAAGACTGGCAGGGTTGGATAAGTTGTTGGTGAGGATAAACAGCTGGATGTTGCGCATGCCCGGAAACATTTGTGATGCATCAAAAGTAAGTGTTAGTTCCTCGCTTGCACCCGGGGCCAATACGCCTGAAGAAGCAGAAAAGCTGATGCCGTTGGGCAAGGTTTGGAATGCCCATTCCAGGTCAATTAATCCTGAATTTGAAAACTCAATGAGATAGGTTTTCTGATTTCCTGACTCAATGGAATCATTGATTGACGGGGGATTGATGCTGAGCACCGGGGCGCCGAGTTGTACCATCTGAGAAATGGGTTCGCTCTCGCCTTGTTCAAATACAGCTGTTACCTGATACGTATAGGTGCCCAGTGCCAGACCGGCATCATAATAAGTATTTTCCTGCAAAAGTGATTGAATCAACACACCATTGCGGAAAACATTATAACCTTCGAACAGTAAGGAACGGTTTTGCTGGTTTAAGTGGGCGATGCTGGTATGGGTGTATTGCTTAATCTGGAGGTCGTTGCTTTCGCCGGTATTTTGTTTCTCAGCACTGCCTGGCAGTTGCTGCATGGTAACAGGGCCATTTACTTCAGAAACAAATGCTTTGATCAGCCAATTGTTTGAAAAACCATAGTCAGCAAGTGTAAGCCACTCGCCTTCAAAATAAATCAGATCGCTGAAGCCTTCAACTGAAGGACCCTGGTCAATGGCTGCCGGATATTCAAAATCTGTTTGATTGATTTCAAATCCTATGTAGAGGTTTTCTGTTGCATCGATAAATATGGGGGCATCTAACTGGATTGTGTTCCATTGGTAGGGTGTGAAATTGGTGATTTGCTGGCTGTAAACAAGAGACTCCAGGTTGTCTCCTGTCCACGCTTTTAGCGTATATTCGCTGTCTTCAGCTGTTGGGAAGAAAGACACATATACAATTGATTGCCCCTCGTAATCCTCAAGTAAGGTTGCAGGCCAGCCTATGGCTATGTCATAGATAAAACCCTGGCCCAAAGCAAAGGAAGAGTAGTAAACATCAGAACAATATGCCAATACGCTGCCATTTTCACCTGTTGCGTCCTCCCAATTGAGCTCAACATCTTCATTGTTAATTTCCTCAGCAAAAAGGAAAGAGGGGGCAGGAACAATGCCTGAGCCACTCAGTTGTATGTCATAAGTTGGGGTCTCCGGATCGTTTGTCGTAAAACTCAAAACCCCGTTATATGATGTAACTTCTTCAGGGCTAAATATAACCGATAAAAACCCAAACTCATGCGGGGCTATTGCCAACTCATCTATTGTTGATTCAAAAAACGGACTGTCAGAGGTGAAATTGCTCAATAGCAGTGTTTCCAGCCCTTCATTAAAAACATAGAGTTGGCGTAAGGCAGGTTGTTCAATAGTAGTGGGGCCAAAATTGATTTGGTCACTTTGAATGTAGAATGAAGCAGTGGCGATGATGTTAAAATTCAATTCGTAAACAAAGGATGGAAATGCTACATCATTGGTTGTGAATGTGATGGATTCAACATTTGCCCCAAGCGGAAAGTCGTATGTATAAATGTGTAAATCAAGGGTTTGAGAAGCTCCCGGATCTATACTTCCTTCATGAACTTCGAGTAAGATGCTGTAGTCGCTGGTTTGTGCCTGCCAAATCAAGGGTATTTCGCCATTGTTGGCAATCTCAATCTGACGCACAATATACCCGTTGGCTGGAAAACTGTCGATAAATACTTCAGGAAGGATACTGAAATCGGGCGAACCGATCTGAGCGCTTGTTTGGGCAGCTGAGCTTTCTTCGTCACCATAAACCGCCGTAACACCATAGGTATAAATTCCATTGTCCAAGTCCAGATCTTCAAAAAAAGTGGCCGGTGAGGAGCCTATTAGTGCATCGTTCCTGTAAATGTTGTAAGTGTCGGGCAAACTTCTGTTGGCTGATAAATTGCGCTCCGGAGTTGCAATTGCTCCTGTTGAAACAATTGATAATTCACCTGTATTTCCTTTTGGAAGGGCAAATGGTTGAGGAGTGTTTTCTATAGCGATTCTATTCCCGTTGGCATCTGCAACATAAGCTTTCAGGCTGAAATTATGGTCGAGGCCATAATCAGTGATACTCTCCCAAAAACCTTGGTAATTTATCATATCACCAAAGCCAGCTACTGCCGGGCCTTCATCCAATCCAATCGGATACAATACCATATTGCTCTGATCAACTTCAATAGCGATCCACAGTTCTTTTGAGGCGTCCACAACGGGTGGATTATCGAGGTAAATCAGGTTCCAGGCATCGGGCTGCACATTTGTAATGGCTTGCTCGTAAATAAGCTGATCACCCTGACTGCCTTCTAAAATTTTGAGGCTCAAATCGGCTCCGCCCTCTAAAACAAAGAATTCAAATTGCACAATGGGGAATCCGTCATAGGCATTGAGGCTGCCAGCTTCCCAACGGGCAGCTATTAAATAGGGGTCCTCAGAGGCATATCCAAGTGCTGAAAAGTTGGTACCACTCGAATAGCTAAGGGGAAAGAGTTCCCCTTGTATGGGTTCGGTCCATTGTAGGGATACATCATTGCCCTCGACAACAGCCTGAAGGCCATATGGAGGATTTTGGGCTACTGATGTAATTGCCATCAGTAAGATAAGAAAAAGCGGGAGAATTTTTTTCATAGTGAATAAGATTTGGTAGTTAAAGTTGGGTTTATCAGTTGTTTCTGAAGTAAGACAGTTCATTGCGAAAATACCCTAATACATTAGGTATATTTTTTTTGATCCAATTATCCTTAAAACATGGAATTGAATGAATTGTTCAGTGATAAACCAAAAGTATCATTATATAGCCACTCATTAACAGCGAGCTGGAAAGGTAGTTTCTTTTGTGTAAACACCAGCTATTCGGCTAAATGAGGGGGTAAAACGGGTATGGTATCCTGCGGCCTTCCTTCGCGTATCACTTGTTGGTTGTACCAGCGGCGGTTGCGTTCGAGACGCCTCTGAATGCGCGCAGTTTGATTATAGAGGTCATAAAGAGCCTGTATGGGGCCTTTCATGGATAAGGGTTGATAACGGACCTCATCCAACGAACGTTGCAGCTCCTCATTAAGCCATTCCACAGTCACCGGTTTAATGGGTTTCATATTTACAAAAAGGTATTTAAAGGTGGGCCAGTCATAAAAGGAACGCACCACCACCTCTTGCATATTCACGGTGTCTTTGTTTAAAAGGATAACTGCAGATTCGCCCTGTTGCAGTATGCTATCTGTTAAATGCACGATTCTGCGCTCAAAGCCAACCGAGGTAAAGAGCAGGGAGTCGTTTGGCTGCGACCATATCTTGAAGAAACCATCCGGATTGCTAATCGTGCCTTGCCGCAATTGCTTGCTGATAACGTGCACATTGGCCATAGGTAAGAGGCTGTCGGAAGTCAGCAACTGTGCCTTGAAGATAAGAGGCTCTTGGGCTTGGGTGACAAGCCGGACAACCAAAACCAATGCTATTGTTAAAAGGAGGCGCAATTTGTGGTATTAGGCAGCGAAGGTAAAGCGAAGTTTTTATTCTTCAATGGTGCAGTTCTTTAAAAAATGTTAAGGCTTTGGTTTATAGGAAAATAGATGAAATGGTAATAAAGGTGTGTGGATCGATTGTGTGTTAAGTGTCCCTGTCTAATGGACAACTTTTTGCTTGTTTGGCTTTCCGGATAGGCGTGTGTGGTGTTAGTTTTCAATAAAATGATTCTATACGTTTTTATGAGTAACAGTTATCCAAGAGCTATCAAAACCTAAAGCTTTTAAAATCTGTTCCTTATCCAATATAGTTGGTTGTTTTACTTCAATGATTAAACTTTGTTGGGGAACTTCTTCGATAATGGTAAATTGAGAGCCATGAGGCTGCCATGTGAAGCGATGTTGCCCACTTCTTTTTTCAATACCTTCCAAATTTTGATTCTTATTCCATTTCCATTCATACCTCTCAAAATCATAACGAATAGTTTCAAATTCAAAAACTACAACCTCTCTTAAATCATTTGATTTTATTAAAACAACAGTTCTTAAGTGTTTAAATTTCTCCCGTATAGCGGAAACCCGTTCGTTCCATATATCAAGAATAAGTTTTCCAATAGTGGAAGCATCACTTGAAGTGTCAATTGTTTCACCATAAGAATAAACAGGTGAGTTTCGTCCAGAAATTAACCTTACTTTCTTCTGTTTTGATGGATTAGACGATTTCACAGTCTTAGCCCCCCAAACAGTGTTTCCTAAAACGATATCATCAAGGCCAACATTTGAGGGCTTCCAATCTGCACAAATACAATTCGCGAAAATATTTTCCCATTCTGAGCCTTCCAGTTCTGGTTTTCCTTTGGAGGCTAATACGTATATTAATTCTTTCCCAAGTAAATATGGAAAATCTTTAGGGAATTTGTTTAGTGGGAATGCAGAAACAGATTTATTAACTGTTCTTAATCTTGGTGATTTATCTCTCTCCATAATTTACTTCATATTCACGTAAGACTGATGTAATATCCAATGAGGAAGCAACGTAAGGCAAAAGTTTAAGAATAACAGCTTTGACCATATTGACTGGTACGGCATTTCCGGCCTGTTTTCGGGCTTGACTGTCATTCACTACAATTTTGTAAGAGTCAGGAAATCCTTGTAACCTTAACATTTCTCTAGGTGTTAACCTTCGTTCGCCATTTACAAGCAGATAATTATATGACGCTCCTGCCCTCAAGGCACAAGAGTATGGGTATGAGCATATATTGCCTGATTTATTTTCGTGCCATATTGATAATTTATAAGCAGATTGATGTTTTTGTTTTCTTTTATTTGCAATATATTCAGAGGCGTTATGTTTTTGGTCAACTCTTTTTTCGAGTATATCCGACAATGGCTTAAAAGGTCTTATAGGCGACGGGAATGAAAAAAGGATTGGTTGCCTATGACCAACAATTATTACCCTTTCCCTTTTTTGGGGCAGGCCGTAGTCAAGTGCATTTAGCACTGCATAATGGACATCATATCCCAAATCTTGTAATGTGTTTAAAATTATTTTCAATGTCCTGCCTTTGTCATGTCCCACTAACTGCTTGACATTTTCTAAAACAAATGCTTTAGGTTGTTTCTGTTTGATAATCCTCGCTATATCAAAGAAAAGAGTACCTCTTATGTCGTTAAAGCCTTGTCTTTGACCTATTATACTAAAAGGTTGGCAAGGGAATCCAGCAAATAATATATCATGGTCTGGTATGTCATTTTCATCAACCTTGGTTATATCGCCTGTGGGACGATGTCCAAAATTAGCTTCGTAACTATCTTGGCAGTAAGGGTCAATGTCAGAGGAAAATACACATTCGGGTATTAGATCATTCTCTTTACAGGCTTGATCCATGGCAACTCTAAAGCCCCCTATCCCACAAAATAAATCTATAAATCTTAAACGTTCCATGAAAAGTGTGTTTTTATCGTTACAAATCTAAGCTTTTTAGTTTCATTATAAAACGGAAAAAAATTACATCTTGAACTTTTAGTATTATTTCAGCTGTTTAATAATATACATAAAATATTTATAAACAAGCACTTGCGATTAATTTGCCTGTTTGTCTTTTAGTTCAGTGATTTTTATCCAATCAATTTTAGATAAATCTTTGTAGTACCCTTTTGCTTTTCCGGCTTCAATCTCATTAAATACTGCTATGGGAATATAAACCTCTGTATAAAGATTTTGTAAAAAGTCAAGGCGATTCAGTTTCAAAAGAGATATGATCGGAGTAGTGTTTGATACAACCTTAGGCATTTGCAATGTCTTCATTTAATTCATCAGCATCGTACCTTCCAAGCACTGAAACGTTGTATTTCGAAAGCACTTCAAGAAAAATCAAGTCTTGATAATCCTAAAACACTTGCAGCAACTCCAGAGGAGACTCTGCCAAGTTCATAAAGTTTTATCAATGAGCTTGTTTTCATTTCCAACTCAAAATCATTTTCGCTAAGCTTCAATATATCTGCTAATGATTCTGGATATTCTACCTTTATCGTTCCTTTCATCTTCTTTTCTTTTTACAAAGATAACTAAATCAATGGCGATTTGATTGCTATAAACACTCTTTTTATGTTTGAAAATAGGTTGGTGTTATTTTTTGTTTCGCTTGTAAGCAATATATTATCAGTTTAGTCCAAATATGTTTTCGCGTAAAAACAATGAATTTAGGACAACACAGATGCTGTTATATTTATCCTTTTCTCTCGTGCAAAGTATTCTTTGCCACTACTTTCAAAACCTGAACCCAATAGTTGTTGGTATCAGGAAAGATTGTTGTGTTAACAGTATCCCTGATTTCAGGTAGCCTGAATTTTTCTGTCAGTTTTGTAATTTATTCCGAGAGCAATTTCACCAAGCATTGTCCCTGTTCCACCTTCATATTGATTCCAAATATGGATATGACCAATTTTCAAGTTCAACAGAGGTGTAGCCCTTGATTTCAATGGCAGATATTCCAGGTCTGCAAAAACAGAAACCCCATGAATGCCTTCAAAATTTAAGTATCCGAGTCCAATACCAGCAAATAATTTCTTGTTAAATATAGTCAGTCCGTTCATCAGGGTTTGTCAATTCCACTATTATTCAGATTATACCCTTTCCAGCCAGGCCCCGGATCTACTTGAATCGTATGGTGCTGAAACCTCATATACCCAATTTCTGTTTTTCCTTGATATTCAATCTGTGCAAATGCTGTGTGAGAAATTGCAATCAGCAGCATTGAAGTTAAAATTGTGTGCCTCATTGAAACTTTGATGTTTTTTAAAGTCAACATGTTTTTATGGCAGTTTTTTTGCTGCGATTTTACAAATCATTTTGTTATCAACGCCAGCGGATTCATTAACCAAAAAACTCCTTGAAAGCAACAAAATTCTCCGACATAATTCAGTATACTTTTGCTGTTTGTTAACAGGAACATATTTGAAGCATCACCGATGGTCTCAAAATTCCGAATTTTGGCATCTGCAATCATAAGGATAATTTTAAATCTCTCAATACTGTGGTCGTAATAGTACTCCTCAAAACTTTTGCTTTGACAGAAGCAAATCGATTGGTGGTTAATAAATTGCTGTTGTTGCAACTGCGTCAGTCATTTCGTAAAACAGCTTAATGCGCGATGATAAAAGTGTCAACTAATCGCAACCATGAATGAGCAAATCAGGGCAATAATATTTAATGGGCCCATAACAATTTTTTCTTTTTTGCTTGGTGAAGATAGATTTAAAATTGTACCCATGATGAAAAAAGCAAAAACCACCCAAATGCCAATTCTTGCCATAGTATAAAATGCTTCAAATGCAATTCCAGATTTGCTAGCCACAGTCACAGTAAAAATAAAAAGTATAAGTATTTGAAAAACTGCTGCAATTCGCAGCTTATTTGGTAATCTCCCCGGATATTTACCTCCCAGGGTATAATCTCCAAGTGGTGCGCCTAGAGCTAAAACAACCTGAAAAATTGCAATTGCTATCGATAACACAATGAAAATGTATGCAAATATCATCACTTGTAACTACTTTAAATTAAGATGCTCCTGTTTGTTTTTTAAGTTCTCAACCTACTGACAAAGAAAGTATTCTTTTCAAAAGGCTTCATGGCAAACTTATTACATTAACTAAAAAAACATGTTTCAACTGCTCTTTGAGTACTTTGACAAAGATCCTTCATCTTCTTTTTCTTTATCGAAATACTTGATATTGAATAATTCAATCTCTTAAACCAATCCTTCCAACAGGCTGTCATCTGCAATGTTTGGAAGGGTTACCTTCAGCAAAGGTTCGGCTTCCATCGCCCTTTTGATGGCAAAAATAGCCTCCTCGTTGCGTGCCCAGCTACGTCGTGCAATGCCGTTGTTTACATCCCAATGGAGCATATTCCGCAGTCTGCGGTCAGCATCAGCGGAGCCATCGAGCACCATCCCAAAGCCGCCATTGATGACTTCGCCCCAGCCAACACCACCGCCATTGTGAATGCTCACCCAGGTGGCACCGCGGAAAGCGTCGCCAATCACATTCTGAATGGCCATATCGGCCGTAAAGCTGCTGCCGTCATAAATGTTGGAAGTTTCGCGGAAAGGAGAATCAGTGCCCGAAACATCATGGTGGTCGCGGCCAAGTACCACAGGGCCGGTTATTTCACCTGTTTTTATGGCATTGTTAAAAGCCGCAGCAATCCTGATGCGGCCTTCGGCATCGGCATACAAGATGCGGGCCTGTGAACCCACAACCAGTTTGTTCTTCTGCGCTTCCCTGATCCAGTGGATGTTGTCAGCCATTTGTTGCTTAATTTCAACGGGGGCAGTTTGTGCAATTTCTTCCAACACCTCTGCCGCAATACGGTCCGTCGTAGCAAGATCCTCGGGCCTGGACGAAGCACAAACCCATCTGAAAGGGCCAAAACCATAATCAAAGCAAAGAGGCCCCATAATATCCTGTACATAAGATGGATAACGGAATTTGCCATTCTCATCCATCATATTGGCACCTGCACGACTGCTCTCGAGTAGGAAGGCATTTCCATAGTCAAAGAAATACATGCCTTGTGAAGCAAGTAAATTAATGGCCTCTACCTGTCTTTTTAAGGATTCCTGCACCTTGGTTTTAAACAGTTCAGGCTGCTTGGCCATCATTTCATTGGCGGCTTCATACGAAAATCCAACAGGATAATAACCGCCTGCCCAAGGGTTGTGCAATGAGGTTTGGTCCGAGCCCATATCAACAACAATCTCCCTTTCGGCCAATCTTTCCCACAAGTCCACAATATTGCCCAGAAAAGCAATGGAGTGGGGCTGTTTTTTCTGTTGCCATTCAAGTGCTGTATCAATGGCATGATCCACATCGGTAATTACCTCATCTACCCATCCCTGGCTTTGACGTTTGTAGGCCGCTTTGGGGTTTATCTCAGCAGTGATGCTCACCACACCTGCAATGTTACCGGCCTTTGGCTGGGCACCACTCATGCCACCCAAACCAGAAGTTACGAAAAGTTTGAGGCCGCCCCGGTAATTAGGGTGATGCTGCATGCGGGCTGCATTCAGAACGGTGATGGTGGTGCCGTGCACAATGCCTTGTGGTCCGATATACATAAAGGAGCCGGCTGTCATTTGTCCGTATTGGGAAACACCTAAAGCATTGAATTTTTCCCAATCATCCGGTTTGGAATAGTTGGGGATTACCATGCCGTTGGTTACCACCACCCTGGGGGCATCCTTATGTGAAGGGAACAGGCCCATTGGATGCCCCGAATACAATACCAGCGTTTGCTCGTCTGTCATAGTGGCTAGATACTGCATGGTGAGCAAGTACTGTGCCCAGTTTTGAAAAACGGCACCGTTGCCGCCATAGGTAATCAGCTCATGGGGGTGTTGTGCCACAGCATCATCCAGGTTGTTGCTAAGCATGAGCATGATGGCTGCTGCTTGTTTGGATTGATGCGGAAAAGCAACGATATCGCGGGCATAAATTTTATAATCAGGCCTGAAACGGTGCATATAGATGCGCCCGAATGTTTTTAGTTCTTCGGCAAATTCCGTTGATAATTCGGCATGGAATTTTGCGGGAAAATAGCGCAAGGCGTTTTTCAATGCCAGTTTTTTCTCGTCCCTGTTCAGGACGTCTTTTCTGACAGGGGCATGGTTGATATTTGTATCAAAGGGTTTTGGATTGGGCAATTCATTAGGAATTCCTTGGATAATAGCTTGTTGGAATGCTTGTGATGTGTTCATAAGGCAGAATGGTTTTCGAACGGCAAAGGTAGCGAATTCAGGATTGATTTTTTATGTCAAAAACAGCAACTCATCAAAGTCTTCACCCTGTCGTATAATATTTATAAACAGACTGTTACTGCAGATCATGTTTGTTTAAATCTCCACGAAACATCAGTAATAACTACACAAAAATCTCAACAGGTTCTAAACGAAACAACTTTTTCCAATGTTTTCCTTTTGTTAATCTTTCCGCTTTCGAGGTAATCGAAATTGGGTAAAAAATACATCCTGCGTGGCATTTCATAGGGTGGCAGTTTGGTCTCCATCATTTTCCAAAGCTGAAATATCCCATTGACCGAAAGCTGTCCTTCAACCACCAACAGTGCTGACTGCCCTGCGATTTTATGCTTCTCTGCACCTATAAAGAAAGGTAAAGACAATAATGCTTCAATTTTTTGTTCAATCAGACCAGGGTGTAGCTTGTGCCCTGCACTCACAATTACATCGTCTATTCGCCCCAATACTTTAAAACGATTGCCATCGAGATGCACCAGGTCATTCGTAACTAATTTATTGTCATATAGATGCGTCGCTTCTATTTGCAAACAACCTTTCTCATCCTGATCGATTTGAATGCCCGGCAAAGGGGTGAACCAATCGCTCCTGTTTTCTCCATTCAGCGGCCTCAGAGCAATATGACTCAATGTTTCGGTCATGCCATAGGTGTGCCAGCAACTAGTGTGCAAGCCTTGCAATTGGCTTTCCAAAAGCACCGGAATGCTGCTGCCGCCAATGATGATGGTCTGCATGGCGTCTCTCCGGTTGGTTGTCGTCGTTGCCCCTTGCTTGAATATAATACTAGCATGTAATTATAAGAGCGCAAGGGGGCGAAGACGAAAAACCGGGATTTTTTTATTGAGGGGTTTGGGCGCGCGGGTCGGGCGGATCCAGGTCTAGGGTCTGCTGGCGTTGGGCGTCGTCGATGCGGCGGCTGGCGATCTCGAAATAGCTTGGTTCGTAGTCGATGCCGATGAACCGGGCCTCTTCGAGGACGGCGGCGACTCCGGTAGAACCTGAGCCCATAAAGGGGTCCAGCGTGACGCCGCGTGGCGGGGTAACCAAGCGCACCAGATAGCGCATCAGCTCGACGGGTTTTACGGTCGGGTGCGTGTTGTCGGTGTCGCGGTCGGACTTGTTGGCTTTGGCGCAGTAGAAGAAGCGGGCGGCGCTGCCTTGGTTGCCTTGATACAGCGTCGGGTTGTCGTACCCTCCGCGCTTGCCGTAGATCCGGTTTTCCGACGTGATCGATCCTTGATTCAGTGTGCCCGATTCCGTTTGCGGAAACAGCGCGACCACCTCGGGCGAGCCGTCGTGAATGAGGTTCGCGGGGAACCGGCCAAGAGTCGTCTCGCCAACGGCTTTCGATCCCCCTTGAAGCGATCCGTCCATGCGCCCGGCATAGGCGTTGTTGTTCGTCTGTTTCGGGTCGATCTCGCGCAACGGGCGACCGCCATCCGCAGTAATCCGACACCCATCCACATTCAACGCCCCGCAGCCGTGCTTGAGCACATTCCCGGCGACGGTGCCGTCGAGGGGTTTGCGCGCGACGATGATCGGCTCAAACGCTGGTTTTAGAGATGTCCCGAATCCTTCGTATTCTTTGAGTAATTTGCCGCATCGCGGGCATTGGCCACGTCCGTGTAATGCTCGTCCATCCAGTGCTCCAGATGACTCGCGTAGATTCAGCCAGTTTTGTCCATTGTCTGGAGGTCAGATATGCCCCCCAATAAACTGGGCTTCAAAATAATATAGGCCGGTTTGATGGTTTCCCGCATTTCTGTTGTTCTATAATGCTTGTAAGCCCTATCAATTCTCTTCATCCAAAGTATGGGGATGGGGCTTTTCGCAAAGCTCCTGGCCATATTTTCCCATCGCTCGCCTGTATGGGCTGTTCAATGGAATGAATGTTGAAAGCGGACAAACGCTTCAGCTTTTCGATGGGCCTCTTCTATGGCAAAGGCACCATTGGCATCAGCTCTAATTTCTCATGGCGTTTCGCAGGCCAAACTGCCGGCGAATCATTTTGAGTATGGGCCACCTCTTCAAAATCAATGGCACCTATTTTTATTTTGATGCAGTTGAATCCCCTGCATCCAGCGCGAATTTGTTGCTCCCATAAATTTGGTGCTGCCCATCCAGATCAACCCATTGATGGCAATGCCTTTGGTGCCTAGTGTAAAGGCTGTTTCACCAAAAATATTTTTTCCACCGGCACCCAAATCAGCCAAAGCTGTTTCCATCCCAAACTTGATGGAAGGGAAAAGGGGTCCTTTGGTTTCCATCCAATTTGCGTAACTATTCGTGTGTGTGCAGAGCCAATCCAGTTCCCGTTCATAAGTTTCCCTGTTGTCGGGGCTCAGCCCGGGTATCAGGCTGCATTCGCCAATGCCCCTTTTGCCGTTCTCTTCCAACACAATAAACCATGAATCTTTCTGGCGCAACACCCCCCGCGAAGTGCCTGCCGGCCGTTTGAAATGCAAAGGAAAATGGATAGTTCGCATGGACATCATGACTGCAAAACTAAGCTGATTCCAAAAACCAAGGTAAGCAACAGGGTTTTAAGGGCCAGTTTTTTTAAAAATGGGTCCAGCTTGCGGGCCTCGTTGGTGTTGGCTATTTTCCACAAATCAAAAATAAATAAGGGCAAAAGCAACAAAAACGCAAAGGCTTTTGGTTCAAATTGGGTGAGCAGCACGTAGATAAACAATAGCAAAAATGGCAAAAGCACCAAAAAGGTATGGTAAATTAGGGCGGCACGTGCCCCAATTTTTACGGCCACTGTGTTTTTACCATTCAATTTATCATTTACCAGATCGCGCATATTGTTGAGGTTCAGCACACCTGCGCTTAACAAGCCCATGGCTGATGCAGGGAGTAAAATGGTAAAATCCCAGCTTTTTGTAGCCAGGAAATAGGTGCCGCCTACACCCAACAAACCAAAAAACAAATACACAAAAAGGTCACCGAGGCCGGCATAGCCATAGGGATTTTTACCCACCGTATATTTGATGGCTGCAATAATGGCTGAAAGGCCTAAAGCCAAAAAAATCAAAGAGTTGAGAAGCGAAAGGTTTGCGCCGAATACGATCAGTGCCAGCCCGCTGATGAGCGATAAAGCCGCAAAAAGGATTACAGCAGTTTTCATTTCAGTGGGTTTTATTTCGCCGCTTTGAACGGTTCGCCTTGGCCCCACCCGTTTTTCGTTATCGATACCACTTTTGGAATCGCCGTAATCGTTGGCCAGGTTCGACAGGATTTGCAAAAACAAGGTGGTGACTGCCGCCAGCAAAACAGCCGTTAAACTGAAGTACGGGTGCACAGCGGCTATAAAACCACCCAGGGCAATGCTTGCCAGTGCCAGCGGCAGGGTGCGTAATCGGGCCGCTTTAACCCATGATCGAAAACTGGCCATCAGCTATAAATTAGGGAAATTTTGGGTATTTGTGAAAATCGGGATCACGTTTTTCGAGGAATGCATTTTTGCCTTCCTGAGCTTCCTCGGTAAGGTAATAGAGCAAGGTGGCATTGCCGGCAAACTCCTGCAAACCAACCTGACCGTCGAGTTCTGCATTCAATCCCAGCTTGATCATGCGCAGGGCCATGGGGCTTCGTTTCATCATAATTTCACACCATTCCACAGTAGTATCTTCCAGTTGTTCCAAGGGCACTACTTTATTGACAAGGCCCATTTCTAAAGCTTCTTTTGCGGAATAAAACTGGTTGAGGAACCAGATTTCGCGTGCTTTTTTCTGTCCTACAATACTGGCCAGATAAGATGATCCCAAACCGGCATCAAAACTGCCTACTTTGGGGCCCACCTGTCCGAAGCGCGCATTTTCGGATGCAATGGTCAGGTCGCAAATTACGTGCAGCACATGGCCGCCGCCAACGGCCCAACCGTTTACCATAGCGACTACAGGCTTGGGCATCGAACGAATCTTGCGTTGCACATCCAGCACATTCAGGCGTGGGATGCCCTGCTCGTCGATGTAGCCCCCTTCGCCTTTTACCTGCTGATCGCCGCCACTGCAAAAAGCCTTGTCGCCTTCGCCGGTAAGGACAATCATATAGATGTCCTGTTTTTCGCGGCAGATATCGAATGCTTCAGCCATTTCGAAAGTAGTGGTGGGCCTAAAGGCATTTTGCACTTCAGGGCGGTTTATGGTGATTTTGGCTATGTGATTCCACAGTTCAAAACGAATGTCCTTATAGGATTTGATGGGTTTCCAGTCTCTTTTCATTGGTTTAATTTTGTTATCCTGTATTACAACAAGGGATATTCAGTATTTGTTTGCTGAAACAAGGGGCTAAATTAGAAAAAAAGCTTGAACGG